>CAIQIQ010000011.1 GCA_903871935.1 uncultured Phycisphaerales bacterium
GGCGGTGTCGCGGTTTGTGCGCACAAAGCGCACCACTTGGGGGGCGGATTTGCGATTTTCCATTGGTTTTTGGGGGTCGAGTTCTGAAAAAGTGGGAAGATTGTCATAAGTCGCGGTGCGCGCCTGCGCGACACATGCGCAGCACTCCATGTGTTGAAGACGATGTCTCACGCCCGCGGTGTACCGCTCACGCCGCAACGAAGAAGGGAGGACGGCGCGACAAGAGCGGTTCCCTGTGTTGCCGCCTCAACGCTTACTGGCTAGCATTTGGGATAGGAACATAGAGATGAACTCATCCACGCCTGGCACCAGCATTTCGGCTGAGGTGACACACATCGACGGTCGCGGCCTATGGCTGCTTGTGCACGACAAAGAGTACTTTCTGTCGCATGATGATTTCCCGTGGTTCCGCGAGGCGCGCATCCATAGCATACTGAACGTCCAACTCGTATCACCCGACCATGTTCATTGGCCTGACCTGGATGTTGATCTGTGCCTGGATTCGCTAGAGCATCCTGAAGCCTACCCGCTTGTGTATCACTGAGGTTTTCTGCGTGGATCCAGAAGACGGGCCAGAAATCGATATGCCATGACCCGTAAGTACCATCTACGATTCCTGACTCCTTATCCGGACTCGAATGCACGGTCACTGATTCAGCGTGGCAACGTCCGCCCACCGAAGTCTTCAGCACGGGGCAGTGGGAATGCCTTTCGGCTCGCATTCCACTTGTCGAAACGGGTGTCGCCGTTGAGGCGAAAATTGATCACCATCCGAGCATAGATGAAGTCCACAGCGGATTCCTCGGTTGGGAACTCGGCGATATCCTCCGCATTCGCCCGCTCCATGTGTGATAAGGAAGCGTGCAGGCACCTCCGCTTCTCCATTCCGCTCTTCAGTCTTGTGATGTACCTCCGAGATTAGCTTGTAGGGCGGACCAAATAGCGGATAATCGCAAAAACAACACCACATTGTCTTGAGTCGGTTGGGTGCTTTGGCTGGTAGGTCTTGTTAACAGGTTGAGGAGAACAACATGGTTGCGCGGAATCGATGGTTGGCTGCGGGAGCAGTTGCGATGGCGTTGCTGGCGTTTGGGGTTGGGGCCTCGATGGTGCTTGCCCAAGAGAAGGAAGCCCCGGCAGGAGCGCCGGCGGCGGTGGCGCCGGATGGCATGCTGCGGTTTGCCTTTGGCACGACCAAGTCCAGGAGCCTGGAGGATGTTGCGCCGGTCAGTGCGGGCTTTACGCCGGTTACCGTGGCGAGCGACTACTCCAAGGAGAAGGCCTTCGGCTGGACCGGTGTCACGGGTGAGACCAAGACCGACTGGGTGGAAATACGTGGCCCACTGCACAGTAAGAAACGCCCCGGCCCCAACGATTTGCTGGCAAGCTGGATCGCCGGCGCAGCGCCATTTATGGTCGATGTGCCGCCGGGCAAGTATGTTGTGACCACCAGCCTGGGCGACTGGGGAGAGTATGAGTTCTTCCCGTATGGTTCGTTCACGCTGCTGTATCAGGGCAAGGAAGTCTTCAAACAGGTCCGCAACCGCGGGAACATGGACCAGTGGATCTACCTCCACAAGTACGATGACTACGAGAAGGGCCTGAACCTGTTCAACCGGTATGTCAAAAGCCGCTTTGATGTGGTGACGCAGGAAGTGGACGCGACAGACGGCAAGATCGCCATCCAGGTGAAGGTGGACGCCGGTCCGGAGTCTTATACCGGGGCGATGAACTATGTCATCATTTCGCCCAAGGCTCAGGAGGCTGCCCACAAGAAGTATCTCTCGGACCTTGATGCTTTGATGCAGTATTCCTTCGACAAGCGATTTCCGCTGGCGAAGGTGCGCGAGGCGTATTGCGATGGACAGACCCAGGAAGAAAAGGATGCCGGCTTTGCGGTCATCCGCAACCCCGGACAGAAGGTCTATCCCTGGACCAACGGGAACTATCAGAACCACGTCAAAGAGCTCAAGGCCTACGCCAGCCTGGGCCAGTTTGAGCCGGTTGACCTGGCAGTAGTCCCGTTCAAGCAGATCGGCAGCGTACGCTGCGATTGCTCGGAACTGGGAGGCCCCAATGGCGCCAGGATTGCGGCCAGCGAGATCAAAGTCGGCTATGTGAAATATTGGGAGCTGGCGAACAAGCGTGCCCGCGGGGCAGGCATAACGCCGGAACCGTACCTGGTGATGGATAAGAATGTCATCGCCAAGACCGAGCCGCAGGTTACACGGCAGTTCTGGATGACGCTCCATGTCCCGGCAGATGCGGCCGGCGGAACCTATAGGGGCGTCGTTACCGTGTCGGCAGAAAAAGGCGGCACGATGAAGTTCCCGCTGGCGCTGGAGGTCCTGCCGATCAAGCTCGACGGGCCAGGAGCGTCCATGCTCTTGAACTACAGCTTCCCGTGGAAGGATCTCTACTTTGGCGATACCCAGGCATGGTGGGACCAGATTGAGAAGGAACTTGTCTTACAGCGCGATTACGGCATGAACACCAGTGCGACGGGCAGCGCCCTGCCCCTGGCGAACGATGATGTGTCGGAGTGGGAGAAGTTCATCGACCTGTATCAGAAGGTCGGCATGGATCAGCCGATCTATTTTGCCAACACGATGAACATGTACGGCCGGTTCAAGGACCTTTTGGATCCCAAGCAGCAGGATGAGTACTGCGCTGTGCTTAAGAAGCTGGATGCGGCGGCGAAGAAGAAGAACCAGAAGGTGATCTATTCGCTGTGTGATGAGACGACCAACGATGGCAAGGAGGCGATGGCGCAACTGGTGGCCAAGTTCACGCATGAGAAGGTCCCTGATATCGTGACCATCGGCGACATCAACGGATATCGCGAGTTGATGCTCTGCGCCCCCTACCTGCGCAAGGCCGGGTTCAACAACGGCTGGTGGGGCAACTTTGGGACCAATCGACGGAATCACTGGCTGATGACGCGATCGGTCATCGAGCGCGTGGAAGCGGCCGGGTGCGAGCCATGGTTCGTCAACGGCGGCCTGGGCCGGTATTACTTTGGAGCGCACTTCTGGAAGATGGAAGCGCTTGGGCTGAAGGGTAAGTGCGAGTGGCACTACTACTCCGCCACCAGCGATCCGTACAACCCGTTTGACTCTCAGGAACTGAACGCCTTTGGTTCGGTGGTGTTCCCCGACTGCATCCCAACGCTTGAGCTGGAGCAGAGCCGCCAGGGCATCACGGACCTTCGATACGCCCGGACGCTGCAGCGTCTTGTGGCTGAGATGGCCGGCAATAAGGACCCGCTGGTGGCGGCTCGCGTGCAGGTTGCCAGGGAGGCCTTGGATTACTGGATGGACCAACTGCCGGACCGGAAGGCGGCCACGCTGGAGACATCCGATGGCACGGGCAATGTTGCCAGTGACGAGTTGCCGGAGGCGCGGCTGGCGGAGTTCCGCAAGGAGATGGCGTACCATATTGGCCGGCTGATGAAGATCGATAGCCCCGCCGTCTGCCCGCAGGAGTTTGTGCTGGCCTCCTGGGAGAAAGATGAGAGGACCGGGTGGTCGGAAGCGATTACGCCGGTGGCCGAGCACGCGACTCTGGGCAGCAATTCCGGCAAGATGGTCTTCGATGAGAAGGACACGTACTTCGATAGTTTCGGGAGGCTGAGCAACAAGGACTGGCGCGGATTTACATCCTTCCGGTTTGACGTGTTCAACCCGCAGGAGAAGAACGTCAAGCTGGTTCTGTCCATGCGCGATCAAGTGTCCGCCAATGTCTCTTCGGCATGGTCAGCGCGCAAGACGATCACGTTTGACCTGAAGAGCGGGGCAAATCAGGTTACTGTGCCGCTGCTGGGGATCACCGATGATGGCGGTAAACGGCCGCTGGACCTGTCGTGCATCTTCCAGACGGTGTTCACCGCGCCGGATGCGACCGGTTCGACGCTGTTCATCGACAACATGCGACTGATGGAAAACCAGTAGACAGGGCTCTAGGCTCTGTCTGAGACTCCCCATGCCGCTGAGAGCAGCGCCATGGGGAGCCTTGTTCTCACGGCACGCTATCGAGCACCAGGACCCAGTCGTCCTTCGCGCCGCGGGAAGGCGGCGCGAACTCCCGGATGCCTTCCCTGGGATACTGGCCGACGGCTTTCCACTCGCCAGTGCGCGGGTCGTACCACTGCGCTTTGACTTGAGGTCCGTTGACCGCGTTCATGGAAATTTTCAGGGGCTCGCCCGCGGGCGTGTAGGCGATCGCGACACTCCGGTCTTGCGCCCGCGCCGCAGCGAGGCGAAACGGACCGCTCGCAGGCTCGGAGGCGAGCACCGACTGGTCGGGGACCATTTCGTACCAATGTCGCTGCTCGAAGAGGCGGCGCAGCAGGCCCATCTGTCGAGAGCCCTCATAGGCCATCGCCGCGCGCCAATGCTGGAAACCATTCTTGGGGAACGGACCGTCGGGGTCTTTATAGAAGTAGAACAGGTCGAGCGCGCCGTAGCCGTGTCCCGCCGCCCCGGCGAGCATCGCCAGGTAGGCCTGGGTTCGCACCTTGTGGGAATCAATGGGCGGCTGGCCGGCCCCGGTGGGATGATTCTCATATGCCGGTTCCATATCCACGGTCGGTTTAGGGGGCGTCAGCGCATAGTCGTTGCTGACAAACGCGTAACTGTCCGCCGTCAGAACATGCCCGGACTGGATGGAGTTGAAATCGAGCCAGTCTGCCCGATGAAACCACATGGAGGACGAAGTGCGCCCCTGCCCGTGGTAGCACACGAGTTGGCTGCCGCCGCAGCCATCCTTCAGACCTCTGGCCATTGCCACCCACACCGCGTCATATTTCCCTGGGGCGGAGTCGCCGCCGGGAAACCACAAGACGGCGTTGTTCCGGTAGCGCTGGCCCAGGAACTTGCCGAACGCGTGGGCGTTGCTCTCATCGAACATCTTCTCCGGATGTTCGGTGACGTGCCACGACTTGGCGGTCACCAGGCCCATCACCAGTCCCAGTTCGTTCGCCCGGTTGACGACGTAGTCCACGTTTTTGAAGAATTCCTCGTTGGGCCGGACCGGGTCACGGTCGAGAAAGGGCGTCGCGCCGAGGAGCGACGAGTTGCCGTCGGGGTGTTGCTTGTCCAAACCGCGGACCACGTATGCCTGCATCACTGTGAAGCCCTTGGCCGCACGGTCCCTCAGATACTCCTCCAATTCCTCGTGGTTGAGTCGTTGGAAAAGCAGCCAACATGTGTCGCCGAGATAGAAGAACGGCTTGCCCTCCCGATCGACGAGGTGGTGCCCGTTCGCGCCGACTCGGAGTTTGAGATTCTTAACGGAGCGGGCAGGGACGTCACCCGGCTGGGTCGTGCCAATCCGTGCAAGACCGACGGATTGTTTGCGCGTTTTCATGAACACCAGTCTTACCCCTGCGCCGACTGGAGGTAAAGCCGGCCTCGGCGGTGAACAGGCCTACAGGTTCGCCATGAAGATCGCGAAAGAGACGATGCCGGCGGCCGTGGCCAGCAGGCCCCAGGTTCGATGGCGCCGCAGCTTCCACCACATGATGAATCCCGAGATGACCCAGAGAATGATCGCCAGTTGCACGACATCAACGATGATCGACCAGGCTTGATGGAGTAGGCCCGGGTTCTCAAACCCACCCCTGGTGTGCAGACGGGTGAGCAAACTGCCAAATCGGAAGACACTGTTCTCCGCCTTGAGCGTGTGATTCTTCGGGTCGTAGGTAACCTGGGTCGAGGTCATGAACGTGGTTGTCCACAGGTTGATCGAACCATTGGGGCCGCGGAAGACGTTGAAGTGACCCTCGAGGCCGGCATCTTTCTGGATCTTCTGGCCGATGGGCTTCAGATCGGCATCCGCGGGAATCGGGTCCAGCTCGTATGCGCGCTCGAACAGCACGGTGTTGGGTGGCGCCTTTTCGAACCAGGTGGGATGGCTGAAGAAGATTGAACTGACGCCGTAGACCAGGAACCAGGGCAGAAGCGCCAGCGCCAGGTACAGATGCGTGCGCCGATTCAACCAGTCAAAGGTGCGCTTTCGGCCGGGCGTAGTCGCTTCGGAATTGACAGCAGTATCATCGCTCATCGCAGTGGTGCTCCATTAGTTAGATCGAGAAGAGGAACAGGGCAAACAGTGCGCATCCGAGGCCGGCCATAACCATGCCCAGCCGTCGCGTGGGTTTTAGTGACCACCACATCCACACTCCCGAAAGCACCCAGAGCACCATCGAGATGATGACCAGGTCGACCGACGCTCCCCAGAGCCTGTCAGGCACAAATGAGCTTTGGAACCCGCGCCGGCGATGGAGGCCTTCCAGGAACGAGGTAGTCCGAAACTCCTGCTTCTCGATCACCAGCTTGCCGTCGGAGGGTGTATACGTAAACCGCCGAGGCGTCACCGGGTCGCTGCGATTGATCGTCAGCTTCTGCCGGTCCCGGCTGAGATTGGCGTTGAAGTTGCCGTACTCGTTCACACCCTGGAGGATGGAAGCGGCCATCTCCTGCGCAGATGCATCAGCCTTGAATGGAGGCGCGAGCGTCTGCTCCTTCTCCACCTGCCACTTCGCCGGCGTCCCGCCATAGTGCTCCTTGAAATACTCCCGATGATTCATTGCCATGGTGCTCAGTGCATAGATCAGCATCCACGGCGCCAGGAACAGTCCCAGATACAGGTGTATCTGCCGCAGTAATGAGAGGACTTTCTTCATGATAGATCGACTTCCTCGCTGAGTTTGGGAAAGTTAGCGGGAGAACGCTCCCGGCGGCCCGCCCGGCAATCTCGGATGTCCGGCGCGGTCAAGAATGACCTGATTATTGGGGTTTCCCGGCGGCACGGCCGGACGGGTGGGCGCATCGAACCAATCGAAGTCGGGGATCGCGTCGGTGGCACATCGATAGAGATTGCCCCCTGGGGTCGGGCGAAAATCACCGTGCTCCGGATCGATCAGCTCGGGCTTCAACGTGTTGATGGCGTTATCGCGCAGCAGTTGCGCTGCGTCGGCCGTCGGTCTGGCGGCCAGGTGGTAGACACCTTCGACATCGTCCAGCAAGGGCTTGTCGGCCGGGCCGTTCCAGATGATGTTGCCCCGGATCACCAGGCCATCGTCGGCACGCGACAGTGGCGGAAGGTTCCCGCCGGGAGCCACGGCTACCGGCCCGGAAATGCCCAGGTGAGCGAAGCGCGACTCGAAGCCGTCGGGATTAAGAATGACGTTGTTACGGATCTGCACATTGCGGTTGGGGATGTTGTAGCCCTGGGCGCTCTGGCCCTGGCACCAGCCTCCCATGGCATGGTATTGGGCGCGGCGGGCAGGGCTCCAACTGCTGGGTCCGCGGCCGCCCAAACCCACGACGATCGTGTCGCGCGAAGTGCCTACGCGGTAGCAGGTGTTCCACGCCACGAGGATGTTGTAGCCGCCCAGCACCGCCAGGCCGCCGCCGGCATCATGGATGATGTTGTTGACGATCTTGATGTCGTAGGCTTCGTAGTGCAGCCAGGGTGGCACCATGTACTCGAAGCCCGTGCCTTGGCCGGCCGCCACTCCATGATTGACGCCATCATAGAGCTCGTTGCCTGCGATCAGGTGGTGGGCGGATCCGCCTTTGACATACATGACCTCCGAGCGCGTCCCGTGCATGCGGTTGCGGACAATATGCCCGTATTGGACGGCCACGTAGTCCAGGGCATTGCCCTGGGCTCCGGAGAAGTCGCAATCTTCCACGTACAACCGAAGGCACTGGTTGGCTTTGAGGACGATGGCGGGAAGCGGGCGGCCGGCTTCAGCCATGCCGATTGCGGTCACGCCGCGCACCAGCACATCACGGCAGGCTGTGAAGTGCAACACGCAGTCCTGGCTGGGGATGATCTTGGAGTTGCTCGCAGTGACGATCTTGAGGTCAAGAAGGTAAATAAAGTGGCAGCGGCAGAATTCAACCATTGGCAATTCGGCGGTCAGGGGTCCATCGGCGGACTGGAGGATTATGGGGCATTCGCGCGTGCCCTGCCGGTCTTCCATCATGATCTGGTCGGCAATATGGGGCTCATAGCGCCCGGCGGCGAGCATGATCCGCCAGCCGTGCCCTTCGATGCGCAGGGGGATCATCCGCCAGGCTCGGGCGAGGGTGCGCAAGGCCTGCGTTCGCGTCGAGCCATCGGCGCCGTCGTCGCCGGAAACGGGATCGACCCAGATATCTTTGAGCAGCGGCTTGCCGATGTCGTAATGCGGGGATACGTCCAGCGGGCAGGAAATGGAGTTTGGCTGGGTCGTTGCCTGGACACACTGGAGGTGAGGCGTTGCAGGGAGCAGGGAATTCTTGGTACTCATTTTGGCTTTCTACAATTCACAGACATCGGCGCCGGGATACATATCGGGCGTACCTCGCGATCTTGATCACTCTCGGGGAGTGCTCCCGAACAGCGGCGGACAAGATAGCACCGATCCCGGCGCTGGTGCAAACTTCGCCACCGGCATGGTTCAGGTGTGCTGGCATGGATTTCGCTTTGGGTGCCCGCAGAAAGGGGAATTCTATGAGTGGATCACAGTATGGGATTAGCGGAGATACGTTCGCCACGGAAGCGCTTGCCGGCTCGCGGCAACAGGATATCGCCGCCATCGAGAGGCGGCTAGGCGACTTTGTGGCCGCGTGGAACAGGCATGAGCCAGCACAGATGGCTTCCGTCTGGCATGATGATGGCGATCTGATCAATCCCTGGGGACGGATCGCCAAAGGGCGCGAGCAGGTGCAGGCCCTCTTTCGAGACGAGCACTCAGGGCCGATGAAGACGTGCACCTACCACATGACGACCACGTCTTTGCGTCTGGTGTCGGGCGATGTGGCGGTGGTGGATAGTGAGAGCACACTAACGGGCATGCGGGACGCGGCAGGTAAGGAACTGCCGCCGTACAAGCCGCACATCGTTCTCGTGCTGAACAAGAGGGATGGCGAATGGCGAATCTTGTGCGCCCGTCCCTACGCCTTTACGTCGCGGCCGGGTACGGCAAGCTAGGCGCGGCATGGCGACAGGACTGTCGCCATTACATGGGTGCGTGATTCCGGAATTCAACGGTACGTAACGATTCTGCTGGGTTGGATATACCATGCCCCTGCTACCTGCTCGTGTGAGACTGACAGAGCAGGTAGGATGAGAGCATGAGTCCAACCTTACGGATGGCAGTGCTGCTTGGAACCGTCGTCTGTGGAGTCTGGGCCGTCGGCCAGGCACCGGTGTCACAACCGGCAGCCGTGTTGCCCGACCTGGGGGTTGGTGCATCGCTGCATGGCAGGCGCATCTTCCCGGCCGACAACCCGTGGAACAAGGATATCTCCGCGGAAGCCGTCGATCCAAACAGCGCGAAGATCGTGGCGTCGATCGGGCTGGAGAAATCCCTGCATCCGGACTTTGGAACGCCGTACGGAATTCCGTACGTTGTTGTCAGCGGCACGCAGCCCAAAGTGCCGATCGTGTTCAGGTCCTATGGTGGCGAGAGCGATCCCGGGCCATACCCGATACCGCTGGATGCTCCAATAGAAGGCGGCGCAAACGCACCCGGCGATCGGCATGTGTTGGTGCTGGATCGCGACAACTGGAAGCTGTACGAACTGTTCAGAGGATTCCCGGATCTCGCGAATAAGAGGTGGGGCGCGGCCGGCGGGGCGATTTTTGATTTGAACAGCAACAAGCTCCGGCCGGCCGGCTGGTCGAGCAGTGACGCGGCCGGCTTGCCGATCTTGCCAGGTCTGGTCCGTTACGATGAGATCGTGGAGCAGGGAGAACTGACGCACGCGGTGCGCTTCACCGTCACGCGCAGCCGCCGGGCATATGTTCCGCCGGCCACTCACTATGCCGCTCGGAGCAACGACCCCACTCTGCCGCCGATGGGCATGCGCGTGCGCCTAAAGGCCAGCTATGATATCAACGGCTTCCCGCAGGTTGCCCAGACCATTCTCAAGGGGCTAAAGAAATACGGCATGATCGTCGCCGACAACGGTGGCGACTGGTATGTCACCGGCGCACCCGATCCGCGCTGGAATGACCAGGAGATTGACACTCTCAAGCGCGTGCACGGCCGGGATTTTGAGGTAGTCAAAATGGAAGGGCTGGTGACCAGGTAAGGCCACCAGCCCCGCTTCTGTTCAGGTTGGCAAGACTATTTGCCGTTCTGGATGGCCTGGAAGACCAGGTCGCGGAACATGTCCTTGCCTTTTTGGCCGAGGTGGACGTTGTCCCAATGCCAGAAGTTCATCTTCAGGGTTTCCTCGGCGGTGCCGAGTTTGCGGGCTTCAGTCGCCAGGTCGACGAGGCCGACTTTCTTCTCGGCCGCGACATCGCGGCCGGCCTGCTCGAGATCCTTGTAGGTATCCCAACGCTTGAAGCCAGGGCAGGTCGTGACGATCAGGATGTCAGCCGAACCCTTGGTATCGCGGCGGATGCGGTCGACGGCATGCTCCAGGTTGTTCTTGAACATGGCGCCGGTGACCTTGGTGTCAAAGTCGTTGCCGCCGAAGTTGATGATGACGAGGTCGGGATTAGGGGCGAGTTTCTCCCATCTGGGCATGGTCACGATGTTCTGGCTGAGCGTTGTCCCGCCGGCGGCCGGGTTGATGACCTTGGCGTCCACGCCGACTTCCTTGAGCTTGTCCGCGAGCATTTGCGGCCAGGCGATCTTGGTGTTGGAGTTGTGCTTGGTGTCGGTCAGCGAGTCTCCCATGGTGACGATGGTGATGGGCTTCTTGGCCTTGATCTTCTGGGCGATCTGCGCCAGTCCGGTGGACGTTGCGGTGTAGTCGGTCGTATCGGCGGGAGGCAGCTTCTTCTCCAGCACAACGTTCTCGATCGTGTAGGAATAGGCCGGGTAGTCGCGCCAGTAGAACCACTTGCCCAGCGACATGGCGACGAACTTGGAGGGAGCGGTGCCCTTGGCCGGGTCAACAAATGGGCCGGTCAGTTCGGGGGCCAGGTCCGACCAGCGGACGGTGATCTTCTTCCACTCGGTGGAGTCGATGGGAAAGGCGTACGCGTAACGCAAGGCGTAAGTGTCGTCCATCAGCTCGATTCCGCCGAGGCTGTCGGAGCCATCGCCCTTGACCCAGAAGCTGAAGCCGTCGGTCTGGTCCCAGTCGGGAGTCGCCTTCAGAGGGTTGGTGAACAGGCCGGTACCGGAAGGGAAGGTGAGCTTGGCGGCCTTGCCGGACTTGCCGTCGACGACCTCGATGGTGCCAATCGGTGCCATCTTCTCGTCCTTGCCTTTCACTTCCTGAGGCTTGGCCTTGGTTGGGTCGATCATCGGGATGTTCTGTCCGAACGCGCGAGCAGAAACCGCGAACATGGCCAGCAGGACGGCACCGGCCGATACGAACAACCGCATACGATTCACAGGCAACTCCTTATCGGAACGCCCCATTTCCGGGGCTATCTGTGTGTCGGGAACAAACTTTGTTGGCGCTCACTGATCTACCGCATTCGTGGCTGTGCGTTGTCATTGCGTCGCCATTTTCCCCGTCATTTCAGAGGCGTGCGCTGGAGGGCGACTTGGTGGTTGGCCATCGGACGGCAAATGAGACTCGTACGGATGATGGCCTGACGGGCGGGGACGGAGCATTTGAGAGAACAGGCTTTCCCCCGTTTGCTTTGGTCACTACGATGCTCGCCAAGCATTGCAAGAGAGACCGTGTTGAAACAGGTAACGAGGATGAACATGAGCAAACGGCACCTTCTGGACCAACTGCTGATCGAGCCTGTCGCGCTGCATGAGCGGGGTAGAACGAGCCGCTTGAAGGCTCAAGTGCAGCGCCGCGATGAGGAGGGTGCGAGGATCCATGAGGTGTCGGTTGCGCTGCCGGAAGGCGGGCGCCCGGGCGTGGTGGAGCAGGTGCGCCTCTTCGATATCGATCTGGGCATTAAGGGCCTGGAAGTGTACCAGGAGCAGTACTACATGCCCGGCAACTCACGCGGGTTCCGCAGCCTGCGGGGCGGGGAAAAGCCACCGAAGATTAAGTGGTGGGGAGCAACGCATGGCGATGAATGGCAACTCCTTTGCCACCCCATGACGGTGATCCAACTCGGGCCAAAGGATATCGTGCTGGTGGGGTTCACGACCGGGAGCAGATGGGAGGCATATCTGCTGCTGGATACTCGTGGGAAGAGCATCCGTCTGTCGGCGTGGTGCAATCTGTTTGGGCGACAGATGCAGCCGGGACAACAGGTGGCGATGGAGGAGTTTGTGGTGGTCCGCGGACGGACATTCGCGGAGTGTGTGAATGTCTTTGCCCGCCGCACGGCCGACCTCGCCCACGCGCGGGTGCCGCGCAAGACCGTCATCGGATGGAGCGACTGGCAATACTGGCGCGAGGAGAAGAGCGAAAAAGATCTGCGCGAGAGCCTGCCGGTGCTAGAGAGCCTTAAGCCAACGGGGATGCGTTACCTCATCGTCGATGGCGGCTGGTGCGACCACGCCAGCGAGTGGCTCACGCCCTGCCACAAGTACCCCTCGGGGATGAAGAAGCTGTCGGCCATGCTGCGCCAGCGCAGGTTGGAGCTTGGACTGTGGCTTGCTCCGTATCTCACCAACGTCGCGACGAAGGTTGTCCGCCAGCATCCCGAGTGGATGATCCGCGATGCCAAGACAGGCAAACCACTGGTGCGCAAGACCTCCAATGTTGGCCAGTGCATGATGATCGACTACACGGTGCCCGAGGCGATGCAGTGGCTGCGCAACATTGTCCGCACCTTCGTCCGCGATTGGAAGATCGGTTACCTGAAACTCGATGGCCCGAGCCTTGCGCACTATCTCGGAGGCATCTTCCGCGAGAAGAATGTGACGCCGGTCGAGGTGATTCGCCGCACACTGCAGGTCATCCGCGAAGAATGCGGTGAGAATGTCATCGTGGAAGGTGAAGGGCTGTTTGGCCCATCCATCGGTCTGGTGGAGACCCAGCGCGTCAGCCAGGACAATCATCCGTTCTGGTATCACCTGGAAGGCCAGCCCTGCCTGAAAGAGAACCTCAAGAACGAACTGCTGGCCTCCTACATGCATGGCCGCTACTGGCACAACCACCGCGAGAATGTCATCATTCGCGACTTCCTGTCACCTTTCCACGCGTGGGAAGGCATCGGCGAGGGCCGCAAAGACTGCACGCTCAATGAGAATGAGCTGCAGAGCTATCTCTCGGGGGCGACGCTCTCGGGCGGGGCGATGCTCCTTACCGAGCCGATGGCGCAGCTTGCCCGCAGCCCCAGGCACATGGAACTGATCAGCCGCTTTCTGCCGCACTATGAGCCGGGCGTGGGCGGCGCTGCACCGATTGACACGTTCCGCGGGGATGGGCGGCAACCCGCGGTTTACGCTATGCCCATCCACCGCTCGTTTGAGGACTGGCATGTTGCGGGGATCTTCAATATGGAAGACCTGTACGAGAACTTTGTCCTGCCGCTGGGCGATGTGGCGGGTCCGGGCAGCTACCACATCTTTGACTATTGGACGGAGCAGTATCTTGGGCGATGTCGCGGCGATGTGGCGATCAAAGATGTGCCCGCGCATGGCTGCAGAATCCTGGCCATCCGCCGGGCAACCGGAGTGCCGCAACTGGTGGGCACGAACATGCACATCCTGCAGGGCGCGGTGGACATCGACGACTGCCGCTTTGAGGGTCAGACATTGAACATCGTCGTCGGCCACCCCATGCAGCGCGACCGGAAGCTGTTCATCTGGCACCCCAAGGATTGGCGGTTGGCCGATGTGAAGACCGATGCGAGAGATTACCTGGTGGATGATCGGCAGTCGCCGGTCACTTGCATCCACTTCAACGGCGGGAAGAAGACCAAGTTCGCGCTTCGCTGGAGAGGGCCGGGCGGGCGGCGATAGCTTCGAGGTGCCAGGCTCTGTCCGAAAATGCCATGCGGGACCAAGTTGCGTGCTACATGTAGCGGCGGTCGAGATTCTGGCGACTATGCCTTAAATATAGTACTGGACTTAAGTTACAGCAGATGACGTGGCAAAAAATGGCGGCGCGATTCCTCAAGTGTAGCATCGGCGGCGAGGCGAGAGAACGGAAGTGGCGGTGGCCGCGTGAGTTACAGCAGATCCTGGCGGCTGTTAGGGTGTAGCAGGGGTGTAGCAAAGTGTAGCATTGTGTAGCAGAAGTGTAGCAAAGTGTAGCACGGGTGTAACAAAGGGAGGATGAAGGGAGAAGGATGAAGGATGAACCAGAGGCGGGCGCAGGACAGGACATGGGTGGCGCAGATGGCCGCGGAAAAAAAGTGTGACATAGTGTGACAAAGTGGGACATTGTCCAGCAAGAACGTAATACAAAATGCGTAGTACGTGGCAGCCGGCGGAATCCCGGGAGATCCACGGACGGTGAGTCGGTGGGCTTTGGGTGGTGGGGATATTCGGTTGTCAAAGATCCGAGCGCGGAAAAAAACACGCTCTCTATATATATGAGGTGGTCGGGCAGATTTTTGTTCGAAAAAGGCTGAAAAACGAGGGTTCCAAAAAATTCCGAGATTTTTGGAGGGCAAGATTGTAGCAAGGGGACGCGTCGGAGAGGCGCCAGTGTGGGTTACGGGACGTTCCTTATCAGTCCTTCCGGCTCTCTGGCTTACGGCACTTGCGGGACAGCAGGACCGGGTCAGGCGGGGGTGATCTTGCCCAGGATGGTGTCCTGTACGGCAGCGGTGTCCCAAAGGCCTGTGTCATTCCGGCCGCCCCGGGCATCGAGAATGTCTATTACGCCATCGGCGGCTTCATAGCGGTTGGTGCCGGCGTTGCCGGCCAGCAGGTCGCTACCCAATCCCCCTGCCAGCGTGTCGTTGCCCGAGCCGCCGGTGATGGTGTCGTTGCCGGCATCGCCGTAGAGGATATTGGGCTGGTCGCCAGAGCCGGTGCCGGCGGTGATCAGGTCGTTGCCGGAGCCGCCGTGGATGGCGTTGGCTCCGGAGCCGGCGGTGATGGTGTCGTCCCCGGTGCCGCCGTCGATGTAGTTGGTGCCGTTGCCGGCCAGGAGGGCGTCGTTGCCGTTGCCACTAATGATGGTGTCATTGCCATCGCCCGAGAAGATCGAATCGGCGGCCTTGGAACCAAGGATCGAGTCGTTGCCCGAGCCGGTGGTGATGGTTACGGGGATGGAGAGCTTGCTGGCATCGATGCTGTCGTTGCCGCCTTGGCCAGTGATGATGATGCCGCGGACGATGGCGAGGGGAAGGGAGTCGGGGACGCCGTTGCGGTAACAGGTGAGGGTCTTGCCTTTGACGGCGAAGGTGATGGTGTCGTCGGAGGTGGTGCCGTTGACATGGAGGATGCCGTCGGAGGAGAGGCAGAGGTATTTGGCCCAGTCGGGGAGAGAAGCAAGTTCTTGTTGTGTGGGCGTGGTCCCGGTGGCCGCCACTTTGATTATGCCGAGTCCTTGAACGAAGTAATCTGTCTCCTTCTGGTGTATCGACTGCACGACACCGTTGCTGTAGGAGAGGACCGTCTGCATCTCCCACGTGATGGGCATCACCTGAGTGAATCCCAGCCCATTGGCGAGCCGAACTGAGCGCAGCGGCTGAACGCTGAGGGTCACTTTCGCAGTGCCCGCGCCAGTAATGCGGCCCAAAGCGGGGTACGTACCAACAAAGCTTAGGTGGACTCCGTCCCAAGTGTGCGACCATCCACCGTGCTGGTCCAGCACATAGGATGGACAGCTTGGCGAAGAGTCGATCGTGACACTGTTGCCGCTGCTCCAATAGTGACTTTGGGTCCGAACCTGCGAGAGGATTCCATCCGATAGGTGGTAGTAGTCCGCGGCATCCACTTCAGCCCCCGAACGAGTGTAGTCCTGGTTGCTGGTGACCAGAATGGCCGGAGTACCATTGAGCGCACTGTTCGTCAGAGTGTAAGTCCACGTGGCTTGTTTGCCCTCCTCCACGCCCCGATAGTTCCATACCAGCCCGTCGATAATGGGGTAGTAATCCGGAGCCGGGTTGACGGGGATCTGGATCTGATAGTCGCTGTGGGTGCCGAGGGGATCGTTAATGCGGGCGGAGATGGTGTGGGGGCCGACGCTGGCGAGTTCGGCGGCGGGGACATCGCAGGCGGGAGAGGTGCTGCTGTCCACCTCAAAGGTGCCGTCGTTATTCAGGTCGTAGCTGTAGGTGGTGCCGGGGGCAAGGTCCTGGGTGCCGGTGAAGGCGACCTGGCCGGAGGAGCCAAGGGTGACGGCGCCGGGGGTGTAGAAGACGGGGGCGGCGGCCAGGAGCTGGCGTGGTTCGAGGGGTTCGGGGTGGATACGGGGATGAGAGGTCCGAGAGGTGCGGATGCGTGAGATACGGTTCATGTTTTTATTCTCCCAATAGCCGAATGATCAGCGGAACAGCCGCCCTTGGTGAAGGCGGCGGAACAAGGTATATCAATCATACCGGTCCCTACCAAATCGAACTGCGTCCTGTTTTCTGGTTTGTTTTCTGGTTCGACGGAATGCAACAGTTGCCGTACTGTCAGTAGCCAGGAGGCCATCGTTTCTCCTCTCGTATTCTGCGTGCCAGTTCCTCCGCCTGTTTCTGAGTTCTTCCAGAGCCGATCACCATATTCCAGTAAGGATCAAGGCTGACGCCGCCATGGTCCTCGGGACGCGGAAGCGGCACGCTCCGGTCGCCTCGGCGGCGTTTGGCACATCGCTCATCCATGTCTTCCGCGAATGAGCGTTCATCGAAGATATATGCCACAGCATCCTCTTCACGGATAAAGGCGCCCATGGGCAGCCATTGCCAACGCTCCGAACTGGCAACGATCCACTGATCGCCCTCACGCACCAGATCGATTACGCCGCCACGTCGGTCTCGCACAGGTAAGCGTCCCGCAGGGACGCCTGCGGCCGTCAGTCGCTTGATCATCTCGTCCCAATCCATAGTACCTCCAGCGTAGCCTCTTCTAGCGGATCGGCCACCATGTGGCGGTTTGCGACGGGATCGGAAAAGAGGACGCGGTTCGAATTGATCACGATTCCTCCTGTCTAACCGGAGTTCTTGCCAACTCCACCATAGCTCGCCGGGAGGGACGACCCTGTCTTCGGATGGTTGACTCCAGACCAAGCTCGCGCACCATCTGCTGCTGCCACTTCTCATCACCAAATGGGCAGCCGCGACTCACGCTCCGGCGCAATGCCTCGGGCTCTGCCATCCTTGCCCTGTAGCTCATGAGAACAAGGCTACATTAGTCGCGTGTGCCAATCAATTCGGCCGGGCCGCGGAAAGCTGGGAACGCGCGTGAGGCGAGGTCGGATCGGGGCAGGCCGCGCGGGCGACGGCTCACGTTGACGGGCGGGGTCGCCCGTCCTACAGAAAGCCGGGAGTGCGCGGGTGATCGGGGGCGGGCTGCGCTAACAAGAGGACGCAGTTCGGAATTCGCTGGAGAAGACCGGGACGCGCGCGTTGAAATGGACACGGGCCTCTAGAGATGTTGGCATCCGGGGCGGGTTGCGCGGGGTGCGTTTTACGCTGACGGGCGAGGTCGCCCGTCCTACCGTTCAATCGGAGCTTTGGCTTGTTCCCAGGCGCCAAAGCCGCCGGCGAGGTTGGCGACTTCGTAGCCGTGCTTTTGCAGGAGCGAACAGGCTCGCGCTGACCGGTTCCCGCCCTGACAGTGGACGAGGATGGGGCGGTCTTTGGGCACTTCGCCAAGGTGCGCCAGCAGGCGGGTGTGGGCGATGTTCTTTGCGCCCGAGATGTGACCGGCAGCGAACTCAGCGCTACGCCGAACATCAAGGATGAGTGATTGGGTGGCGCCGAGCATTGCCTGGGCTTCAGCGATGGAGACTTCGGACGTGGACACAAGCTTGCCCCCTGCCGCGGCATACTGGCCCACCGCGGCGGGATCGAGCCAGCCGCTGAAATTGTCGAGTCCGACGCGAATCAGGGCGCGTACGGCCTCGTCGAGGCGCGATGGGTCGGCGATGAGGTAGATGGTCTCTGTTTCAACGACCATCGAACCGGCATCGGTACTGAAGGATTTGCCCAGCGGCAGCGACAGTGCGCCCGGAACGTGGCCGGCTTTGAAATCGGACCACGGGCGTGTGTCAACGATGGCGGCGGTGCGGCCGTCAATGGCCGCCAGGTCGGTGGAGAGGAGCTGGCTTGGTTTGGGCACGCCGCCCAGCAACTTCGGGCCCATCTTGTTGTCGCGCTTCATGCGGGCAAAGTAGAGCGGCGGTTCGGGCTGGGCATCGAGGATGAAGTCGACAAACTCCTGCTCGCTCCGGGCGGCCGCGATCGACGGGTTAAACATCTTCTCGTAGCCGACGGTGCTCTGGGGCACCGCACCCAAGGACTTGCCACAGGCGCTTCCCGCGCCGTGCGCGGGCCAGACCTGAAGATAGTCCGGCCAATTCATGAAACCCCGAGCCGACTGGTAGAGACGCCGTGCCGAGGAATCGGCCTTGCCTGCGAAGCCGGCAGCGGATTCGAGCAGATCGGGTCGGCCCAGGTCGCCGACGAAAACAAAGTCGCCGGTGGCTACGCCGATGGGTTTGTCGGCTCCGCCACCACGATCGGTCACCATGAAGCACATGTGCTCGGGAGTGTGGCCGGGGGTGTGAACGGCTTTGAGTTCGATATTGCCGACCATGAAGACATCGCCATCCTTGAGCAGTTGGTGGAGATAGCTCCCGCCACCGGTTCTCTTGTTCAGCCACTGGTATTTCCAGTCGGCGTCGCCTTCGTCGGAGAGGTAAACTCTGACGCCCTTCTCGGCCAGCTCGCGGGATCCGGAGAGGATATCCGCGTGGATGTGCGTTTCGGCGGCAGCGACGATCTTCAGACCATTGGCGGCCGCCAGCATCTCATAGCGATCCACATCGCGCTCGGGATCGATGACTATCGCATCACCCGTGCGCTGGCAGCCGATCAGATAAGCGGCCTCGGCCAGTTTGTCATCGTACACCATGCGAAAGAACATGATGGACCTCCATTCCACGTTCGCCAGACACGCCTGCGAACTATAGCGCCAGGGCGCTGTCAAGAGTCGTATCTTTGGGGTCTGGCTCAGGAGGTACGCTTTGGGGCTGTGTCGTTATTGCCATAACTCTTTAATCTACAACATGTTAGCATCAAATTGGGTTGGGCCACATCGAGATTCGACAGTGCCAGTGTTGGCATGGTCGCTGTCTTGTCCTATCCATAGGACTGGTGCGTGTGTCTAGATGCTGGAACGGCCTGACGGTCTGTCTTGGGACGGGCTGGAGTGCGGATGGGCCGGAGTTGGAAAGGACATAGCGATGAAAGCCGGTTTACGTCTGTCGAGGTTGCTGTTGCCGGCGGCGATCGGCGCGCTGTTGAGCGTGTTTACAGGTCAGGCATGGGCCCAAGAGCCGGCCACGACCACCTATAAGAGCACAACGATTGAGCGGGTGACGACTACGCGAGAAGAGACGCGCGTGGAGACGCCGGTCCGCAAGGAGAAGCCGGTTTGCGTGCTGTTCATCAAGAACCGCGCTGCCAATGTGCCTGAAGCCAAGATCGGAGTGTTGCAGGATTTCGTAGCAGCACACGTCACGGAGGCGGGTTTTGTGCTCGTCGGCCGGGAGGCCGTGATGAATTCGGCCAAGGCGCTGGCCGCTCCTGGGCCCAACGCGGGCCAGAATGCCAGGCAGGATGCAGATGTCGATACCATCCTTTCGACTGATGCCTCGGCGATGCAGCTTGCTCGGAACCTCGGCGCGGATGCCATACTGAACCTGTCGATCTCCAGCTATGGCACCGATCGAATCTCTTACACGGGCCACAACCTGAATGTCACATCGGTCAACTATCGCCTGAAAGTTACTTACGAATTGCTCGACATCCTGCGCGGTGGCACGCATTCCGCGGGCGTAGTGACCGTGAGTTTCACGGATCGCAAGCAGGAAGGACTGGAATCCAACCGGGAGAACGTGCTGGACGACCTGCTGGATGGAGCGGCGGCAGACACGGCGGGCATGCTCGCATCTGCCATGCGCAATGGAGGCACAGCGGGTCTGACCGAGGCCGCCAAAGAGGCCCGGAAGCAGGCGACGTTTACGCTGGTGACAACGGTTGCCGATTTCCCAGTGCCGCAGATCGTCCGTGACGCGAGCGGACAGTATATGGTCGGCCAGGCGAGCCAACTCATCGAAGTGCCGGTTGCGAACATCGAACTCGATGAAAACTCAGTGGGCTTGAAGAACGGAGCGCTACAGGCTGCCGCGGGGCTTCATAAGTTGCGTCTGCAGCATGAGCTTTTCAAGGATTGGGAAGGCACAGTCTTCATCAGTGATGGCGGCAGGCTTTCGCTGGCGATGCAGCTAGACGAGAGCGGCCGGGCCCGCTTCAAGGACGTGATGAGTTTCTATGCGGGCTTGAAGCAGGGACAGGTTTTGACCGATGCGACGGTGCAGGAACTGCTTGGCAAGGCAAAGGTGCTGGAGCAGAGCGGGCTGAAGGTGAATGTCACCGCCCTGCCGTCACACTAGACCATGAATAAGATGGGTGGCATTGGTCACTGGTCAATAGACAATCAGGCAAGTGAATACGTAATCCGGAGCACAACTGTGAAAAGCTTTCTTAGACTGCTGTGTGTGGCATTTGGAATGATGATCGGTGTGGCCGCGATGGCTCAGGATGCGCCGCAAGGGAAGATGCGCATCGGGCTGGGCGCAGTGAAGGTGCTGCCTTCGCTGAAACAGTCGCTGGCGGCAAACGGGCAGCTCGACCTGGTGAACCGGGCGAGCGAAACTGTCGAAGCGCAGATGATGGACGCCCTGCAGAACACGCGGAAGTTTGAGATTGTCGCGCGGCACGATCTAGATGAGTTGATCAAGGAGCAGGGCCTGCCCGCGGGCGCGATCACCGATCCCACCGACCCGAAGAGCGCCATGGCCGCCCGGATCAAGGGTGTGGAGTACCTGGTGCTTACGACGATCGACGATTTTGTCGATGTCGAGCAATCGACCGCTTCGCAGGAAATGCAGATGGCGGTTTCACGGCGGACGCTGCGGATCTCGGCGATAGTACGGATCTACAACAGCTCAACCGGCGTGCTGCTGGAGAGCATGTCGGTGCCCGTGCAGATCGATAATAACGGCGCTTCCCGCATGACGCCCGGCGATGCGGTACGAAACCCCAGGGCGCAGGATGACAGCGCCTACGTCGAACTCGTCAATCAGCTTTCGACGCGCTGTGCGCAGCGGATAACCGACATTCTTTTCCCCGCCAAGATCGTCGCCGTGACCGGTGACGCAGTTACGATCAACCGCGGCGCTGGCACCATGATCAACCGTGGCGAGGTGTGGGAGGTCTATGCCACCGGCAAAGAACTGCGCGACCCGGATACCGCCGAAGTCCTGGGCAAGGAGGAGATGAAGATGGGCGAGATTGTGATCAACGATGTGCTGCCCAAGGCCAGCCGGGCACAAATCGTGGGTGAGAATCGCGGCATCGCGTCCGGGCAGATCGCCCGGCAGAAGTTGCAGATGCCCCAACAAATGCCTCAGAACACACCGCCTCCGCCCCCCGCGCCGGCCCGGTAGTCTGTAGTAGACGCTTCAGCTTGCTCTGCGTCCATTGCCTATTGGGAGATAGTTGCGCTGGGAGTAAGATGGGCTCAGCCTCGGGTGCCGCAACGGCTGCACTGAACAAGCCACCGTCCAATGACTGACTGGAGATGTGAATGGGGTTGTTTTCGAGACTTGGCAAAGGACTGTCTGCGAGCGTGTTTGCCCTGGTCATGGCTGCGTTTGCCGGCGGCTGCCAGGGCTATAAGGCCAATTTCATCAGCGCATATCGCGCGGGCAACTACCCGATCGCGGAACAGGATCTGTTGCAGGAAGGCGGCGATGCGATCCGCAGTGTCGGCCATCGCGATCGTCTGCTGTTCCTGCTGGAACAGGGCGCGGTCACGCGCACCGAGGGCAATCTCCAGGCCAGCAGCCAGGCGCTTGATGACGCCGACAAGCTGTTTCAGGAGTATGACCGCAAGGCTGATGTGCGCATCGGACGCTCCGTAATCGCGACGATGAGCAACCTGGCGGCCGTCGACTATGAGGGATACGGTTACGACCGGATCATGGCGAATGCCTATAAGGCGCTGAACTACATGGAGTTGGGCAACCTGGACTATGCCCGCGCTGAATTGAAGCGGGTCGCTTACGCGCAGCAGTTGATCGAAAGGCGCAAGGCCAGCAAAATCCGCGATGCCGAAGATGCGCGCCGCGAACAGGGTGATACCGATGTCAACCGCACGATGAACGATCCATCGTTCAAAGCCAAGACCAGCGAGCTTTACGGCAACCTGCCAAACAATTCCGCCAAGGCTGTCTATGCCAACGCCTTTGCCGAGTATCTGCAGGGAATATTCCTGCTGCATGCCGGAGATGCATCCGATCACGAGGTGGGCCGGGTCGCGCTGCGCAGCACGCTTTCGATGATCGACAACGAGTTCGTGCGCCAGGATGTCGAGTTGGCGGACAGGATATCCAATGGTGAGCCGGTTCCGCCGATGACGTATATCATCTTCGAGACGGGAATTGCCCCCAAACGCGTGGAGGTGCGGATCGACGTACCGATCTTCATCTTCAACATGATGGCGCACGATACCGGCGTGGACTATGTCGGCGTGGCGTTTCCGCGCCTGGTTGACGAACCGGGCGGTATGCCGTTTTTGAATGTGCGGACCGCGAGCGGTACGGTCTCGACGCAGATGCTGGTGAACATGGATTCGGTGATCGGCCGGGAGTTCAAGGATGAGTTGCCCAGCGTGATCACCAAGACACTGATCTCGGCGGGGGTAAAGGTCGCGGCGGCCTACGCTGCTAACCGCGCTACCAACAATAATGTCTATGCTAATATCCTGACTCGTGTGGCAACGACGGTCTATCAGGCGTCGGTCAACGTGGCGGATGTGCGAACGTGGCGAAGCCTGCCGAAGATGATCGTTATTGCGCGGGTGCCGACGCCGGATGATGGTCAGGTCAACCTGATGTCGCCGATGGGCTATCCGGCGGCGACGGTAAGGGTGCAGCCGAAGATGAACAACGTGATCTGGGCGCGCGGGCCGGGCGATACGGCCCCCCTGGCGTGCCGAACGTTCGTGTTGAAGCCAAACTAGGAAAACATAAGGAGAGACGCCATGCGTGGGATTGCGAAGATCGGGTGTGGACTGTTGCTGGCGGTGGCCATCGTCGGCTGCCAGCGGACCGTCGACACGGTCCAGGTCGGTGATTCACTGGGAACCTCATACAAGTGGGTACAAACCGACGGCGGCGCCAGCCAGGCGTTCAAGGTGGTCACGGCCCGTAAGGCGCGCACTGAAACCGGCCAGCTCAAGGTCGAGGTGGAGGTGCAGAACATCCGCAAGACCTACGAGCGCTTTGTCTACAAGTTTCAATGGCTTGACGCCAAGGGCATGGAGATCAACTCCATCACCAATGACTGGCAGGTTCGTGTAGTCAACGGCCTGGAAACCGTTACACTCACGGGCATGGCCGCGGACGCCCGGGTCACCGACTGCCGCGTGAAGCTGCAGAAGGACGTCCGCTGACAACACCGACACACCAACAAGAGGAACAACTATGAATCGTACGACAATACTTCTCGCCGTGGCCGCGATGGCGGTGCTTCCGCTGATGCAGGGCTGCGGCAGTGACGCCCAGGTGATTGAGCAGGACCGCTCGATTACGTCCATCGATCAGATCGACATTCAGGATTTTCGATCGGCCGCCTCAACGCTGACGCGGAAGATGCTTGAGGATCCGCGCTTCGTGTCCGAGGTGCAGCGGCTCAAGGCCCAGACGCCCGGCGGCGCTGCTCCGATTATGAAGATCAGCAAGGTCAAGAATGACACCATGCTCAAGGTGGATATGCGCGGCTTCCTTGTCGATCCGATGGAAGCCGAGATCTCCAAGAGCAACACGGTGGATTTCTTCGCCGAGGATGCCGAAGCCCAATCGCTTGCCAAGATGAACGAAATGAGATCGGGCCAGGCCCCGCGCCTGCCTGACCTGGTGCTCTACGGCACGGTCCGCGAGCTGACAGCCGAAGCCGGGCGGACGAAGCAGGCCAGCTATGTATTCCACCTTAAGCTGGCCAACGCGTCGGGCATCACGGTATGGCAGGATGACAAGCTGATTACCAAGCAAGGCACGCACAACGCAGTTGGGATGTAGGCCTTTGGCCGACAGACAAGAGTCGCCTCGGCGGACGTACCGCCGAGGCGACTCTTGTTCGAAATACACGTTCGGAGTCCCGCCTTTAGTCCGAACTGTCCGAACCGGCGACCTTGATCGCCTCTTCCAGTTTCACGGTGCCCTCGTAGAGGCTGCGACCGACGATGCAGCCCCAGCAACCTGTTTTCTTCACTTCGCGAATGTGATCCACACTGCCGACGCCGCCGGAGGCGATGACCGGCACCTTTCCAGCCACCGCCAGCTTCTGCGTGTTCGCGTAATTCGGGCCGGTTAGCATCCCATCCTTCGCAACATCGGTGTATAGCAGCGCTCCCAGGGGCCAGTCGCTCACTTCGCGGGCCAACTCCACGGCCGACCGGCCGGTGGTGTGGGTCCAGCCGCGCGTGGCGACCATTCCATCCTTCGCATCCACGGCAAGAACCAGGCGATCACTCATGGCCGGCTGGTGAGCCAGTTCACGGAACCAGTCCCACGCTTCCAAAGCGCGCGTGCCAACGACCACCCTGCGGGCGCCGGCGTCGATCAATTTTGCCACATCGTCCGTGCTACGAACCCCGCCACCGACCTCAACGTAGACATTGACTGCGGCTATGATTCGCCGGATCAGTTCAACCTGCACGACGCGCGCTTCTTTGGCGCCGTCCAGGTCGACAATATGGATCCATTTGGCGCCAGCACTCTGAAACTGTCTGGCGGTTTCCACCGGATCGACGGCGTAGTTGAGCTGCTGCTGGTAATCGCCCTGTTTCAGACGGACTACCTGGCCGTTGCGCAGGTCGATGCTCGGAATGATCGTCAATGCCATAGCAGACGGATTCTAGCGGGATGGGAGCGGCGGGCAATTCCATGCCGACTGATGGACGTGTTGGAAGCGGTTACGGCACACGCATCGTTTCGGGCCGCATGTGGAGGCTTTGGAGTTGAGCTTTGCACTTTGTGGAACAACTAGAGCAGCGAACGCTTCTGGCAGCCGTACCCGACGTCTACGAGCAATACCTGATCTGCCTGATCAACCGCGCACGCAGCGATCCGGCCGCGGAGGCTGCCCGATACCACGTTGCTCTGAATGAAGGCGTGTCCGCGGATGAACTGATCTCAGCGACGCCAAGACCTCCCGTGGCAATCAACCTGAACCTGCAGCAATCGGCCCAGGATCATGCCCAGTGGATGATCGACACCGACACCTTCTCCCACATTGGCCCTGATGGCTCAGACGCGGCCGACCGCGATAGCGAGGCGGGGTATGTCTTCAACTCTCCCTCTGCCTGGGGTGAGAACATCGCGTTCTCCGGACAGTTGACGGCGTTACCTGACGTGATGGACGCCATTGAGCGGCTGCACAAGAATCTTTTCGTCGATGTCGGCGTGGATGGCCGGACACATCGCACAACCATGCTCCAGGAGTCTTCCAGCGAGGTGGGCGTGGGCCTGGTCAGCGGGGACTTTGCTATGCCCACGTTTGTTGCCAAGGCCTGGATGCTCAGCGAGGATTTCGCCTTTCGCACGGGATACCACTTCGTCACTGGCGTGATCTTTGCCGACACGATCAAGAAAGATAGCTTCTACACACCGTATGAAGGTTTCGGCCAGGTGAGCGTCACGGCCACTTCATCGACCGGCACGGTCTATCGCGCCACATCCTGGGACACGGGCGGCTACAGCCTGCAGGTGCCTGCCGGCACCTACCGCCTGATATTCTCCGGCGGTGATCTGCCCACGCCGGTGGTCCGCGAGAACATCGTCGTCGGCAACGCGAATGTCCTGCAGGATGTGAATGCCACCGGCATGGTCGGCCTGCCGACGCTGAGTTCCTCCGGTACGCTGATGGTCAATGGGACGGCCGGTGATGACCACATTGCCGTGGAGAACCTCATCGACCGGGTGCGCGTCACCGTGAACAACTCGACATGGGATCTGCCGCGGAAATCGCTGAAGCGGATCGACGTACGTGCCGGCGCGGGCGATGACCTGATCAGTATCGGAGTCGACCTGCCCAAGGCCAGGCTCTTTGGAGAGGATGGAAACGACACGATCTATGGCGGAAATGGCAACGACACCATTTACGGCGGCACCGGAAACGACGCGATCTACGGCGGCGCCGGCAGTGACAGACTCTATGGCGACGACGGCAACGACCGCATCGACGGCCAAGGGGGCAATAACACGATCGTCGGTGGCGCGGGAGCGGATACGCTCATCGGGGGTTCGGGCAGCAATTTCATCAAGGCCAAAGACTGTGCTGCCGACACGATTGTCACCGGTGCCGGCCACAACACGCTCTCGCTGGACAGGCTCCTGGACATCCGCACGACACTGCTCGTGTGACACAGGACGCTACTTCAGCACATCAATCAGGCCGTCTATCTCCGCTCGCGTGCGTGTCTCCGTGACGGCGACCAGCAGACAGTTATTCAGGTCCGGGTAATCCTTCCCTACGGCATAGCCGGCGAGAATGCCCTCATCACTGGCGCGCTTCTGCGCCTCATCAACCGGGCGTTTGAGTTCCACGAGCACTTCATTAAAGAACGGCTTGGCGGAGAACTTGAGCTTCAGTCCGGCGGCCTGGGCTTGCGCAGCAAAGTATGCCGCCTTGTTGTGACAGAGCTGCGCCACCTGCTTGAGCCCTTGCGGGCCCATGGCGGCCATGTAGATGCTGGCCCGCAGTGCCATCAGGCCCTGGTTCGTGCAGACGTTGCTTGTCGCCTTTTCGCGACGGATGTGCTGCTCGCGCGTCTGCAGTGTGAGGCAGAACGCCCGCCGGCCCTCGGCATCCACCGTTTGTCCGACCAGGCGGCCGGGCATGCGGCGAAGAAACTGCTGCTTCGCCGCGAAGAGTCCCAGATACGGCCCGCCGAAAGACAAGGGCATCCCCAATGGCTGGCCTTCGGCCACCGCAATATCCGCGCCTTGATCGCCTGGCCGCTTCATGATGCCGACGCTGATCGGGTTGAATGCCTGTACGACGGCGGCCCCCTGCTCATGAGCAATCCCCGCCACGGCCTGGACATTCTCCAGCAGGCCCAGGAAATTCGGCGACTGCACGACAACTGCGGCCGTGTCGGCCGACATCTTTGCCTTGAGGTCCTCCAGATCGGTCAGACCATCTTTGAGCGCAACCTCGTTATACACGGCTGGCAGATCGAAAAGATAGGTCTGCAGCACGCGACGGTAGTCGGGACTGAGGGCGCGGCTGATCAGGATCTGCCGCTTGCCGCTGGCGGCGGCGGCCATCAGCGCCGCTTCGGCCAGAGCGCTGGCGCCCTCGTAGAGCGAGGCGTTGGCGATATCCATCCCGGCAAGCTGGCAGACCATCGTCTGGAATTCAAAAAACGCCTGCAACGAACCTTGTGACGCCTCGGCCTGGTACGGCGTGTAGGCCGAAACAAACTCGCCCTTGCTTGAGAGTGAATCAACTACCGCAGGGATGAAATGGTCATATGCGCCGGCACCAAGGAAGCAGACCTTCTCGCCGGCCGGCGTGTTCCGCGCAGAGAGATCGGTCAGATGCTGCTGCAGCGTCAGCTCATCCATGGCGGCCGGGAGATCCAGCGGCCGTTTCATCCGAAGCTGATCTGGGACCTGCTTGAGCAGATCCTCGATGCTCGCGGCCCCTACGGCCTTGAGCATCTCCTCGCGCTGCGCGGTTGTGATCTGGGTGTAATCCATTGGGATCAGTGCCCGCTCTTTTTCTCGTAATCTTCTGCTGACAGCAATTTCTGCACCAGCGCGGCATCGGCCACCTTCACTCTGATCATCCAACCGCCGGCGTAGGGGTCCTGATTGATCATGCCGGGGTTTGTGCTCAGGGCATCGTTCACGGCCACCACTTGCCCGCTGATGCCGCACATCAGGTCGGCGGTTGCCTTGACGGACTCGATCTCGCCAAATGGCTTGCCGGCGGCGACGGCGGAGCCAACCTTGGGAAGCTGCACGAAAGTGATGTCGGTCAGTTCATCGGCGGCATGCTGAGTGATGCCAATCGTCACAACATCGCCGGCCAACTGATGCCACTCGTGACTTTCCAGGTAACGCCGATCCGCTGGTACGCTCATCCGTTCCTGCTCCATTCTTGTGTACCCTGACGGATTATCACAATCAGCGCCAGCGGGCAAGGCACACTTGGGGTCGCCCAGAAATATCAGACGTGACGTATCGCGTGGGTGAGGCGGAGAATGGGCAAGCGAGTCTGCTGTAAGCCGTGCCTGATATTATAGTTATGCATCAGTGCGGCCATGGTCGCATTCCAAAGGCTGGGGATGGAAAAAAGAAGTTGGTCGCCGCCGAGGCTATGCTGTCTTGAGGGGAGATACACCTGTTTTGAGGGGAGACACGCATGACTTACTTTCGGCAAGTGGCGGTGATGGTGGTTCTGATGCTTTCGGCGACCCTGGCATTGGCGGCCGACGCAGTGACGCTTCGTGTTGGGGATCCAGCGCCAGCGCTGGCGACGGGCAAGTGGATCAAGGGGAAGCCGGTCGAGAAGTTCAGCAAGGGGACAACCTATGTCGTGGAATTCTGGGCAACATGGTGCCCCCCCTGTCGCGAGAGCATTCCGCACCTTTCGAAGCTGCAGCAGGAATACCCGGACATGGTCTTCATCGGGCAGGACTGCTTTGAGCAAGATGCGGCCGCCGTCGAGCCTTTCGTCAAGGAGATGGGCGAAAAGATGAAGTATCGCGTGGCGATGGATGAACCAAGCGGGGAACAGGGCAAGATGGTTCAGACGTGGATGCTGGCCGCCGGGCAAACGGGCATCCCCACGGCGTTTGTGATCAGCAAGGACGGAAAGATCGCCTGGATTGGGCATCCGATGGAACTGGACCCGGTACTCAAGGCGGTCGCGGCGGGGACTTGGGGTGTCGAGAAGGCGGCAAAGGGGCAGCAGGTTGGCGATGATATCCAGCAGGCACTGCGAGGTAGGGACCTGCCCAAAGCGCTGAGCCTGATCGAGGCTGCCATTAAGGAAGATCCGACGCTTGAGAAAGAGTATGGAGCGACAAAGGTGCAGGTTCTGGTGGTGCAGAAGCAGGCCCCGGCAGCCGTCGCGTATGCGACGAGCCTGTGGAAGGGGGCGCTCAAAGATGATGGAGAGGCCTTGAACGAGATCGCCTGGACGCTGGTCGATCCGGAGAGCGGCCTGAAACTTACATCTGATCAACTGGACGCGGCGGGGAAGATCGCGGCCAGCGCGGTGGAACTGACCAAGGGCGAGGATGCGGCGATTCTGGACACGCAGGCGCGCGTCTATGCGACCAAAGGCGACTTCGCAAAAGCCATCCAGATCCAGACCAAGGCGATCGAGAAGGCAAGCGACCCGCGGATGAAGGCGGATCTGCAAAAGACCCTGGCGGAGTACAAATCAGGGGCACAGGAAGTCTGAATCGGTTCAGCCTTGCACTCTTGGGCGCTCGCGACCTCTGATGAACAAAGGCCGTTCAGCACTTATTTCTCCCACCATCATTCATTTCATTTGATCGTGCCCAGACCGGTGTTACATTGCCTTTGCGTTGCTCGAGGACGTTTCGCGGGCGACCGTAGAGCTGCGAATCGGCTCTAGTGCGAGTCACGGGCAAAATGAATTGAGGAGAAGTCTATGTTGGGAAAGATTTGCCTGGCAATCTGCGTGACTGCGGGCGCGGGCGCGGCGGTGGCGCAGGATGCGAAGGCTCCGGCGGTCGTCTGCAACGTCAAGGTCCTGTCCGACAAGGTCAAGGACATCTCCAGTCTTGAGATGTGGAAGAAGTCGTATCTCAAGGAGGGCATGAGCGACAAGGACAAGGGCCTGGCATGCTGGGAAACCGTCGTGACCTACCAGCACCAGGAGACGCCTCCCAATGAGTTTCTCCAGCAGGAGTCCAACGTCCTGGACCCCATCAAGCTCTTCAATGTCTACGGATATTCACTGTGCAGCGTGGCGGCCGGCGAGGTCGCAGCGCTGGCCCGCGAGGCCGGACTGAAGTCGCGCGGCTGGACGATCAATGCCCACTGTGTGCCGGAGGTGCAATGGGACAACTCCTGGCACATGCTCGACAGCTCGCTCATCAACTATTTCCCCAAGCCCGACGGGCAGATCGCCAGCGTGCGCGAGATCTCCGATGCGGTGCAGGGGTGGCTCAAGGACCATCCGGAGCTCAAAGGCGATGACGCCAAGCTCCGCGCCTACGGCTGGGTAGACCAGAAGACCGCCTGGAAGAAACTCGGCCCGGACCTTCTGAGCCGGAATCCTTTCTACAACGGGCGCGGCTGGTGGCCGGCCGGCACACATGGCTGGTATTCGACGATGCAGGAATACGATGGCAGCGGGAAGACGCCATTTGACTGGATCTCGCTGCCCGCGCTGGGCTACCAGGTGAACATCCAGCTTCGCGAAGGCGAGCGGCTGACGCGGAACTGGTCCCACAAAGGCCTGCACATCAACATGGACGGCTCGGGAGGCAAGCCCGGCTGCATGACTATGGTGACGGGTAAGGATGCGCTTCAGTACACCCCGAAATACGGCGACATCGCGCCCGGCCGGGTGGGTAATGGAACGCTGGAATACAACGTGCCGATGACATCGGCCACAGCGCTTGAGGGCAGCGCTGCGAGATTCGAGAACGTGGTGATCACCGAGGCGTCGAGCCCGGGCGGGCAATTCCTGAGCGTCAAGGATGCCGAGAAGCCGGGCATCCTGGAGATCCGCATGCCCAGCAGCTACGTCTATCTGACGGGCAAGCTTCGATTCATCCCTCGCATGGAGGCGGGCAGCGCCATTGCAGTGTCGTTCTCGGATAACAACGGCCTGGATTGGAAGAAGCTTAGCACGGTTAAGAATGGCGAGTGGGCGGAAGCGGACACGACCAAGCTGGTGCTCCGCCGGTATGACTACCGCTTACGTTTTGAGTTGACGGGCAAGGGGGCAGGCATGCGCTCGCTGGAAGTATTCCACGACATCCAGCATTCGCAACGCCCACTGCCAGCGCTGGACAAGGGCCAGAACACCATCACGCTGACGGCCGGGCCGCAGGAAGGCATGATCACGGTCGAAGGCTCGACCAGCGCCGAGGCCAAGGGCAAGCAGCTCCTGCTGACCGACTTCCACCCGCAGATCGACGGTTTCAACGAGACATATGTGGCCAGGAACAAGGCGACGATTGCGTTCCCTGTGGAGACCCCCGGCGAGATGACCCGCCTGCGGATCGGCTGTGCCTACCGGGCATCGAGCGCGGATGACGGCATCGATGTGCAGGTCTCGTTCGATGGTGGCAAGACGTTCAAAGCGCTGGAGCCCTTCGGCAAGTCAGACAGCTTTGCCACGCGATACCTGGTGTACAAGGACATCCCGGCCGGGACAAAATCCGCGGTAGTGAAATACGTTGCGACATCCAATGGCTCGCTTCAGCTCGCGAACTTCCACATCAACGCCGACTACAAGCAGCCCAACGCCGGCTTCCGGCCGGTCAAGGTCACATACGTGTGGGATGAAGGCGGCGTCGAGAAGAAGGATGAGCACGTGGCCAGGACCACCGAGGATACGTGGAAGATCGCTTGCGCGGAAAATCCGGTGATGAAATCCATCGCTATGGAACTGGCGAAGTGATGCCGGTTACCCACGACCAGTGCGAGTCCGCGCCTTCGCGGGTCGCGAACGTGACGTCGTGAAGTGCAGCTCGTAGGCCTTGGTATTGCGGTCGAGCAGCGCACTGCGGAGAAGCGGGCCGTCGCCGGGCGACTTGAGCATGCGGTCAACGTGAGCGAGGTCGAGCGTGGCGAGCCGCACCTCGTTCGCATGCGAGCCGGCCTGAGCCTGTACAGCGCCGATGGGATCCCACACAGTGCGGCGGCCGAAGTTCATGTGCGTTGTGCCGGCGCTAACAAATCGCCCGACACGATTGACGCCGACGACGAAGACGTTGTTCTCCATCGCCCGCGCGCGGCAGCACACGGCCCAGATCTCATCGTCGGGGAACGAACTCGCGGTCGGGGCAAAGATGACCCGCGCCCCCTGTAACGCGTACGCCCGCGCCAGTTCCGGGAAACGCGTGTCGTAGCAGATCATGATCCCCACCTTGCCCCAGGGCGTCGCGAACACCGGGCATGACCTGCCTGTACCGCCATGGACCTTGTCGAAGATGCCGGCGACGCGGCCGTCCGGGTTGAAAAGGTAGGCAAAGTTGCCGCCCCGGCGCGACGGGTCGTTGATCATCGACGTGATGAGCCACACGCGCTTTCTTCGCGCAAGGTCCGAGTAACGAGACAGGCTGGGCCCCTTCTCCGTCTCGCCGCGTATCATGTATTCGCCCAGGCAGAGGAACTGGGCGCCGGCATCGGCCGCCCGCTCACACAGCGGCAACGACTCTTCCACCGCAGCCGCGTCCGGCTCTGTCCGGCGCACCTGGATCATGGCGACATTCATGAGATCTTTCATCAAGAGGACCTTTCAGCAGACACCGTCGTGCAACAGGCGACTTCAGAGTGAATTGACCATATCCATTATGACAACTAGGGACGACTGACGCGATAGTGCCACTGATCTCCGACGCGCGCATCCTCGAAGGGGTCGCTTGCGGTCGCCGTTTGTATCTATACAATTGTATCTATGAAAACGGCGAAACTGTTCCAGCATGGCGGGAGTCAGGCGGTTCGCCTGCCGAAGGAGTTCCGCTTCGCAGGAACTGAAGTGCGCATCGAGCGGCGTAGCGATGGAGTGATGCTGCGGCCGCTGGATCGGACCAGTCTTCGCACTCTCACCGAGGTCGCGAAGCACCTCAGCCAGAAGTATGCCGGTGCGGCCAGGTTCCCTGATATCAAGCGTCCCAAGCGGCAGCAGGAACGGGATCTGACATGGTAGCCGCATCGGGCCATCGCCACATGCTCGATACGTGTGTGTGCGTTCAGATCCTGCGCGGCCGCTCAGCAGCACGTGATCTGCCACCGGTGGCGGATTGCTCCCTGTCGAGCATCGTAACCGCCGAACTCCGGACGGGTCTGGCCAAGGCGCCGCCGGACGCGAAACGATCTGCGATGCTGGAAGAGTTCATCGGCATCTTCGAGATCATCAGCTTCGATGATGCGTGTTCGCGCGAGTATGCGGACATCCGGGCGAACCTTGAGAGACGCGGTATTTCGATCGGCCCGCTGGATATGCTGATTGCCGCGCATGCACGGCAGTCCGAGGCTGTGCTGATCACGACAAACATGAAGGAGTTCCGAAGGGTAGAGAAGCTTTCGCTGCTGGGATGGAAATGAGCATCGGTTATATCTGAGACCTGTTCATGAGAACCGATATGGCGGATGCGCGATTAGCTAAACGTCGCCGTTCTTGGGCGCGGTCATTTTGGCTGATACTCTCGCTCCTAATCTGTTTAGCGACACTTGGGACTTCACAGTACCTGATCATCTGGATCCAATCGCTGCCCTTCCGCAGGCGAATGGCCGATGCTGGGCGACGACTCAGCGTCACGGAAGCGGTGGACAGGTGCAGACGCGGTGATGGGTTTCTGATTGAGGAGACCATGGGCGGCTGGCCTATCTGCAGGCTGTGGTGGGTTGATGACGCATGCTTCGTCGAATCACTTGATTCCGCAAGCGCGATGCCCGATTCCAAGGCTCACCACCTGAACTGCACCAGATACTTGGACCCCGACCATGGGATCGCGTACCTGGTATGCCCGTTCCGCTTTTTCGGGGGAATGCGCCGACTGCTGCGTAAGCGATTCCCGGGCATATCACCGAAGTGGATAGACCAACTGCATGCAAGAGAAGGCGCGTGGCAGAGCGATGGCGATCAGTAATGGGCAACGTCGCACATGATTGCCGCGCATGCGAGGCAGCTATAGCCTGATGGGCATACGAATTCTCATGCCCCCGTGTCTGCTCCGAGCAGCAGCAACAACCGCTGCCTCATCGGCCCCGCCGCGCGCAGTGACGCAATGGCCTCGTCTTCATCCGCAGTTTCACCCGGATATCGGAACGCAACTGCGGCGCGGCTCAGCAAGCGCAGATCCTCAACCTGCCAGTTCCACTCGGCAACGGTTTGTTTGACCAAGGCGTCGAGCACCACCAGATCGTGCGTCTTGGGCGGGGTGACACTTCGATGAATGAGGACGGCCTTGAACAACTTCTCAATGCACTGCTGCGCGTGGTAGCAAACTGCATCATAGTTCGGCGGCACAGCAGCGCACTCGCGGTTGGCAGTACGAAAGTCACCTTCCGCCTTCTTGATCCACTCCTCAACGACCACGTTCATAAAGCACCTTCCCGTGGTCAAGGGCATCGCGGATCAGCGGGTCGCCAAGCTCGTAACGCCGCAACGTATCATCAGGAAGCCTCGCCAGAAGATCGACTGCAAAGGGCGGGTTCATCCGGTTGAGGATCTCCAGAGACTTCCAGAATGGTTTGCCTTCGAAATCCATGACCACGAGCAGGTCAACGTCGGAGTCGGCTGTGGCAGAACCCTGCGCGTGAGAACCAAACAGGATCACTCTGTTCGGATCGAACTCTCGCGCGATCCGGGACGCCAGTTCCTGAATGGCCTGCAGGCTAACCATGCGACCCATTGTAGCCGATACTCGCCCGGGCCGGGAAGTGCGTCGCTGCAATCCGCATAACGTCATGCTCCGAGCTTCGCCGCTGCAGCATCTGCCCACGCCAGCGTGATCCCCATGCCCGCAGTTGAGCGCGGGGTTTTATCCGGGCAGATCCGGTTTGGCTGAAGGGAGCCCCAGTGTGCGCGCATACTTGCCCAGCAGCGCCAGCAGCGCTCGTTCGGTTTCCTCCTTGATCCCGCGCGGATGGTGGGTGGCGAGGATACTAAGGACTTTGTCGCGTGCGCGGTCAAGAATGGGTCGGCCGCCAGCGCCGAGCCAGCTCTCGTAGACTGCGCCGTTGAAGAGTTCGGGGAGCCAGAGTTCCTGGCGGAAGTGCTCATGGGTGTGGGGGTGGCCGAGAAACTGTCCGCCGATGCCGACCTCTTTGATCACATCAAAAGCGAGCGTCTCCTGATTGACCTCAAAGCCGCGAGCCACCCGCTTCATGCCCTCCAGGAATTCGTTTTCGATGACCATCAGGGCTGGGTCGTACACCTCGTCGATGCTGAAGATGCCGAAATGCCAGTGGACCTTGCCGAGCATCGCCAGTTGCATCGCGACCTCGAAGCCCTTGTTCAGGCCGCACTCGATGTCGGCGGCCTTGGCGGTGGTGCCGTGGCCGAGGCTCCCTTCGTCCAGGGCGCCCAGGTGGCGGGCGATCTGCGAAAGGGCGGCGGAGCAGAGCACCAGCTCGGGCCGGCCGTAGGGCAGGGCGCCAGTGCGCATATCCAGGGGGCTAATGCCGGTATGCAGATACAGGCCGCGGTCGCCGTAGAAGACCTTGTGCAGCAGGGACAGTGCGAACATTTCGGCCAATCCCAGGCTGATGGCTCCGGCGAGTGTGACCGGCGCGGTCCCTCCGGCCGAGATCAGATTGCCAATGGTCATCCGGTAGCCGTGCTCGACGAACCACTCAAACTGCTGGGCCTCGGCACGGGCGTAATGCAGCGGGCTGATGAGATAGTTCTCGGCCCGGAAGAACCGCTTGACGCCACCCTGAGTGGGCTCCATCGCGGCGACGGTTTCGACAAACTCGGCGATGTATGGGCACAGCCGGGCATCCATGATCGTATAGGAGTTGGAGATCTTGTTTTGGGCATATCGCCAGGAGATGAACCTCATCCACAGCGGCTGCAGAAGCGCCGGCACGTCGCCGGGTGTGCCTACAGAACCGATGCCGTCAATATTAGGGATCGCATCGGCGATGCGGGTCAGGTCTGCACAGGAGCGGACCGTGTGGCGCTTGATCTTGCCATCCGCGGGGTCCAGCCAGCGCAAAGGATAACAACCAACCGAGCCGGAAATCCGGCGCTCGTCCATGACCTGCAGTGGGGCTGGGGGCTGCTGGCGCTCGGCCTGGAGATGGCCTTCTATGACGCTTCGAGGAAGTGACAGGTGTGCATCGCCATCCCACCTGGCTCCCGCATCTGCCAGGCGCTGGCAGATCATCGGGCTTTCGATCTTCATCCCGATTTCATCAAGGATGCGGATCGCCTGGTCGACGATGGCCTCAATCTCGCGAACACTAAGACACTGAATACCCGCCGGTTGAATGCGCATGAACGCATTGTAGCTAATGCCAGGCTGTAGCGGGAAGTGGACCCCACCGCGACCGCCGCAACGCCGCGCCCGCCTTCTCACTTGACTGTCCTGTGCGATGGCCGATCATTGGACAGAACATGACGGCTCGACGCATGCGGGAGGTACCGGAGCAGTGACACACTGGCTCCTCTTTCACTTGGCCAGTGGCGATGCCCTATGGTCAGCGGCCGCCCTCATGGCGCTAGCCGTGATGGTGTTCATTTGGAGCAAAGGGCACTGGGGGCGGACAATTGGGATTGCCCTTGTCGTGATCGCCTCGCTTGCATGGTGGGGCTCGGGCACGCCAACGCCAACGGCGCTGCTTCTGGTTGCCATCGTTGTCCTGATCGCGTGGCTGGGTGTGGAACTCAAACTGTTGCCCGATGGGAAGTCGGCCACAGCACTCTGCCGCGTGGCCATGCTGATCGTCGTCGGCATGGTTGTCGTTGTCGAACTCCCATGGCACCTCGCTCCGAGCCTGACGTGGAATGGCATGGGCACCATATACGTCGTGGGCGATTCGGTCAGTGCGGGCCTGGGTCACCCGGAGATACTGCCGTGGCCGCAAGTGCTGGCCCAGATCCGAGGTCTGCAAGTCAGAAACCTGGCCATCGCTGGAGCAACGGCAAAGTCGGCCTTCAGAGAGCTTGGAGGCATCGACGGCCAGGGGCTCGTGATCGTTGAGATCGGCGGGAATGACATGTTTGGCGGCTCCACGCCCGAGCAGTTTGCCGAGGATCTTGAACGGTTGCTCACTGAAGTCCTTCGTACCGGTAATCCTGTGGTGATGCTGGAATTACCGGTATGGCCCGGTGGGCGGCCATATGCCCGGGTCCAGCGTCAAGTGGCCAGCCGCCTGCGCGTCGCCATGATCCCCAAACGCGGCTGGGCGGTGGTCGCCTCGGGCGAAGGTCATACGCTGGATAATGTCCACCTGAGCGGCGAGGGCCACAAGGCGATGGCCGCGTTTGTCGGCCAGCAGATATCGGCATGGATCGCCCCTGACCAGCAGAATACGAGCCGACCGGCGCAGCCCTGAGTCAGTCCGGGAACGTCAAAAGAGGTCTTTTACGCCATCACGCGCCGGTAGAAGGGCAACTTCGTCACCGTCGCGGGCGTCCTCTCGCTCTTGAGGTCCACGGCAAGCTTTGTGCCGGGCGCTGCCAGGGCGGCATCGACATATGCCATCGCGATACTCTTATCGACGGTTGGACCATAGGTGCCACTGGTGATCTCGCCAACTGGTGCATCACCATTCAATACGGCATACCCTTGCCGGGCGATGCGTTTGCCATCGAGTACCAACCCGACCAGTTTGCGTTTGGGACCGTCGGCCGCGATCTTGCGCAGGGCTTCTACGCCTATGAACTCCTTGGTCAAGTCTACGGCCCAACTCAGGCCGGCCGAGATCGGATCGATATTTTCCGTCAACTCATGCCCATACAAGGGCAGCCCGGCTTCAAGGCGCAGCGTATCCCGCGCCCCCAGGCCGGCCACCTGGATCGTGGCATCAGCATCGCCGACTCTTCCACCGATCAGTTTCATCGCCATGCCCGCCATCTTCGCCGGAAGAATGATCTCCAGCCCATCTTCGCCGGTGTAACCCGACCGGAACACGGTGAACTTGATGAACATCATGCTTGTGGTCACAAAGCAATGACGCTTGAGCGTCTTCACATCACCCGGCATCACTGACCCAATGCGCTCCAGCACCTTGGGGCCTTGAATCGCAATCATGGCCGTGCCTTCGGTCTGATCGGCAATGTCCAGATCGAGATCGAGCTTGCGCCGCAACGCGGTGAGGTGGGCAAACACCTTCTCGCGATTGGAGGCGTTGCAGATGAGGATCCAGTTCTTCGAGTCGCGCGAGATGATCACATCATCGCGAACGCCGCCGGCCTCGTTGCAGAGCAGACTGTAGCGCGACTGCCCTACCGCCTGGTCAGCGACCTTCCGCGTCAAGGCACGATCGAGGAACTCGGCGACGGGTCGGCCGGTCAGATGAATGCGCCCCATGTGCGAGACATCGAAGATGCTGCCGGAGGCGCGGCATTGCTTGTGCTCTTCGATGATTCCTCGCTTGTACGCGATGGGCATATCCCAGCCGGCAAACTCGACCATCTTCGCGCCCAGCGAGACGTGGAAGTCATAGAACGGCGTGCGTTTTGCCATAGGCCAACTGTTATCGCCGCAACCGAGATAGCGTCAAGGTCCGTCAGCTTGATACCGTCTGCGCACCGGCCCCAGATGCAGCAGCCCCGCCGCGAGGAGATTGAACGCCGCCACCGCCAGCAGGATCACCGCGGCCCGAATCCAGGGCTCCTGCTCTTCCATCCGCGTTTGGGCGAGCAGGTACGTCGTGCGGACCCATTCCAGGGCGCCCAGCGCCAGAAGCACCTGCACCACCACCCGCATCCACGGCCGGCGAATCCAGAGCAGGCCCATCATCGCCAGACTCACTGCCACAAGCACCAAACTCCCCGCTCGCAGGCAGTGCGCTGCCATCAGGAGGAAGCAGAGCGATGCCGGCAATATGAACAGGACCACCATATCTTTTCACCTTGTGAAGAAGCATAGCGTCTTCATCCGCAACCCCGCTTTGATACAGGTCAAGCCGAAGGTGCCCACATTGACGATCGGCCGCACCATGCCTAGTCTTAGACGTACTTGAGATAGAGTCGCAATTAGAGGAGTATGAGGACGATATGGCTATTCTGTTGAGTGAACGAGCGGCCGAGGAGATCAAGGGGATCATCAAGCAGCAGGGCCTGCCTGAGGATGCCACTCGGCTGCGCGTGGGCGTCAAAGGCGGCGGTTGCAGCGGGTTCTCCTATGTGCTGGACCTGACAGAAGAGCACCTGGCCGAGTCGGATGAGGAGCTTGAAAGCCGCGGCATCAAGATCGTCATCGACAACAAGAGCCTGATCTACCTCGAAGGCACGGAAATCGACTACAAGACCAACGGAATGATCGGCGGCGGCTTCGTTTTCAAGAATCCCAACGCCACCAGCACCTGCGGTTGCGGAAGCAGCTTCAACGCGTGATAGTGTCGGGTTGTCATGAGTGACGACCTCCACCAGGCAATTCGCGCCAACAACCATTTTGAACTATTTGGCCTGCCGGTTCAGTATCGACTGGACCGGCAGGTTCTTTCTGCGCGATACCTGGACCTGACCCGGGCAACGCACCCCGACTTCGCCGGAACTGACGCCGAGGCACAACTACAGGCGATGGAGCTTTCGGCTCGTGTGAACGAAGCCCACGCCGTACTGAACGATGACCTCCGCCGGGCGGAGTACCTGCTGCACCTTCAAGGCGGATCGATTGGGGATAAGGTTTCACCCGACTTGTTGGAGCGAATCTTCGAGATGCGAGAAGCGTTGAGCGTGGCCCTGTCATCGGGGGACAAGACCCGAGCGGCGTCCATTCGAGCCGAAGCCGCCGATTGGCTGGTGCAGGTGGTGAGCGAAGCCGGAATGTGCCTGGACAGCGGCAACCCCGGCCAGAAGGCACAGCAACTGCTGTCCGCCGCCCGTTATGTCCGGAAGATTGCGATGGGTTAGGCGCGGCGCGGAGCAAGTCCCCCGCCGATATCTCGTCTGCAGGTTGCGTTCGCGGTGGTTTAGCGCTTGCGTGCGATCGAAAGCCGTAGTCGCGTCGCAGATCCTGCCATTTGGCGTAGCCGCATGCTTGGCCCGCTATTCTGTCGGTGGTACGCTCAGAAGCCATGGTGGAGATATGCTACCGTCGGGCTGGCATGGAGAACCTGGAGACGCTGGCCGATCTGCGCTGCCTCTTCATCGAGGAAGGGACGGGCAAGCCGGTGGATCTACAGATGCGCTCGGCGATTCGAGAGGCATATGCATCGATGATGGGGGATGGGCGTGCCGTCGCGTGGCTGGCGTTTGAGAGAGCAGCGGCAAAAGACGCGGTGGGCACCGGGACGCTGGTCTTCTGGCAGCGCATTCCTGGGCCTCACTCCCCTACCGGGCGCTATGCATACATCATGAACATGTACACCCGGCCGGAGTTTCGCCGGCGCGGGATAGCCAGTGCGATCATTGAGCGCCTGGTCGAGGCAGTGAAGGATGCAGGGCTGACTCGCGTGGCGCTGCACACGCTGCCGGCCGCGGCGGATGTCTACCTCAAGGCCGGGTTTGTGCGGACCGACAATGAGATGGCGCTGCGGTGGCAGTCGCTCTGAGGTAAAGCAATTCCTACAGGAGCGCCTGGATATGGGGCGTCATCGCCCTGGCCCAGAGTTCGTAAGCGGCGGGAGAGAGGTGGAGATAGTCGGGGGATAGCTCCTGGGGCAACTTGCCGCCGTCGCGGAGAAAAACGGGAGAATAGTCCACGTAGTGAATCGTACTTCCATCATGGAGTTTGGAAATGATGCCGTTCACAATGGCGATCTCCTTGCGGAAGTGGGTATTGGGTTCGGCATCGCGAGGGAAGACCCCAAGCAGAAGAACCTTGGTGGCCGGCAACTTCTGGCGGACCTTCTGGACGACGAGTTTGACGCCCTCAGCAGTGTCTTTGCCGGTATGGCCGGCATTGCCGAGGTTGTTGGTGCCGATCAGGAGGACCAGAGCTTTCGGGCTGATGCCATCGAGAGCGCCGTTCTCGATGCGCCACAGCAGGTGGGAGGTTTCATCGCCGCCAATGCCGGTGTTGAGCGGACGGAACTGCCCGAAGTACTTATCCCACGCAGCTTTGCCGTCGCCACCCCAGCCTTGGGTGATGGAATCGCCGAAGAAAACCACCTGGGTATCGCGAAGAGAGTCGCGGCGCTTGAGCAGGTCCTGATGGCACTGGAGCCAGTCGGCCTTTGGCAGCCAATCCTTGTCCTGAATTTCGGCGATGCAGGGATGCGACATGCGGGTATAACTCCTTTGGGGGCCAGAGGGTATAAGATAGTCGTGTCCGCGGCAACAGAGGTGTCGCTATGAGCCAAATGGCGCAACATCCGGCGTATCTGCAGGTCGAAGACCTGCTCGATGCGGTTGGGCAGCGGTACCGGGTGTTTGTGCTGGCGCGTGGAGGCATTTTGCTCTCAGCTCTGGCGGCCGGGGCGACGGTGGTCGCAGCGCTTCTGGCGGGACTTGCCGGACCGGGCGTGTTATCGGCGATGGTAATGGGGTTGTATGTGCTCACACTGCTGGCCGGGGCGATCTGGTGGGTAGTTCGGCCGCTGATTATGCGGCCCCGGCCATTGGCGATGGCGCGGATGATCGAAAACCGAGTGACGGGTGTACATAACGGACTCACGAATGTAGTGCTCCTTGCACAAGCCGATGACCTGACGCAAAACCCGTGGATGGGAGAAGTATTCTCCGAGGTGGCGACCAACGTGACCCAGCGGCCGGTCGCGGACGCGGTCCGGTATAAGGACTTGCGCCGGCCGGCCCTGGTTTCATGGGGGATCGCCCTGCCGCTGCTGGTGATCGGCATGATCTTCGCGCCGCGTATCAGCCAGGGGTTTGGGCAGATGCTGCGGCCGCGCGACTTTGTGCCGATCCTGCAGAACGTGCAGATCGTCGATGTGCTCCCCGGGGATACGACGGTGATCAAGGGGAGATCGCTGGAGGTTTCGGCGGCAACAAAGGGCGAGGGGGACTACAACGGCTTGGTGGTGTTTGAGGATGAGAGCCAGCCGCATGCCATGGCGGCCGCGGGAAGAGATGACAGCAGTCTGCGCCGATTCACGTTTGTACGCAACCATGTGGATGACTCAACGCGCTACCGTGTGGAAGTCGGCGGAACGCAGAGCCGCTGGTATACCCTGACGGCGGTGCGGCAGGTGGCGATGACTTCGGTGACGATCACGGCGACACCGCCGGCATACACAAAGGTAAAGGGCACAACGCAGACGATCCCGGCAGCGGAGTTGACAACGCAGGCACTGAGCTATCCGCAGGGAACCAAGCTTGAATTGGCCTTTGGGCTCGATGTGCCGGTGACAGCAGCAATGTTGCAGGCCGGTGATGGGGCGCCGGCGCCCACGGCAATGTCGGAAACGGGTAAGCGATTTGCCGGCCAAGCGGTGCTGCAACAGGCATCCGGGTATTCGCTGCTGCTGACCGATGGCAGCGGGCAGATCATCGCGAGGGTGCCCGAACAGCCGCTGCGGGTACAGTGCGTGATGGACGGCGCCCCGGCCGTGGAGATGGAATGGCCGGCCCAGGATGTGTCGGTAGCACCGGTGAAGGAACTGAGGATCAAGGCACGGCTCAAGGATGACTATGGATTGGGCGGCGCGAAGCTGCTGTGGTCCACCTCGGCCGATGAGCCGATGGCGTCGGCGGCAGAACGAATGTTTGCAGACAAACCTGCGGCGACCGAATTCACGGCAGTGCTGGCGCTGACGCCCGAGCAGTCGGCACATGGGAAGGCCGTCTGGGTGCAGGTGGAGGCCAGTGATAACCGCGATCTGCTGTCCATCTCGAATGAGCTGGGACCCCAGACGACACATGGAAAGCGCGTAGAGATCCGCTTCCGCGACCCCGCCCAGATCGCCAAAGAAGATGCGCAGCGCGCGGATAAGCTGCACGAGCAGCTTCAGAAGATGCTCGCGCTGCAGAAAGATCTGCACGAGCGGACACTCAAGGCCAGGAGCGACGATGTTGCCGCGATCACGGCAGTGCTGAACGGACAGTCCGATCTGAAAACGATGATGCTGAGCACCGCACAGACATTTGAGTTCGACGCAGCCAGCCGGATCGTGCAGAAGACCCTGCAGGTGCTGGCTGGCGGGCCGGCGAATGAGGCGGTGGAGTTTGCCCGGGCGCTCTCAGCGGAGAAGTCGGCGCCGGCACAAGCGAAACTGGCGGACAATCTGCAGGCCCGGCAACGGCGCGTGATCCAGACGCTGGAGAGTCTGTTGGCGATGCTCAAGGGGTCGGCGGAACTGAGCGAAGCGCCGGCCAAGAAGCGGGCTGGCGATATGGATAGCCCCGCCGAGGCGTTCAAGGCGCTGCAGGATGCCCTCAAGGAGTTCCAGAAGGAGGAGCAGCGCATCCTGGATCAGACCGCATCTCTGGCGAAAAAGCCGATCGACAACTTCGACGAGAACGACAGGAAGCTCCTGGAAGATCTCAAGATGGCACAGGAGAAGCTCGATGCCTTCATGCAGCAGAAGATCAACGACTTCTCCAATGTGGCCGAGCAGGACATGGCCAATGCATCGCTCCTGCGCGAATTGCTGGAGGTCTATACCGAAGTCACCATGGCCAAGGATGCGCTCAATGAGAAGGCGGTCGAAATCGCTGTCGCCGCCGAGGAAAACGGCCTGGAGCTGGCGAAAGAGATCAGCTCCAACCTGGAGAAGTGGCTGCTGGAGAAACCGGATCGGCAGAAGTGGACTCAGGAAGACCAGTTGCAGCGGACCGAGGCGCCGATGCCCGAACTTCCCACCGAACTGGAAGACATGATCGGCGACTTGATGGAACAGCAGGAGGACCTCTTCGATGAGATGGAAGATGCCAATGCCAACTGGCACGACTCGCCGGACAAAGGTGCCGGCTGGGATGCCGCCGATGGCCCGATCGACAGCATGAGCGCCAAGGGTGTTACCGGCAATACGCTGCCCAACAACAACGAAATGGGCGGCCGCGCTGGCGAGGGCCGATCGGCCAAGAGCCAGGGCGAGATGGTCGAGGAAACCGCCACCGGCAAAGGTGGCAGGAACACCCCCACCCGCCTCGACCCGACCGCCTTCCAGCAGGGCCAGATCAAGGATACTTCTAAAGATCCCACCGGCGGCGCCACCGGCGGCGGAAAGCTCTCCGGCCAGGGCGGCGCGGGACTGGAAGGACCGGTTGGGCCGAAGATCAAGCAGCAGATGGATCGCCTGGCGCAAAAGCAGGCAGAACTGCGCAACTCGGCCGAAAGGCTAAACCTGCAGTACAAGGTCGGCGCCTACGACAACTTCAAACTGCTGGAGTCGGTGGCGATCATGCGGCGAATGGAATCAGACCTGAAGGCCAATCGCTATCAGAACGCCATGCGGCGCAAAGACATCCTGCTCGATGCAATGGACAACTCGCGCACGCTGGTTGGCGGCCGCATCTCCGTGCAGCACGACACCACCCCGACCGGCAATCGCAAGCTGCAGCAGGAGATCAATGACGCGATGAAAGGCTCCATCCCCCCCGCCTGGGAAAGCGCCCTCAAAGAGTATTACCGCAAGCTGGGGCAGGAGTGATCTGGATAATTCCTGTTGTATCTGCACATTCGTCGCAGTAAAGGTGAGGCATGATCAACCATCGATCCCAGGCAAACACCGCCGCTCTGCTGGTCATGCTGCTTCTGCTGCTCTGCTGTGTTGCGCGCGCCGCCGTTCCCACCTTCCTGGATCTCATGGATCCTTCGGTCTTCCCTGAAGCGCAACGTGGACTGACGGTCGAGTCTGTCACCCGGCAAGACAGCAGCGTGACGATCGTCACCACCGGCGCGGTAATGGTGCTGGATACCGCCAAGGGCACCGTCGGGTTTCGTCAGCGCCTTGGCCAGGAACGCCCGGTGGCCACACTCGACCTCGGCCGGCCATTGCGCGGCGTGACGATCACGCACAAGGGCACAGGCTTTGCGCGACTGACAATCGATGAACCCAAGGCCACCCTTCGCATCAATGGCGATTCGCTGTTCATGCTCCAGGCAAATGCTCCACTTTCTCTCGCCGTGCGATCGGAGATCGCGCCCGGGTGGAATGCCTCGTGGAAGACGAACCACCTCGTCGTGGACGAACTGGGTGGCTTCGGCCTGTACTGCTCTGACCTGGGTATCGCCGACAAGTATGACCCCTATGCCAATCCCGTCGCCACGTATCCGCTGCCGGCAAATGCCGTGCTGGCCGTGGGGGTCTGCCCGCCCAAGCCTTACGACTGGGAACGTTCCCTGCGCGAGCAGGTGATCTGGCACTGGTCGGCCACCACCTCCTATCCGCCCGATGCCGAACTGCGTTCGTGGAAGCCCTGCGGCAACGTGGTCCTGCTCCAGTCCGAGGTGATGCTCTGGAAGGACTGGAACCTCGATTTCCTGCCCCGCCTGGGCATGAACGAGTGGACGCGCCTCAGCACCACCATCCACGGCATGGGCATGCCGTTTATCGTCTACACCAGCCCCTATTACTTCCTCAAGGGCACCGCGCAGGAGAAGCAGGCCATCAATGACAAGCCCGGCGTCTCTTCCGGCGCGATCGTGAACGGTGAGAACATGGACCTGTTCCTTGCCGCCATCACGCGCGTGATGAACAACCTGAAGCCTGACGGACTCTATTTCGACGGCCAGTATTCCGAGAACCCTGCAGCGCTCTACGCCCTGGCTCGCCATACGCGCCGAATCATCGGCGAGCGTGGCATTCTCGAATGGCATTCGACCGCCGAACTGGGCCCCTGGGGCTCGCAGATGTACATGCCCCAGGCCGACGCCTACACCGATATCCAGTTGCGCGGCGAAAACATGGATGCGCTCTACGGCGACTTCGACTACCTGCGCTATTTCGTGTCGGGCTACAACGTCAACAATTGCATCGGCGTGCTCTGCAACAACAGCGGCAAGCCCATGACCATGCCACTGCTGGAATCCGTGCTCAAGGCCAATGCACGCCTGCACACACTCATCGGCAACCCGGACCTGTATCCGTTTATCGCAAACACATACCGGCCCCGGCTCACACCGGACTACCACGCGCAAGTGGATCAGCAGGTGGCCCTCCGCCAGCAGCAGGTCCGTGCCGACATCGACTCGATAAAGGCTTTCCTCAAGGCTCCACAGACCCCCCTACCCGTTGCGGCCGCATTCGAGTTCGATCGCCTACCCAACGCTGAAAAGATGATCTCACCCCTGGACCCCGACGCGCTATCGCTCGTGGATGGCCACCTCCACGTGCGTGCCCGTGGCAACACCTATGCCTTCCTGAAACTGCCCCTCAACATGATGGTCACGGGCATTGAGATCAGACTCCGCCAGGGGACAGATCGCGGCATGTCATGGGGACCGGCCGCCATGGTGCTGTGGAACAGCGGCCAGTCGCTGCGCATCGGCGCACGTGCCGAGGCCTTGCAGGCCGATGTGCCCCCCGTCCAGATCCTTGGCCCGAGCTATGATCCCAAGACGTGGGTACAGGTGCGGGCACGGTGGCAGGGAAAGATCGGCGTTGTCGAGTACAGCAGCGATGGCATCCACTACTCGCGTTTCTGCACCTTCCCTTTCCAGGAACAGGACAACGCCCCTGCCGCTGTACTGATCGGCAAAGTGCCTTGGGACGGCAAGGCCCAAGACCACACGGACCCCGGCTCTCCCGGCGAGTGCGACATAGACTGGGTGCGCCTGTACACGAAGTGACAGCCCCATCTTCGTCGGCAAGCCACTCCCCTCCCCAACTCCAAAATCACCGCCCTTTATAGTTGACTGCACCGGTCGTATCCGCGAGAACGTCCCCGTGGCCACTCAGGCAGGAACACTCAGTTGCCCATCATGCGGCGCCCCGGCCGACGCCCAGGCGCATGTCTGCGATTATTGCGGCACCCCGCTTGCCACCACCGCCTGCCCCTCTTGCTTCGGCATGGTCTTTCGCGGCAGCGAGTTCTGCAGCCATTGTGGCGCACGCGTCCAACTCGCCCAGCAAACCGGTGAGGGCGAGCCCTGCCCGCGCTGCGGTGTGCCCATGGTCCACAAGCGCCTTGGCGACACCCAGGTGAGTGAATGCAGCGGGTGCGGCGGTCTCTGGGTCGACGCCCAGTCGTTTGAACGCATCTGTGCCGATAGCCAGCGTCAGGCCCTAGTCATCGCACACGAACTGCCGCCCCCAATGCCGCCCGGCGCCCACAAAGGCGACCAGCGTTTCTACATGCACTGCCCCATCTGTAATCGCATGATGAACCGCACCAATTTCGCCAGCTATTCCGGCGTCGTCATCGATATCTGTACACAGCATGGAATCTGGTTCGACCGCGATGAGCTGCGTCGAGTCATCGAGTTCATCCGCGCTGGCGGAATGGACAAATCACGCGAAAAGGAACTGGAAAAGCTCGATATTGAGCGGTCCAGAATCGAAAGGCTGCAGTCCGGCGATGCCGCCGTTGGCAACATAAGTCCCTTTGCCTGCTCCGAGCACGATGAAACAGTAGACCTGGTCCGCGTCGTCGGCGGGTTGCTGCGGTTCTTCATGCATTGATCACTTCGCCCATGGGCCAACACTTGCGCCCGCTTGCGGCAAGCCACGCCTTCGTGCACTATTTCCCCCCGTGACACTAAAGCTACTTCAGCCGTGGTTTGCTGCCGGACTGCATTTCTCCTGTACAGGGTGCGGCAATTGCTGCACCGGCGGACCGGGATTCATCTGGATCAACGACCAGGAACTCGGCCGCCTGGCCGCCTTCTTGAAGATGTCGGTTCAGGAGGTGCAGCAGAAGTACTGTCACAGGATTGGCAGAAAACTCAGCCTGAATGAAAAGAAGCCCAACGCCCGCGGCGAATATGACTGCATCTTCCTCAAAGAGGTCCCCGCGGGAACCGAGCTCAATGGCCAGAAACTGACCATCACCAAACGCATCTGCGAAATCTACCCCGTCCGGCCGCTGCAGTGCCGCACCTGGCCATTCTGGGATGAAAACCTCTTCACGCCCGAAGATTGGGCGTCCGCCGCCGCCAAACGCTGCCCCGGCATGAACGCCGGCCAAAAAAAGTCGAAAGACTGGATCATCGCCCGCCGCGACGCGACCGAATGGCCGGCGGACTGACGGCCAGCGAGACGGTGTCATCATCTTGTAATAACAGACGCTGTATTTACAATATGCTGGCATGGACTTCACCCGGCAATTGGACATCCCTGACAGATCGTTCTTCCTCTTCGGTCCCAGAGGCGTCGGCAAGAGTCATTTCCTAAGGAAGGCGGCATTCGCAGACGCAGCTTTTGATCTGCTGCGCCATGCGTTGGCCATCGAGTTCATGCGCGATCCATCCCTGCTCGAGGCCCGCCTGGGCGACCTGCCCCGTAATGCATGGGTATGGATCGACGAGGTCCAGCGGGTTCCGGCCATCCTCGATGAAGTGCATCGCCTGATCGAGACGCGACACTGGCGTTTCGCCCTGAGCGGCTCATCAGCGCGCAAGCTCCGACGCCAGGGCGGTAATCTTCTTGCCGGCCGGGCAATCAGCAGGCGCATGGAATCTCTAACCTCTCATGAGATGGGCGCGCGGTACAATGTGGGCAATGCCGTTGCCTGGGGCACCTTGCCGTTGGTGGCTCAAGACTACGCGGCGGCCGCCGATGTACTCGCCGCATATGTGGACACCTATCTCCGCGAAGAGATCCGCGAGGAGGGGCTGATCCGCAAGGTCGAGCCCTTCTTGCGGTTTATCGAGGTGGCGGGCTTGATGAACGGCCAGCAGGTGAATGCTTCGGCCATCTCACGGCAGGCACAGCTTCCCCGAGCCAGTGTAGATGTCTACTTCTCCATCCTTGAGGATACCCTGGTTGGCCATCGCCTCGCAGCGTTCCAGCCCAAACTCAAGGTGCAAGAGCAGAACCATCCGAAGTTCTACTGGTTTGACCCAGGCGTCGCGCGGGCCGCCGCTGGACTGCTCACCCAACCTGTAGACTCGCTCTGGATTGGCCCGGCGCTTGAAACGCTGATCTATCACGAGTTGCGTGTCTACGGTCAGATATCCCGCAAGGAGCCGTGTCTGAGCTACTACCGGACCAAGAGCGGGATGGAGGTCGACTTCATCATCGAACTGGAAAAGGCCACTCTCTCACGCAAGGCGAAAGTCATCTGCCTCGAGGTGAAGTCCTCCAAGCGCTGGGACCGATCGTGGGGGGCCGCCATGCGCGAGATGGCGGCCAGCAGCGCAGTACACGTCGTCGGCATGTACGGGATCTACATGGGGGATGCAGCCTACCGGTTCGACGCTCTGTCCGCCCTCCCCGTTACCGAGTTCCTGTCACGTCTGCATAGCGGCGGAATCTACTGAGTTCCGGCGATCTCAACTCGCTGCGTCCCGGGTCATTCACCACGGTATGCAAATAGTGGTATATCACCTCCACCAAGTCCGCCAGAGGATGCGGGTAATGGTGGTATCGGGCAAGGGTATCGACCGGGTACGATGCGGGGCGTGGATCGAGGCGTTTACATCGCGATTTTCCATCTGCCAAATGGCCGGGCGATCCCCGTCGGCGGGCTCGGGAACATTGTCTTCGCTGCCGGGCTGTACCTTTATGTGGGCAGCGCCCAGAGGAGTCTTTCCCATCGCCTGACGCGCCATGCGCGGAGGAACAAGCCGCTTCGATGGCACATTGATTACCTCGCGCGCCATGCACGCATGATAGGAGCGGTAATCATTCGCGGCCGGAAAGAACTGGAATGCAGGCTGGCAGCTCGCCTGGCGAGGCGATACCCCTCCCCGGCCACCGGGTTCGGAGCTTCAGACTGCCGATGTCCGGGCCATTTGTTCCATGTGGCGCTGGGTCAGCGCAAAATCATGCACTTCCCCTCGCGCGCCAGACAATGAAGAAGAACCCCCGGAGAATGCTCAAGATCGCGCCCTTCATCGAGATGACGGATAGGTGCAGGATTCGTCCAGAGGATAGATCGGACGACGGACTTTACGGAACGGGAAACGGTGCATGTCGGGACTCACGAGACCAGGAGCCGCCACTTCGATGATCGTCGAGGCAATCGGTTCATAGGCGGCACGGAAATGGATGGAGGACTTCACGACGACGATGTGGTGCTCCGTCGGCTCGATCCCGACAGAACGGAAGATCTCCGGATCAAGGTTTTGAACGCGGCCGGCACTGATCAGCACCTTAATCCCCCCGCTCTGAATAGCAGCGCAGGTGCCTATCGTAGAGCGCGTGCCCGTGCACATTGGGCCGCGATAGGTGAAATCGCCATTGCCCACGTAGGTGACCCGGCCGGTCAGAGCGACAGGCGTAACCTGAGACTCACCGCCTCGGCTGCCAACGTTAAGGGTAACTTCTGCCCCCACGCCGGCCTGGTGGCACGTCTGCGCCGCCTGAGGATCCCAAATCGGGCCGACCACGGCATCGGGGCAGCGCTGGGCCACCAGCTCACGAAGGATCTCCACGTCGTCGCCAAGCCCGCCGCCGCCGGGATTGTCGGAAATGTCGGCCAGGACGACGGGGCGTTTGGCGAACTGCATGGCCTGTGCGACAGCGTTGCGCACACTAACGCCCTGGTGGAGCATTTCTCGGCGGCGGTCCCACAGCATGGAGGAAAGCTCTCGAGCGTATTGCTCGCCGGATGCACGGGCACGCGGATCAGCGTCATCCACGACCAGCACGGATGACATGCCGGCATCGAGGATGTCGGCGTAGGGGAAGCCGCCGAACACCGAAGCGCACAGCGCCTCATTACTCCGTTCAATCTCACGGGCCCGATCCATCACCGAGCGCATCGGCTCGCGCATAGTAGAAGTCTTGCCCAAGGGCATCAAAAGCGGCGGGTGATCCAGCACGCAGCGCGGATGAATCTCCTTGCGGACCGCGCGATAAAGAAGGTCGGCCGCCTTGACGCCCACCTCGTATTCATCAATGTGCGGATAGGTCTTATAGCCCACCAGAATCGAGGCCATCTGGACCATCAGCGGACTCATGTTGGCGTGGAAATCGAGCGTGGCGGCGATGGGCACATCGGGGCCGACGCGATCGCGCACGGCCTGGATAATGTCCCCTTCAGCATCGTCAGCACACTGTGCGACCATCGCCCCATGGAGGGAGAGCAGCACGCCATCCACTGGTTGTTCCAGTCCCTTGAGCAGGCGCGATTTAACCTCATTGTAGAAGCCAGCCTGCACACTACCCGAAGGCGTATCATGCGCGGCGATGGTCCACAAAAGCTCAACGCCATGTTTGGCAGCGACATCCATAAAGCCGCCGATGCAGGAGTTCGTGCCGGCATAGTGCCGGCCAATCGCGTCGCCTTCAAACATGGCGATCGCCGCAAACTCCTCCCGCCCGGGACAAAGCGGGCAAAACGTGTTGGTCTCGTGGGAAAACTCGCCGATCATCCATCGCATAGTCAACTCCGTAGTGACACGTGGAGCCTAGCGGGCAGGTGCGCGCGCGTCAAAGCTGTATATTCAGCGACATCTGATGAGGAGGACCGCCAATGAGAGAATGCATCTTCACACCATCGAATACACCTCCATTGGTCCGTTCCCTCCTCCGTTGTTATAGTAATCCCATCATTTGCACGACAACTGTCCCTTCACTCTTCACGAAGGAGGCCCTATGAAACGCCTGTCACTCTGTCTCTGCTCTCTGATCTGCCTGTTCCTCGCCGCGTCGGCCAGCGCTCAGGAGAAATACCCTCAGCAATGGAACTTCGTCCGCGCATCTCTGGAAGATGATGCCGGCATGGAAAAGTTCCTGGCCCTCATGAAACAGTCCAAGGATGTCGGCTGCACTCATCTTCAGATGAACGACAGCCAATGGCTGAGATCCGTCGATGATCCGGCCTACCAAGGCCGGGTCGCCAAGGTCAGAACCTTGGCCAAAGATCTTGGCCTCACGATCGTTCCCTCCGTCTACGCATTCGGCTACTCCGGCCGCTATCTCCAGTTCGATCCCAACATGGGCGCTGGACTGCCCGTCAAGGACATGGTGTTCATCGTCAAGGGCAAAACCGCCTCGCCCGATCCAGCCCAGGCCCTCGACACATCAAAGCTCGCCAACGGTGTCGGCGACTACAAGGTCAAGCCCTTCAGCTACTACCGCATCAGCCTCTATACCAAAGAAAAGACCGGCGCTGTCCGCACCGGCTTCGGAGGCAGTGGCGCCGGCGAGCCCTTCCGCGTCAACGGCCTCAACCCCAACCGCCAGCTCTCACGCTGCAACGCCTTCATCAAGCAGGAAGGCGAGCACTGGCTCTCCACCACCACGTTCAATACCCTCGATAGCAGCGACATCCACGTGCAGGTCTCCGTCCCCAACTACGAATCTGTCAAGATCGAGCCGGCCGGCGCTGTGGAAATCCTTCGCCGTGATGCCCTGCCGCTAAAGGTCACCAGCGAGGACGGCAAGACCGTCTACGAAGAAGGCAAGGACTTTAGGAAGCTCGTCGATCCGAAACTGTGGGCCGAATCCGGCGATTACGACTCAGATCACGCGGCCCCCGACATCGAACTGACTGACAATTCCGCCATTAGAGATGGCCAGAAACTGCTCGTCAGCTTCTACCACGCCTATAAAATCTACTCCGACCAGGACACCATCTCCCTGGAAGACCCCAAGACCTTCGAGATCATGGAGAAGGATATTGCCGCCTGCGTCAAGACCTGGGCCCCCGAAGGCTTCTTCATGAATTACGATGAGATCCGTATCGCCGGCTGGGAACCCAGTACGCTTGAAAGCAAGATCACCCCCGGCCAACTGCTCGCCCAGCACACCAAAAAAGGCTACGACATCATCCGCAAGTACTCACCCAACGCCAAGATCTACACCTGGAACGACATGTACGATTCCACCGGCAACGCTCGCGGCGGCCAGGGCGCCTATTACCTGGTCAACGGCAACTGGGCCGGCGCCGGCGAAGGCCTGCCCAAGGACATTATCATCATGAGCTGGAACGGCAACGCCGCGGGCATGAAGGTCTTCGCCGACAACGGCCACCCGCTGATCCTCTGCGGCTACTACGATGCCCGCAACACGGACGCCATGAAGCGCAACATCGACAACTGGAAACGCAAAGCCAACGGCCTGCCCAATGTCCTGGGCTTCATGTACACCCAATGGGGCAGCGGTTACGACAACCTCAAGGAGTATTTCACCCTCCTCGATACCTACGACCAGTGGAAAGGCAGCCTGCCCCCGCCCGCCACGCGCCCTCGCCGTGCCGGCGGTGGCGCTGGCAACTAACCCGACACCGGGAAACCAAGCCCACAGCCTTCGCGATCGTGGCGGTGCCTTCGACATCATCACCACAGCCAGGCCATAGACAGGGAAATCCCGATCCTACGCCAAATCGTTGCTCTGCCATCTCTTCCGGCAGTATCATGTGATCAAGTGGCCGGGTGTTAGGCTGCATCACCGGTCAGGAGAATCAGAGGTTCGGCCGATGGACGCACGCATCAGGATTTGGAACGCATTGCATGATGGCGAGATCAGCGCCATCTCAGAGGACGGCGATACCCTCACGATGTTCGTCAACATTCCGTATCTTCGGCGACGCTTGAAGCCTTTGGGCGATAGTTTCGTTTTGACGTTGACGGGAGTTACGCGGGCCGAGTGGCGCGACTCTGATGGCCGGACATCGCCGCTTCGCGAGGAGCTTGAAATCGGCAGCCCAGAGATTCTCAAGACCGGGTCAGAGTCGATGCCGATCACGGTCGAGACGACGATGGGACAGGTAATTCTGGAGTTCCAAGCTATCCGTTTTGCCTTGGACACAGGCCAGGCAGTGGGATACGAGACTATTGAAACAGTGTGTGATGAGTATTGGACAGAATGGGAAGCGAAGGCGAAGCAGCCGCGTGGCGGAGCATCGGCATAACCGCGCACTGCAAGATCCGAAAAACAGGACGTGATTCGTATCGACGATGACCCCGCATTCTCCATCAGTCCTTATTCAGATCCAGTCCCGTTCTCTTTTTCTATTCCGGCGAGTCCATGGCAACGATCTCAAGCCGCATCCGCGTGGAAACGCACGCCGAGCGATCGAATCACCTTCAGCACAGTGGCGAAACTGGGGTTGCCGTCTTCGCTGAGCGCCTTGTAAAGACTCTCACGACTCAGACCCGTATCGCGGGCAACCTGTGCCATGCCTCTGGCTCGCGCGATATCACCCAGGGCACGCGAGATGCCTGCCACATCATCTGGCGCTTCTGCAAGCCATGCATCGAGGTAGGCAGCCATCTCCCCTGGCGTGCGCAGTTGGTCCGCAACATCGTAGGGAACGAGTTTCGTCTTCATAGGATTTCTGGGAGTCGCCTTTGGCATACCAGTTCCCTCCTACAGGTGCATGGCCAGCGTTCTGGCCAGCGCAATGTCTCGCTGCTGAGTGGCCTTGTCTCCGCCGGCCAGAAGGACGACCAGCTCATTGCCTCGATACATGTAGTAGACGCGATAACCGGGACCAACGTCCACCTTCAACTCGGACACGCCGCCGGCAAGGTTGCGATGCACCCCCGGGTTACCATGGGCCAGGCGATCGACCCGCACCTGGATGCGGGCCCGACCTGCGCGATCCCTTAGCGTGTCAATCCAATCCCGATAGACCTCTGTCATCAGCACGCGCACACGAGTAATGTATCCCATAGGATACATTCCGTCAAGCCGGAAGCGTGGCGTGGCACGGGCGGTGTCGGCACCAGCAATTGCGGCTCAATCGATGGGCCGGGAATCCGTTTCGCTTGCGCCCATTCTGGCCAGCTCGTGCCAGCCATCCACCGCCAGCGGCTTGATCGCCAGCTTCACCACCGGCTGATCCTGATCATTGACAATGGCACAGGAGACTTTGACTTCTTTGCCGATCTCCAGTTCCGGCGGGTAGATGAACTTTTCGCGGAAGAAGCTCAGGTCCGGCATCCAGGTGCGGATGTCCTGCTTGAGCTTGACGACATAGGACTTCTCGCCCTGTGAGAAGCGCAACGCAAAGTGGTACGGCCGGTAGATCGGGGCACACCCTTTATTGTCGATCGTGACAACGGTTTCGATCAACTGACCCGGCCTCGCATCCTCCGGCAGGTACATCTGCTGGATGAAAAAGCGGTAGCCCATCCGCTTGTTGAACTCCATGATCTTGCCCATCCACTCCTCGGGGATCACCACGCTCTTGGGCATGAAGACCGAGATGTGGTACTTGGACCCTTGTTCGATGATCCAATCGATGTCGTAGTTGGACCGCTTCCATGAGGAGACCGTGCCACAGGTTTCATAGGTTACCGGCGCGTACCTCCATGCATCCGGGGCAATCGTCTCTGCCACCTGCTGCGGGTAGGCATCGTACGAATGGTTCCAGCTCAGATTTCGAGGTGTGCTCTGATCGCGCCCCATCCTGAGATCACCGAAGCAATCAGCCCGCCAGCCGAAATGGCGATCCTTGAGCGTTGAGGCATACTTGCATCCGGGCGTGCCGAGCATCAGTAACAGGTCGGTCTTCTGAAACGCCTCGCGATACACATCCACAAGCTTCGAGGCGGTTTCATACGTGGCATTGCCTCCTTCTTCGCCAAACTGACCCGCGTAGGCAACATCAAAGCTTTCAAGGTCGGGGTGGCCGTCATAGCGTTTGCCAAGTGCGCGAATGAAATCGCCCCAGTGCTGCAGATAGAGGGGATTATTGAAATCCGTCTCTTGAAATCGCGGCCGCCTGGCGCGGGTCGTGGTCGGCGCGGGCGCGGACGTTGGCGTAGCGCCAGGGGGAGCTAAGACGCCGGCCGGCGCCGAGGGCACGGAGGGCCTGGTTGTTGGACCGCCTTGTCGCGTGCCCCCCATTGCGTAATACCAGTCGGGAGCATCTTCCGGGCCAACCCAAGGCTGCATGCGCATTTGCAGCGTCTGGCCGCGATCATGGGCAGTCTTCAAGGCTGCATCGAGAACGTCAAAGCGGATCTTGCCTTTCTCCGGTTCGATGACCTTCCACGCCCAGCGGCAATACGAGATTCGAGTCGGCGGATAGTTGTCATTGGACAGATCGGCGTTCTTGGGCGCGGGGAACTCCAGAGGTCCTTTGCTGTCATCCCAGCGCATGGTCGGGTAGAGCGGATCTCCATTGAAGCGCTGGAACGTGGTCGTGCCCTTGTGGGGATTGTTGATATAGGCATCGTTGTACTCGGGGCGAATTCGCTGCATGTCACCACGGGCTGGTCGGGTGGCGCGGGTAGCGCCGGTAGCGGGCGCTTTGACCGAGTCGTTCGCCGGGACGGCGACTGCTGTGCCCTCCGCAGCGATGCTCGTCGCATCAAGCAATGCGCAGGCAGCAATAGCTGCGATCGCGAATATAACCGTGGTCAAAGCGCACGCACGCATCAATCTAGACCTGATCAGCATCGCCAGGCACCTCCCGTGCGGGGACTAGGCCCTGTCTGAAAAACCCATGGCCCCACGTGGGGTCATGGGTTTTTCAGACAGGGCCTACTTCACCGTGTCGAATGGATGACGATTCTACCGGGTTAGACCATTGGGGCAAAACACCGCAGCAGCATTGATCTCGGGTATCATCCCCACCAGGAGTGGAGGATCTACGATGCTTCGTCGGCGATGGGTGCTGCTCGCGGTAGTAATCCTGGTGCTGCTCACGATCGGTGGTGGGTTGAAGTGGATCGACGGCCGCGGCCGACCCGAGCCGATGCGCGTCTCGCGCGAAACGACCTATATCACTAAGCCACTCAACCAGGATGGCACGGTAAACTATGTCGCATACGTCGATGCGATCGCGCGAGAAGGTGTGACATCGGAGAACAATGCGGCGATCAAGTATCTTCAAGCGGTCGGGCCACAGGGGCTCAAAGGTGGTCCCGCCTCCGTTCAGCAAATCCTCCGGCAACTGGACCTCACGCTGCCTGCAGACGGGAAATACTTTGTTGCGCTCGACCCCCTGATTCGGCAATGGGCGAAAGAAACGGGTATGTCGAACTTGAAGGCCGATGAGGAACTCGACAAGCAGTTTGATGCAGCACGTGAGAACCTATGGTCAGCGACGGAATTGCCTCTGCTTGACCAGTGGATTACCGATAACGGCGCACCGCTCGATCTGCTGGTAGAAGCGTCGAAAATGAGCAGGTTCTATGTGCCCCCGGCATCCGGCAGCAATCCGCCGTCACTGGGCGACGCCTATACGCGGCTCAACATGAGCATCACGAGCGGCACCTTGAAATGCCTGACGGCAAGGGCGACCAGAAGCCTGAGCGCAGGTGACTGGGATGCAGCATGGAAGGATGTGTATGCGCTGTATCGGCTGAGCCGGCTACTACAAGGCGGCTCCGAGCGGCCGCCGATACGCGAGCTGGTCGGAAAGGTTGGTGAGGAACGTGCCGCCGATGTTGTATCACTGATGGCACAGCAGGAAAGCCTCAATGCCTCGCGCGCCCGTGCAATACTGAAGGATCTGCTCGATCTTCCAGACCTACCCCCAACCACGAAGACCGATATCGAAGATGCTCGCCTCTTCGCGCTTGACTTGTGTCAGGAGACGGCGCGCAAGGGGTACGCTGGCTTCGACTGCAACTATGCGATGATCTCGCAGAACGAGCGCGCAGACGCCCAGCTTGCGGCGCTCGAGATCCCTGACTACGCGGCCGTCGAGCGCGCCTTGAAACGGCCTGGTGAAGATATCGAGCGTGATCTCAAGTATTGGACGGATCACAAAGGGTTATTTGTGCTCAAGCGGTTCTTCTCGAGCCGTCGCATCAACGACCAGACGACGACAGACCTGGTCATGGCCGGAATCTTCCCGAACTGCTCCAGGTGGTACACCTACGAAGTCAACTGCCGCACCCGCGCCGAACTGGCCAAAGCCGCCCTGGCTCTTGTGACCTATCGCGCCGAAAACGGTCGATTCCCCGAATCGCTGGATGCGCTCACGCCCACGTACCTGCCGAAGGCCCCGCGCGACTCCTACATGGGCAAACCGCTCGCTTATCGCCGCGAGCCCGATGGCTCCTGTATCGTGTACAGCTTCGGCCAGAATCTGAAGGATGATGGCGGCAACGTAGCGAAAGATCTGGCCGTGCGCCTTGGAACCAAAGTGGTTAAGTGAGCAGAAGAATGGCCGATCACACTCCCGAGATATCCGCTCAACTGCTGTGCCACCTCTGCGGATACGACCTGCGCGCCCATCCGCCGGATGGCAAATGCCCGGAATGCGGCTCGTCCGTGGCGGAGTCACGGCGCGTGGCAGCGATCCCTCGTCGCCCCGCCTGGCGAGACAGCGACCCGCGCTGGCGTCGGCACATGCTTGCCGGCACCTGGGTCTTGCTGCTTTTGCCCCTTTTAGGCGTGCTACAGGGCTTGGGATGGGCTTCGCGCGTGCCCGTGCCGAACCTCTTCGCCCGCTTCACCATCGACACATTGGACGGCGCGCTTGTCTGCAGTTTTGGCGTGTATCCGGCACTGGTCTTCTGCATGGGAGTGGTACTGCTGTTCTCGAAGGAGCGAGGACGGCGCCAAAGCAAATTGGATTGGACGCGTCGCTGGGGCATCCTATGCAGTTACGTTGTGCTCCTGCTCAGTGCCGTGGAAGTTTTCTCCATCGCCTCACTGATATTGCTGGGCGTTGCAGCGGTGTTCCTAAGCATGCCGCTGAAGTATCAGCCCCAGGTAACGCAGTTGTTCGTCGACGTGAGCACGACCTACCTCCGTCATGGGCCCTTCCCGGGAGACATGGCGGCCGTCGTGCAGGTTGCATTCTCGTCGATCACCATTCTGCTGGCCTGCATTCCGCTCTTCGATGCACTTCGCAGCACCGGCCGCAAATGGATGGCCGCGATCCTCCTGGCTCCGCTCGCCCTATTCTCCCTGTTGCACCTTGGGCAAGCCGGGCATTTCCTTGCCTTTCCGGGGGCCACTCGAATACAAGACATATATGATTACGCAGTGTATTTCCGGCCGCAATTGCTTGTGAACCCCGTTTTTGCCGGCCTTGCGACTGGCTGGGCTTGGAATGTGCCGCGATCTGTGGAGTTCGGCATGGAAGCCGCAAAGTGGTGCATCATCCTCACGATCGCCGTTTGGTTGAGCGTCGCGCAACTCCAGGCATGGCGACAACGCAGGAAGCAAAGATAACGCCCAAGATACGCATCCTCTGCTCCTTAGCGGTAAATCGCCCCAACAAGCCATAGCAATCAGCGTGCCTCACCGCGCCAAGAATAATGCGAATTTTCCCCGCCGCGCGTAAGTGCCTGTCATTCCTCATCTCCCTCCTACCGATTCTTGCCAGCACCCCCCTATTATGGAGGGACGTGTTCCCAACACCCTCCTGGCCTTACCCGGCCACGCTATTTGACAACCGAATACGCCTCTCCCTTCCCGGCAGGAAAGCAATGCCCGCGGAAGATGCGCATCGATCTTGAGCATCTTCCCCGCCGCTTCGTCGTTTTGTCGCGCATCTTGAGCATCTTCGTCCATATGTAGTGCAACTCACAGTTCGCCCAAACTGCGCACACGAACCTGCGCACCTTGGTCATTGAGGTTTGGTCATTCATTGGTCATTGGGATCTGGTCATTGGTCATTCCAGCAGGCGTTATCCACAATCGCCCCGAACCTGCGCACCTCCTCCCCATATTTTAACCTAACCACTTGCCCGCAAAGCACATAGCGCACAGGGGGTACCCCGCTCCAGAACGTGCGCACCTGCTACTTATCCACAACCCGCGCATCGAACACCGCGCCTGCCCCGCCTCTGCCTTCTGCCTCCTGACTACTGCCTTCCGCATTGCTTACCTCCCAAAACGCCCATACAACACCCCATATGCGCCATGCAGCGTTCATTGTCGGGACGTCGTTGATCGCCTCAGCCCTCTGCAGCGGCTGTACACCCCATGAGCAAGCGCTGCGCGCCAGTGCTACGGCCCTGAAGCAGAATGACTACGACCAGGCGATCATCCTTGCCAATGATGCCATGGAGGAAAAGCTCACATCTCAGGAAGCCGCCGAGGCGCTCTATCTGCGCGGCCGGGCTTTTGAGGAGCGACCGGCCAGCAGCCAGGGCCAGCTTGAATCCAACCTGCAGGCCGCCCGCAATTCCTATGTTGAGGCCCTGCGCCACAGTCCATCGAAGAGACTCAACACCTACATCCACGCGAGCCTGGGCAAAGTCGCCTTCTTTCAGGATGATTTCGGCACTGCCAGTCAGCAGTTGTGGCTTGCCTATGGAGAACTCGATAATCCGGAACTCAAAGCCGCCTCGCTCTACTACATGGGCAAGGCGCAACAGCGCTCTGGCCAGTTTCAGGATGCTGACCAGACCTTCGCCAACGTAAGCCAGCGCTTTGCCGATACCCAATGGGCAAAGAAGGCGGCCGCCTCTCGCGGCATTCGTGCCTTCTACGTGCAACTGGGCGTGTATATCAATCCCAAGTCGGCCGACACGGTGATCAAAACCATGCAGCAGCGCGGCATCCAGCCCGCGCGAGCTACCGACAGCCAAGGCCGCTATCTCCTCAAAGCCGGTCCCTTCGGCAGCTACGCCCAGGCCAAACAGGCCCGCCAACGCCTGCAGGATCTGTTCCAGGATGCGTTTGTTACTCCGTGAGCCAGAGCTTGGGGCGTGATTAGTGCAGCGCTGCCGGCCGGGGCGGAAGGCCCTTGAGCCATTTCTCATACAGTCGGCTGCCCGGCCGCAGGACCGCCCACGCCGTCAGGAAGATGAGCTGCATATCCAGCAGGAAGCTTTGGTGCTCCTGATACCACAGTTCCAACTCGCCCTTGTACGGCGCAATGTCCTCACGATAGACCAGCTCCGGCGGCTTCTTCGAACGCGCGGTGATCGATTCTTCATCGCGGAAGCAGATCGAGCCGATCCCGGTCAGGCCCGGCTTCAGACGGATGATCTGCTCCTGCACATTCGCGGGATAGTACTCAAAGCTCTTCGGGATCAGCGGCCGCCAGCCAACCATGCTCATGTCGCCGATGAAAATGTTGATGACCTGCGGCAGCTCATTGATCTTCGCCTTGCGGAGGAACTTGCCAAAGGGAAGCACACGCGGGTCATTCAGCAGCGTGATATCTTTGGTTCCGGTGACCTCGCTGTCCTTGCGCATGGTCGCGAACTTATAGACCTTGAAGCGTTTGCCATGCAGTCCGACGCGATCCTGCAAGAACCACACCTCTCCTTCGCCCGTGCAACGCAGAATCAGCATCACGATCAGAAGCGGAATCGCGAGAAACAGCAGGGCAATGCCCGAGGTGACAATGTCAAAGAGTCGTTTCATCACATCCGGTCGTCGAGATACTTAAAGGTTTCCTTGTGACTGAAACGGCTGAGTGTCTGGTTGAACAGATCGAGGAGCTGTGCCTTGCTCCACTGGCCTGTCTGCAGCATGCCATTGATGGTGTCCTGAAAACGTGCCAGGGCTGGCTCATCCCAGCCAACATCGTTGGTCACGACGCCAACGTCGGCAAAACGCTGCCAATTGACCTGTTCCTGGTCGGTATAAAACTCTTCGAAGTCCTTTTCGCCCGTCGTGTCGCTGCTGAAGAAATAGCAGGGCCACTTGCCCTGGGGAATCAGTTCCGGGGCCTTGGCCCGGGCCTCATCCTCACTGGCGCATTCGTGGACCTCGTAGCCCATGGCGTTAAGGAAGCGGCGGCAGATGGTCGAGAACTTCTCGAGGTGCAGTTTCTCGTTAAGCTTGGGAAAGAAGATGTCGCAGTTGTTGCCGAAGAACGTACTCAAGAGGCACAAAATCGCCCCTTCGGTATCCGTGACGAAGTACCGCCGGACATCATCCGGCGCCGCCAGCGGCTGGCCTTTGCGAATGCGCAGAGTCCAGGAATGCGGCAGTGAGCCATCGGAAAATGCGACATTGGCAAACCGCGCCGTCGAGACCGGCATCTGGCGCGAGCGGCGCATCAGGAACATCTCCATGATGCGTTTGGAAGCGCCCATCATGCTCACGGGGTTGGTAGCCTTGTCCGTGGAGACGCAGAAATGTTTCTTCGCGCCCATCCGGATCGCGTGTTCAACGATCCGATCGGTATTCAGCACGTTAACGCGGATCATCCGCATCAGCGTGAACGGATCCTTCTCGCTGCGAACGTGCTTCAGAGCCGAGAAGTTCATGACGTAGTCATATGGTCCATTTGCCTGGACCATGGCATCGAACTCGGGCGACCCGCAGTCCAGCGCAAACGCCTTGAAGTCGCCCTTGATATAGCCCAGCGAACTGCGGATGTCGCGGACGACCTCGGCCAGATTGTTCTCGGAAATGTCGACGACATGCAGCACCCTCGGCGAGCGGCGAAAGATCTCTCGCACCACCGCGCTGCCAATCGACCCAGCGCCGCCAACCACCAGAAACCGGCCCTCGCGCACCTTTTGCTCCAGCTCCGATCCACAGCGGGCAAGATCGGCGGCAAACAGCGGCTCCTTTCGCCCGATCAGCGAAAGAATGTCCAGACCGCCTCCAGGTTTTGGTCCTCTACTCATGTGCATGTGCAACACCACATACTGTCGACGCTGTCGATATAGTCCATGCGACCGCTGCAGGCAAGCCAAACCCGTTCCGCGCGACTACGCATCGCCGCACCGACGGATCAGCTCTTCCAGCGGCGCCGCATCCGTGAGATCCCGTACCGCCGCATCCGGCCCGCAGGCAACCAGCTGCTCCAACGTGAACGCCCCGGTGGCAACGGCCAATACACGGCTGCCGGACTGCCGGGCACACTCAATATCGCGTGGTGTGTCACCAACGAGAATCACCTGGGCCGACGAACACGGCGCAGCGCTGTACACAGCGGCGCGAGTAACTGCCACGTGCACCAAATCACTGCGCGACCTCCCATCTTCAGCAAATGCGCCGACGACAAACTGATCCATGTCGAGCTTGGCGGCCGCGAGCTTGGCACAGACGCCCTCGCGGTAGTTCCCGGTCAGCAGCCCCAGGATGACATCACGGCGGGAGGCGAGTTGATGGACGATCTCCCGCACACCGGGCATCAGACGCAGATCAGCCACGTGTTCGGCCAACTCGCGCCGTAGCTCGCGCAGATACAGCGGCTTGTATCGATCGAGATAGGATTCTGGGTCCTCGATGTCGCTGCCGCGAGCCAGGTCGCAGAAGAGCTGGTGATCCAGCCGGCCGGGAGGAATGGTGCTCCAGCGCAGTCGTGTTCCGAACAGCGCTGTAGCCGCAGTGCGAATGGCCCTGCTTGTGGCCCCGCCGGTGACCAGCAGTGTGCCGTCGACGTCGAAGAGAATGATGGTTCTAGGCATGAGAGGTTAGTGTTCAGGGATCGGCCAATCGGCGCCGGCTTCCTCGCGATCAACAAAGATTGCCTCATCGTAGCGCAGCATACACATGCCGTTGGTCCATGGAGCGCTCAGCGACGGAGTCACACCAATGGTTTCTTCGATTGCCCATCGCGCCATCGGCGCGCCCGCTTGATGGGTCAAGGGGTATCCGCCGCCAAAGCGGGCATTGATCTCGATGACTTTTGCACAATCGTTGACCGCATCGTGGAATACCTGGATGTTCAGCACGCCGCGAGCTTCCGGAAGCGCCTCGGCGACCCGCTGCGCCACAGCTTCAATGGCAGGGCAATGGACAGTCATCGCCTTCACCACTTCACCACCGCGTGTCTCCAGGCGCAACCGAGGAACTGTGGCAAGGCACTTGCCTTGCCGGTCCACAAAGACATCGACCGTATACTCTTTGCCCGGGGCAAGCTCCTGGGCGATGTATTCACCATCGCGGATGCAGACGCGCAGTTCGTCGCGGTCTCTGACCACCCGCGCCCCGACGGAGGAACTGCCGCCGCGCGGCTTGATGAACACCGGGAAATCCCACTGTGCAGCTCCATCGAGCAGAGCGTTGGCGGCAATCTGCCGTACAGTGGGAATGCCCTGAGCAACCAGCCACTCGTGCGTCAGTTCCTTATCATTGGAGATCCTGATGGCCTGCGGCGATGAGACCATGACTTCGGTGCCGATCGAGCGGAACGCCTCTCGATGGGCGGCATAAAACGGGAGGTCGGGATCAATGGTCGGGACAACCAGTCGAACATGCTGCTCGCGGCAGAGGTCCAGCAGGTGATTCAGGCAGCCGGGATCCGCATAGGGGGGCACCAGTCTTCGGTCGTCGCCCGTGTGGAAAGCCGCACCCATGGGGTTGATGTCCGTGGCAATCAAGCGCGGCCGCAGACCCAGAGAGCTTGCCGACTGCCGCAGCAGCCGTCCCAGGGCGACGCGACGGCCGATCGCGGAAACCATAATGCCATAGTCATGCCCGGCGTGGGCGGACACTACCGCAGGCATCGCCGCTTTGCCCATCGGCCTGGCCGGTACGCCGGCGACGCGCTGGTGATCCTCGACGTCCTTTACGACGACCGCGCCAGCGGCAACCGTAGCATTGCAGCCCACGGTAATGCCCTGGATGATCGTGGCACCGGTGCCAACATGCGTGGCGTCACCGATACGCACTGCGCCGCTGAGCGTCGCACCCGGAGCAATGTGAACGTGAGCGCCAATCACGCAATCGTGGTCTATCGAAGCCCGAGTGTTGACCAGCGCATTGAGGCCGATTTGCGCTCCCGGCTGGATCACAGCACCGGCAAGCACCTGCACGCCCTCAGCAAGCTGGGCATGGGTGGAAACGACCGCCGAGGGGTGAACAAGGGTCGCGAAGCGATAACCCAGGCCCTTGAAACGCACGCACACCTCTCGCCGGGCGTCCATCGTGGCGATCGACCCGATCGCGTTGACGAGTTCCACCTGATCAGCCGGGACCGCTAGAACATCCTCGTCGTTGCGGATCTCCACGTTGCCGATTGCCTGCCCATAGCGTGTGGGATGGCGATCGGTGGCAAAGAGAATCTGGCGGCCGAGCAGTTCGAGCAGGTCGATCAGTACCCGCGCATGGCCGCCCGCCCCGACGATGATCACGGGCGGTCGTTTGCTGGCATCAGAATGCATAGGTCGCCTTGCTCAAAAAGAACTATAGAAATGCACTACTGGGCACGTTGACGATCCGGGATGCCAGGCACTGTGTCTGGCTCAGGTCCATGCGCGGACATGCCGCATACATGGATAGCGCGTGCATCGGTCGCCAGACAGGCCGCGACTGCAGCCCGGCGGCGTTCAGCCCCTGCAGCAGCGCATCGCGCATCTGCAGGTCCGCCTGATCCAGCAGCAGAACATTCAGCCAGTAATTGCTTCGGCAATTCACCGGTTCGCGGAAGACGCTTACGCCCTCCATTCCAGCTAGCGCTTCCTGATACCGTGTGGCAAGCTCACGCTTGCGTTGCAGAAACGCTGGCAATTGCTCCAACTGGGCACAGCCCAGCGCCGCATTGATATTGGGCATGCGGTAGTTGTAACCCACCTCGTCATGGACGAATTCCCATGCATGCGGCAGCTTGGCAGTGGTGGTGATGTGTTTGGCTCGCGCACCCAGTTCCGCGTCATCCGTGATGATTGCCCCTCCGCCGCCCGTGGTGAGCGTCTTGTTGCCGTTGAAACTGAGGATGGCAAGCCGTCCAAACCGGCCGGTATGGGTTCCATCGTAATACGACCCCAGCGACTCGGCCGCATCTTCCACCAGCGGGATGCCATATTGCTGACACAGGCGCAGCAGCGACGGCAGATCTACAGGATGGCCAAAGGTGTGCATCGGTACAACGGCCGCGATTCGCCGTTGAGTCAGCCTGTTGTAGACCCCTTCATCGCGCGACACGGCGATGTCTTTCAGGTAATCGGCCAGTTTGCCGGGATCCATACCCAGCGTGCGTACTTCCACATCACAGAAGTGGGGAATGGCGCCGCAGTAGCTGGTGGCATTAGCAGTAGCGATAAACGTCAGCGACGGCATCAGCACCTCATCGCCCGCCTGGACGCCCGCCAGTTTCAGTGCGATGTGCAGGGCGGCCGTTCCGTTGACCGTCACCACGGCATGCTTCGCTCCCGTAAAGCGTGCCAGATCCTGCTCGAAGCGGGTGACGTAGCTGCCGGCCGATGACACCCAGCCGGTGTCGATACATTCCTTGACGTACTTCCACTCGTTGCCATTGAACGCCGGGGCGTGCAGAAGCACGGGCTTCTCGGGGTTGCCCAGAGCCTTGCGAACGGCCGACACAATCCCTTCGATATTCACATCAGATCCTTCGGGCGCGCGACGCGATGCATCGGCATCGCCGAACATTAGCCAGCGATCATAGCTGAGCGACGCCTCCCTTCAAGCAACGCGCAGGAGGTATCGGAGTTGCCGCTGGTCGCTTGCGACCTTACGATTGCCAGCGCATTGTTGCGGGTGTGGGTTATATCCGGTGAGCGATTTGCGGGCGTGGCAGGCAGCCCCAAAGGGCATTGCAGAATCAGAAATGCAGTTGCGTGAGCACGCCATCTCGAACGGATCGGCGACTGAGCCACCTTGGTCCAGGCGCATGGTGCTCTGGTTTCTGCTTGCGGTCTCCGTGATCTACTTCACCTGGCGTGGCCCTATGCGCGCAGCCGCCGCTGGCGGTAGCGGCGATCTGACGGTGGGATACAGCGCAGCGATCGCATGGGCGGCGGGCGAGAATCCTTATGATCCTCGCGTGCTCGCCGAAAAGCTACACGCAGCCGATGCCGGAGAGCTGGCAGAGCCGACGCGCATGGATTTCATGCGCAATATCTACTTCCCTGTCGCGCTGCCGATGTACATGCCGCTGACGATGCTGAACTGGTCTGGAGCCAAGTGGGCGTGGATCCTGCTGAATCTGGTTGGTGTGGCGGCAATCGGCGCAGGTCTGCTCTATCTGGCGGGGATGCGGGTCTCAGAGCTGCGCGCTGGGGCATTCCTGGTGCTGCTGATTGCGCTGGCACCGGTGCACTCCACCATGGCGATGGGCCAGACCGGCATCATCGCCACTGCCCTGGTGGTTATGGCGGCCGCTCTGGAACGGCAGAGAAGTCCTGTGGCCGCAGGCATCTTCTATGGTCTGGCCATCGCACTAAAGATGCAGATCGCGCTGCCGTTCCTCGCGTATGTAATCTGGAAGCGTCGCTGGCCCACAGCAGCGGCGGGTGTTCTGGTGATTGTCGCCTTCTCAGCGTTAAGTATTGGGCGAATGGAGTTGGCCGGCGTTCGCTGGTACGGCACGTGGATGGCAAATCTTGTTGGTACCACCAGCGGTGGCGGCCACAACGATGCCAGCCTTGCCAATCCTGGCCGGCATTCCATGTTGTGCCTGCCAGTCCTGCTTTACGGATTCATCGACAATCGGATGGCCGTTATGGCCATCACCTACACGCTTGTGCTGGCGGCGGCGGCGTTCGCGGTCTACTTCCTCCGCGGTCGATATCCCAAACAGGAACTGCTGGCTCTTTCGATCGTAGCCGTGCTGTCACTGCTGGTGACATACCATCGAACCTATGATGCGGTGCTGCTGGCGATACCGCTGGCGTGGGCGTTCGCCGCCGATCGGCAGGCCCGGCCGCTGGCGCTGGCGGTGGTTCTTTGTGGCCTGGTGTTCGTCGTACCTGGCCAGACAATGCTGCACGAATGGGTAGTCGCTGGCAGGATTTCTTCCGTCACCGCCGGCACGACGTTCTGGGTTTCTGGCATCGCGGTTCACCAGGTCTGGCTGGTGGTGCTCTGCTGCGTGTTATTGCTTATCGCAGCATGGCGGGTGGCTAAGGAGCAGCGGTCTGCACTCGCTGCTGACACCTCGAACTGACAAAAGGCGGATCATTCGACGCGGTAGACGGCGACGTCGTCAAACCACGCGATGTCCTTGGTCGTTTCCTGCCCCTCAACCAACAGCAGCAGCACCATGTGCTGAGCAGGACCGGGCACTTGTGTGACTCCTGAGAGGATTTGCCAATCGGTGGACGCCGCCGCCGAGAGAGTCACATCGCGCGATTCAGCAGTCCATTTCCGATCCGCGTTGTACCAGCGCACGCGCACGCTTGCCGTGCCCTGGCCAGCTTGCCGAACCGCGGCAGCCACGACATATGCCTCCCCCGGCTGTACGGAAACGATCTGAGTGAAGCAGCCTTTCTTCATCCCCTCAACTCGCGCGGAACCCGGACTGCGCCGGCCTTCGGTTCTGTCCAGGCCATAGTTTCCATGTGACTCCTCCGCTTGCCACAGGCCCCAGTTCAACGGCGCACTATTTGGCAGTCCGCTCGAAGAGGGTTTGGTGGTTGGGGCATCAGCCTGGAATCCGCCATTCTTGATGAGGTTGACGCGGCGCGGATCCTTTGCCCATCGATCCAGAACTGCGCGGGATTCCTCCACCGGCCGCCGCGCCAGTTGCAGCAACTGATCACAGCCTGGGATCACCTCCGGCCAATACGTCTTCTCCACCTGGCGGTTGGGAGTAGGCCACCAGCGATGTTTTTCACCGCGGATCCAGACGTATTCATCGGCCACGCGAATCGCGGCGTAAAGATTCTCAAACATCCGTCCAGGACGGGTGATGCCGTCGCCGCGCCCGCCAATGTAGGCTGGGAAGCCTGGCGGCTCTGAGTATGCGTCAAGATAGACGCCGAAACTCACCTGCACCTGCGCCCGGTACTTGGCTCGATTCGCGGGCGAGACCAGCGACTGGCAATCGACGCGAATGGCGCTGGCGGCCTCATAGTATTCAGCGGGTGTCCGGAAGCCGTAGGCAATCTCGCAGCCATCCACCAGGGTGATGCCAGGGGGAATCACGTCGAGCCAGCCGTCAAGAAATGCCGGCAGAAGCCCATACGAGTGCGTCTCCAGCACACGCGCTGCGTCAGGCTGCCCCGCCGCCTGCCCGGCGACACTGTTCAGAAAATAACAGAACACCACGCACTGCGGGTTCTCCGCGGCAATGGCCTCCATGATCTGCCTGCCGCGGAGGCGAACCTGGGCGCAGTATTCCCCGAAAGTGTGCCTCTCGTGTCCGTTTTGCGCTGCGTACGTGAACTGAGCATGCGGAGGAACATACGGCTCAGGATCAAACAGGATCCCTTTCATTCCCGACTCGCGAGCCACTCTGGCGGCGATGCGCCAATGCTGCACAATCTGCGACCAGCCCGCATCGTCAAACCAGTCTATATCGCCTGGGTTGGCCGTGAGCATGAGGAAGTTATCGGTGACGTTCCTGGGTTTGCAGAACTGCAGCCGAGAGACTGGCGACCGGAACCATTCCAATTGCCAGGGAACGGAACTAAACGCCCAGGTCATCGCCACCGCGCGCTGCTTGAGATCGGTCCCCGCGATCTCAAGCACAGCACCATCAAACGGCCGGCCGTCGATCTCGGGCAGGAAATTCGAGAACCGGTGACTATCGGGGGCATCCCAGCCGCTCTCAATCAGTTTCTTGCGGATCTGGGAATCTTGCGCAGAGGCGCTGCTGATCCACAGCGTCAGGGCACATCCGAAGATCAAATGGAAGTTCACCGCCAGTTTCCGCGCTACCAACATGGACATGACCCAGTTCTTCATCTCAGACCTCGCCTCCGGCAATCGGAAGCGTCGGCCGATAGATTCCCACGATCGTGGAGCCCGCAGTCTTGGTTGCATCCTCAGAATACCGATTGCCGAGGGGAAAGAATCGCCGTTTGACTTGAACTAGGCGGGCGAAGACGGGTAGCCGTTTCATGACAGCGCGAAGGCCTGAGACTGGCGGAGAGATCTCCCGTTCGGGCAGCTCCGTGGGGATCACACAATAGGCCGAGGTCGGTGTGACCGGTTCGAAACCATGTCGCCGCAACAAGCCGTCCAGCGATGCGGCCTCGAAGTACAACAGGTGCTCAAGGGACGTGTGAAGGTGGATGGAACGTGGGCCACGATAGGCGCCAAAGTTGGGAGTCTGCACCATGACCAGCCCGCCGGGCTTCATGATCTTGCCGAGTTTAGCCATGAAGCCAGACAGATCGGGAATGTGCTCGATAACATCCATCAGCGTAACCACATCGAACTGCTCGTCGCCGGCAAGGTCATCGAGGGTGCCGACGCGCAAGTCGAGCCCATGCCCGTGCCCCCAGCGGACGCCATCGGGCAGCAGGTCGATTCCGGTTGCGCGGGCACCGGCGCGATGCATCCAGTACACCATTTTTCCGTAGGCGCAACCAATGTCGAGTGTCCGCGCGCCTCGCAACGTGGCGCGCTTGGCGATGAGTTCCCAACCCCACGGGTAGGAAGTCTGCAAGCTCTGGATGGTGGGTGCGTAGGCGACGTAGCCCGTCGCGGCCCCCTGCCCGCCACAATAATAGTTGGCATACATTTCGGGAATCGCTTCGGCTGTCGGGCGGGGATTGACAAACGCCAATCCGCAGCGGCAGCGGACGATGGCCAGCCCATCTCTACGCTTGGCCACTTGCTTGTACTCTTCTTGTTCGCCGCACGCGGGGCAGGGAATGGTTTCGAGCGGCAAGACGCATGTGCCCTGGGGCGATTCCGTGTGCATAGAGTTCACTCTGTTTGCGTAATCTAGTGCCTGCGAATCCGGCCCGTCAAGCATTCTCGTTTCTCAGGCCTGCCTGTTGACGGGAACCGCCGGCTGTATGGGGCGCTCTTTCAACTGCCGGGGGCCTCTGTGTCATGCCCTTGCTCTGGCGTGGAACGTGTTCCACAGTGCCATGGTGGTTTGACTCTGCATCCGGCACTTCGCATACTAGGTGAGGAAGCAGCAAGGGGGCAGTCGAGTCTGTCCAATGGCGGCATGTGTCGCATTCTGGCAACGGTTTTAGGATTGCCGATTCTTTATGGCTTCTTTAGTCTATGAATGACACAAAACAACGCATTTTGTTCGTCTTCGGGACTCGGCCGGAAGCCATTAAGCTCGCACCGGTCATTCTTCATGGCCTTGATCGACGCATGGAGTTTGACGTGCGCGTTTGCGTAACCGGACAGCATCGCCAGATGCTCGATCAGGTCCTGGAACTGTTCGGCATCAAACCTGATGTGGACCTCAACCTGATGCAGCCAGGACAGGATCTGTTTGACCTGACATCCCGGGTACTTCTGGCGATGCGATCGGTGCTTCGCGAAATCCGCCCGGTATGGATTGTGGTCCAAGGCGACACCACAACGGTCTGGACGGCCGCTCTGGCGGCCTTCTACGAGGGTGTCAAGGTTGCCCACGTGGAGGCGGGTCTTCGCACCTTTGACAAGCGCCAGCCATTCCCCGAGGAGATCAATCGCCGGCTCTGCACGCAGCTTGCAGATCTGCACCTCGCCCCTACGGCCCAGGCCAAGGCAAATCTGATTGCCGAGCGCATCGACGAGGCCGATGTGGTTGTAACCGGCAACTCAGTCATCGATGCCCTGTTATGGGTATGCGCCAGGATGAAGCAAACGTCCATTCCTGATGTGCTCGCCGTTGAGGAATGGGCCGGCAAGACCATTGGAACAAGCCCTATGGTACTGATTACCGGCCATCGCCGGGAAAGCTTTGGCAAGGGCTTTGAAGAGATCTGTGCCGCGATTGCCGAGTTGGCTCGGGCATTCCCCAACTATCAGTGGGTATACCCGGTTCACCTTAACCCCAACGTGCAGGAACCCGTAAACCGCAGTCTCCGCGGAATAGGCAATATTCACCTGACGGAACCGAAAACCTACCCGGCGTTTGCCTGGCTCATGCAGCGCGCGGCTTTGATCCTTACCGACTCCGGCGGCGTACAGGAAGAAGCGCCTAGCTTAGGCAAACGCGTGCTGGTCATGCGCAATACCACTGAGCGGCCCGAGGGCGTCGATGCCGGCTGCATCATGCTCGTAGGCAACTCGCGGGAGGGAATTGTAAAGGCCGTACGGGCTCATTTGGGCAATCCACAAGATCTACAGGTCGATCCTGGTCGCAATCCGTATGGTGATGGACGGGCAAGCCAGCGGATTCTGGATGCAATGGCTCAGAGGTCGAGATGATCGTCAGTGTGGAGAACGAATGAATATCCTCGTCATCAGCAGCTTCGCCATTCCACATGTCGGCGGTCTGAGTACTCACGTGCAACTGCTTGTCGCGGGATTGCGCGGGCGGAGACATGATGTGCGACTGATCGAAGGAGGACGCACGACCACCTCAAGCTGGGCTCGCGTAATGTATCGGCTGGCGACCTTTCCCAGCCGCGACCGCTACCGTGCCTGGGTTCATAGACGGCAGGTGGCCGCAATGTGCTGCGCTATAGGAGAGGAGATTGGCCAGTGGCGGCCGGATTTGATTCATAGTCATGATCCATACGCCAGTGAAGCGGCCGTCCGAGCGATGGATTCAACGGGCATCCCCCTCGTGCAAACGGTGCATGGCCCAGCGCTGTACGAAGCGAAAATGAGCCTTGGCGAGGACAATCCCCGTTACTTTGCCTGTATCCGCGAATCTGAGCATCAGGCGATGACTCACTGTGCACGGCTGATCGCAGTAGACCGCGGGCAAGCCGGCATTCTTACCGTTGACTACAAGGTACCGGCGGCGAAAGTAGTTGTTATCGGCAACTGTGTCGATGTTCTGGAGGTGCGCAAGCTGAGTTCCGCGGCCGCCGAACAGCATGCCGGCGGAGTATTCTTCCTGGTCCCTCGCCGTCTGGTTGCCAAAACAGGCGTGCGCTATGCCATCGAAGCGCTAGCCAGAATGAGCAGCCAGGAAGCGCATCTCGTGATTGCCGGCGATGGGCCGCAGCGGCAAGAGTTGGAGAATCTTGTGCTGCAGTTGGAGCTGCAGTCTCGGGTGTGCTTCCTGGGTTCGGTTGCTCGCGAAAAAGTACTGCCGCTCTTCAGGATGGCCGTGGGTGTCATCGTGCCTTCGGTTCCCAGTGCGGGCGTGATCGAAGCCACATCGCTTGCGGTAACCGAGGCCATGGCCGCGGGAAGCGTGCCGCTTGCATCGAGTATTGGCGGATTGGCCGAATTGATCGAGGATGGAGTCACAGGGATACTGGTGCCGCCGGGCGATCCCGCGAAGCTCGCTCAGGCAATGGATCGGCTGGTTATCGATAGCGACTATCGCAATCGCATCATTGTTGGTGCGACAAGGAAGGTCGAGACCGATTATTCGGCAGAACGCTGGCTTGATCGAATTGAGCGAGTCTATTGCGATATGGCGAAGGGGCCAGAGCCTGCCAAGCCATCGTCGGCCGTCACCAACGCGTAGCGCCCGATTCGGAGAGACCTGATGAGTTTCGTACGCAAGAGCATGCTCGTAGCTGGTGGTCAGGTTGCGTCGCTGGGATGCAGCGTTGTAACGGGTGTACTGTTCTCCAGGGCGTTGCGCGCCAATGGCATGGGCCAGTACGAGCTGTTCCGTAATCTCTCTGTGCTTGCCAGCACAATTGGCACTTTGGGCGTAGGGCAGGCGGCGATTTACTTTTTGAATCAGAAGCGTGTGTCAAGTGAACAGGTAGTCACTGATTTTCTTCGTGTGGGACTCATCGCAGGGGTTGCTTCGGGAGTGATACTGGCTTTTGTGCTCCGATACTGGTCAGGTTTCTATGGCGAAATATCGCTGATACCTCTGGTCGTGTTCTGCATCGCCGTTGCCTCGCTGATTCTGCGCAATCTGTTGCGGCCAGTGCTTGTCTCAAAACTGGCGGCGAGGCAGATGGTGATTGTTGACGTTCTGCAATATGCCGTACAACTTGGGGCTGGCATTGCGCTTTTGTTGGGAGGCATGCTATCGACGCCAAACGGTATCGCGTTGTATGGGTTAGGAGTGATCGCCAGCAGCGCCATTCTTCTGTGGTACCTCCGCCACGACATCCAGCCGCGTCTGTCCGTGCGCTGGCCTGTGTTGGTGGAAATAGGCAAGTACGGCATGAAGCTTGGCGCGGTCACTCTGATTGCGGTGTTGTCGGGAACCGCTTCCGTGATGATCTTAAGGTTCTACCGGCCCGAAGATTTCGCAGATGTGGGTCTCTACACTCGAGCTTTGGCGGTAACCAATCTGGTGATGCTGTTGCCACGCGCGGTAGGCCCGATGCTCTATTCAAAATGGTCCGGGTCTTCATCAGATATCGTGCCGCAGGTCGAAATGGTGTCTCGTCTTCATTGTGTTTATGGACTTCTGGTTGCCATCGTCCTGCTTGTCGGCGGCAAGTATGTCCTGTGGCTGCTGTACGGTCATGAGTTTATCGCGGCAAACCATGCGCTGCAGATACTCGGTTTTGCCACAGCAATTCAGGCGGTGTTTGACCCCATCAATAATCTGCTGGCCAGCCGGGGCAAAGCGGGGCACATGATTGTCATTCTGGCCATTTCCAGCGCTGTCCAGTTGGTGTCCTCAGCCATTCTCGTCCGGCACTACGGCTCCCAGGGAGCCGCTCTTGGCATGTTGCTGGCAGCGATTTCGGCTCTGGTCAACGGGATGCTTGTGAGTCACAAGCTTTACGGTGTCAGCGTGCGTCGATGTTTTTTGCCCCAAATACAGGATTTCCGGTTACTGTTGTCAGCACTGAGGACCAGATCTCCAGAGCGAATGGACAGCACTTCGCTAACTCCATTGGGAGAGTAGCTGATGGCAGAACCACGTACAGTGCTTGTCTTGGACATGGCTCGTACCTGCTATGGCGGCGTCGAGCAGGTGATGGCCAATGTGCTGCCACTGCTCGCGCGGCACTCCAGGGTCGTATTCTGTGATTTAGTCAGCAATCCAGCTTACGCTCAACTGCTGCGTGACAAAGGAGTTGAGGTTCTGCACCTTCTCCCGGAACCTCGCCGGAATTTTGTCGGAGGCGCCGGCACCGTCCTAAGACCATTGCTCATCGCGGCCAAGCTGCCATGGCTGCTCCGCTCACGGATGCGTTTGCGGTCATGGATCCGCGAGCACTCACCTGATCTGGTCTACTTCAACAGGTTGCCGGTTGTCAGGGCTTTCGCGGGGGTCATCCCCGAGGGTATCCCGTGCCTGTATCATGCCCATGGTTATTCCTCCTCACACGACATTCGACCGGGTGATCTTCGTCGGCTCAGGAAGTTCAAGAGCATCGTCGCGGTGTCGGAATTGACCCGCTCTCAACTGCTGGAGGCCGGCCTGAATCCCGATATGCTCCATGTTGTCTACAACGCCGTCGATGTGGAGCGTATCCGCGCTGCGGCCGCTGGGCCTGGTCCAATGCTTCCTCCGCGCCGACCCGAAACCACGGTTTTCCTGCATTGTGGCGCCATGGTTTGTAATAAGGCCCAGGATATCGCGATTGAGGCGTTTGCCTTGCTCCCGCGACGCCGCGATGCCCAGTTGTGGCTGTGTGGCGGGCATGACCGAGGTGGGCACGCCGCCTATTTCAAATCACTGCACGAACGGGTGGCTGAGCTTGGTTTGGGCGATCAGGTCCATTTCCTGGGCTGGCGCGACGATGTTCCGCGTCTGATGGCCGCGACCGACATTGTCCTGCTGCCCTCGCGTTATTTCGAAAGTTTCGGTATGGTACTGGCTGAGGGCATGTGCCTTGCCCGGCCATGCATTGGCACCGCTCGTGGCGGTGTGCCGGAGGTCATCACGGATGGCGTTACGGGTCTGATTCGTGAACCGCTTGCCGGACCTTTTGCTGAGGCTATGCAGCAACTTATGGATGACCCGACGCTGTGCCGGCAGATGGGCGAGGCCGGCTACCAGAAGGTGCGAAGTGTGTTCTCGCTTGACCGCCAGGCCGAACTTCTGCGACAGATCATCTGTAATGCTATGACTGCGCCGTCGCTGATCTGAGGAGAACGTGACTGAGCTATTGACCCTGGTTTCTGTGGTGATCTCATTGGCCTGCCTCGTGCTCTGGATATCCCAGCCGAGGCTACTGGCATTGCTTCTTTGGCCTGTGGTGTTCCTGTATCCGCGGGCAATGCTCCAAGGCATCTTGCCATTGAATGCCGGGTTGGACGACTTGTTTATCGTCGCCCTGGGTTTGCGATTGCTCTTCTATGTCCACCCAGATGATCCAGCGCCCCCACGGTGGTTCAATGGGGCCGTTTGGGTCGCTATCGCACTGAGCGTAATGCAGGTTGCATCGGAGGCCACCGGGCTGCTTGAGTATCCGATGTTTTCGCAATACACGATCAGGACAGCCCTCAAGTGCGTGGGATACGTGCTGTTCGTGCACTGTCTTACCCGGACGATTCGCACTGAGCAGGATTTGCGACGGCACCTGGTGTCACTGATGCTGACTCTGTTTCTGGCGTTTCTAACGGTAGTTGCCTGTAACTTCTATCCTGACCTCGCCGATATCTGGCAAGTCTACAGATCCTCCGCGGACCAGAGGGCCTTTGCAGAGTTCTCGCAGGAAGCAATGCGGTCCTGGGGCAGCCTGGGAAGCCCCTTTGCGATTGGAATGGTGCTCTGTGTTGCCATTCCTGTGGGAATCGGCCTGCTGATCCACAGGCATCGATCTACCGCACTGTACGCGGCGACGCTGCTGATGCTTGCCGGGGCGGCGTTGGCGATCATTATTGCCAAGTCACGCTCCGCCGTTCTGGGCCTGGCGGTAATGGGTGGAGGAATGGTCGTGGCCTCACGCTATCGCATCCGCGTCCTTGCCGCCGTGTGTGTCCTGGCGATCATCTGGATCGGTGCTTCGGCCTCCGTCGGCTACGACAGGCTGGAAAAGCGATTTAACACAGACACGCTCAGGCGCGACCTGGATGTCAGATTAGGGATCTGGCGCACATTTGTTGAGAATCCCAGTCCGGCGATCATTGCCTACGGCGAGGGCACATACGCGATGTGGGCGCGCCTGGGCGAGACGGCGCACAATGGATTCATCGATGCACTGTTCGTCTGGGGGATTGGCGGAGCACTGACGTTTGCGATCGTGATCTGGAAGCAGTTTTCATGGAGCCGCCGCGTCGTTCGCTATGATGATTCACCCCTGGCACGTGCCATAGCCTGGGGGGCGTTGTGGAGTATTCTGGCAGCAGCAGGCGCAGGAATGACCGGCGACCCCTGGTTCGCCCCTCAATATCGCTACCTGGCGTACTTCCTTATCGTTGTTACATGGTCGAGGTCTCAGATGGTGCAGAGCACTGTGCCCATGACGACGATGTCGGACTCCGCTCAGCGATTTGGTAACATGCAGCCGTCGTACTGAGCCACTCTGGCGCTCTCGTCATGCGAAGGCTACTCATGCGCGAGATGATTTGCGGTGGCAGATAAGACAACTGGCCTCCCTCGTGCGAATGGCTAGACTTGGATGAAACCTCCGCGTGCCCAAGAAGACACTGATGTTGATCGGCGATACTCGCTTCATTGAGCGGGATGGAGCCTATTGGACATCAGGAAATCTTCGCCGTCCGCTCGTCGAGGCTCTGGCAAGGACATTTGGCAGCGTCAAGGTGGCGATGCGGGTGCGTGAAGCGACCCCGGTGGAATGGGAGAATGTCCCGCACGCCGATATCATCAGAGTTCCCGGAGTTGAGTTTGTCCATTTACCAACGTGGAACGGCCCGAGCGGCTGGTTTGGCAGTCGAGCGGCCGTGGGGCGAATCCTGCGCCGGCACATTCCAACGGTCGACGTGTGCGTTGCCAGGCTTCCATGCCCGCCAGCGGGTCTTTCGGTCGCCCTCGCCGGCCGTCTGAAAGTGCCGGTAATCGCACACGTTCTTGGCGATCCTCTGTTCTCCTGGATTGATCGCGTCCCCACGGCTGTGGGTCGTCACTTTGTCACATCGGTGATTGCGTCGTCGTTCTCTCGCGCGTTGAGTTCGTGCGACAGCGTCCTAAGTACATCGCGAGGCGTTCTCATGCCCTACATGCCTGATGTGTCAGGAGTTGGACGTCTGGCCGATACGTCGCTTACTGATCCCGACTACATCAAGCCGCGGCAGCGCACTCGACCCCACGTCCTGTTCTTCTGCGCGTCGCGTATTGTTCCGCTGAAGAATTTCGATTTGCTCTTGCACGCGCTGCGCATCGTTGTCAAGCACTGCCCGCAGGTGCAATGCACGATTGCCGGTGACGGGCCAGACCTGGCGCGCCTTCGCCTGCTGACCAGCGATCTTGGTCTTGAGTCACATGTCACGTTTTTGGGTTTTGTGCGCGACCGGTTGAGGTTGCGTCAGCACTATGAGGATGCTGATGTGGCCTTCCTGCTTAGCCGAAGCGAAGGGCTGCCGCTGGCAGTACTTGAAGCGATGGCCGCCGGTCTTCCGTTGCTGGTTTCCGAGATACCCCAGAACCGTGAAGTTGCCGATGAGATGGGCGCGATATTTGTGGGTTGCGACGATCGGGACGCGTGCGCTGCTGCGATCAGATCGCTGATTACCGATCCAGATCGGAGAAGAAAGATGGCGCAGCATAACTTCGAACTTGCAGGCGCGTTTCATGTTGATGTGCAGGTGCGGCGTCTGGCCGCGTCAGTTGAGCAGGTGCTAAGCCATGGCTGAGACAAGTTCCAAGACCCCTCTCGTTCGCCGTCTTCTGCGCGTGCGGTCCCTGGCGGTCCACTTCTGGCGTCTCTTGCCCGGGTGGGTGTCAGCGTTGGTCCTGCGGTATTTCCGCAATGGCGAAGGTGCCATGTCGTTCGGTTTGCGGTATCTCGCTTTGCATCGCCTTGCCAGAGCCTGCGGCGAGAAGGTTGTCCTGTTTCCCCAGACCTATATTCTCCATCCAAGCAACCTGTCGCTTGGAAGCAACGTCTCCATCCATCAGTTCTGTTACCTTGACGCGGCAGGGGGCATTACCATAGGGAGCAACGTCGCCATTGCCCATGGTACCTCCATCGTTACATCGGATCGCGAGGTCGACAGGACGACAGGTTGCATGAAAGACGCTCCTGTTGTGTTGGGTGAGGTAACGGTCAGTGATGATGTGTGGATTGGTGCCGGCTGTCGTATCCTCCGTGGAGTCTGCGTCGGAACGGGCGCAGTGATCGCAGCAGGCGCGGTGGTGACGCGGGATGTTCCCCCTCGATCCATTGTCGGGGGCGTACCGGCTAAGGTCATCCGCCTGAGGAAATAGAACTATGTCGTTGCGAAAGCCATATCGAGCAGCCAAAGTGTGTGCTATGCGGCCTCCCCACGGGCCTACGGTTTTCGCAAGGGCGGTCGGAGAGAGCCGATGAATGTCTTCTACATTTCCGACAACGAGTACTACATTGGACCCGATGGCGGCTACTACACTACGGCAAATCTGCCGCTCCGGTTCTGGCATGACTGTATTCCCGCACTCAAGACCATCTGTTTCTGGGGTCGCCTTCGCCCTGCAACAAATACCGAGATGATGTTTCGCCTGGACGATGTGCTCCAGGACCGTGGCGTTCGGATCGAGTTCGATGGTCCCCGCAACCAGCCTTCAGGTCCACGGCACTATCTCACCGCCATCGCCCGGAATCTTCCCGCTTTGCGCCATCGCATTCGCGAGGCCGACGTGCTCTGGGCCAAGACCCCCTCGATCTACTCTGCTCTGGCTTGGCGGTTCAGCCGACGTGTTCCGTTTCGTTTGACTCAGCAGGTGGGTCATGCGGGACTGGCCGTGCATAGCGTCTATCCGGGATTCGGATTGGCCGGAAAGATGCTGGACTGGGTTTGCCGCAGGATGGCTGCCCAGGCCGATCTGGCCACTTTTGTCAGCGAGAACCTCAGAAGTCTGTTCGGCAAGCAAGCCAGCAGCGCCATTGTCTTTCACCAGGCCGGCGTCTACCGCTCGATGCTCTATACGGATCGCCGGTCGCCGCATTCACCGTTCCGGCTGCTGTTCGTCGGCCGGATCTCCCCGGAAAAAGGTTTGGATGATCTGCTCAGGGCGGTCGCAGTTGTTCCTGACGTGGTCTTGGAAGTGGTCGGCGATGGACCGATGCGTGATTCTTACATGCAATTGGCGGATGATCTTAATATTGCCTCGCGCGTGGTGTGGCTGGGTCGCCTGCGCTGGGGAGAGCCGTTGTTTTCGCGCATGCGCGAAAGCGATGCATTAGTGCTGCCCTCGTTGACCGAGGGGCTTCCGCAGGTGGTTATCGAAGCCATGTGCATGGGCCTTCCGGTCGTAGCCACTGCGGCCGGTGGGATCCCCGAGATCGTCAGGGATGCAGAGAATGGTCTGCTGGTGCCAGTGCGTGATTCCAGGGCGCTGGCCTCAGCGATCGAGCGTATTCGCCTGCCCGCGTTCTGGGTTCGGGCGCAGCGGCAGGCGACGGTCATTGCGCAGAGTCATACGGTGGAGGCGCAGTGGGGGCCGGTCCTGGAACATCTGAGGGCTTGGTGGGCTGAACGTCATGCGGCAATGTCGCCGGGCGAGGTGGGCATATGCGCGTGATGATGATTTGCCTGAATCGGTTCGGCGGAACGCTCAAGTGCGCATCGCGGCTTGCCCAATCCTTGAGCCGCCAGGCCGATCTCAAGTTGGTTGTATCCGCGGAGGCGGATGCGGATCTGCTTCCCGGCGGGGTGGACACGGTCCGCTTCCGCACCGGGTCATCGGCAGGAGCGAATCTCGCCCGTACCCTTAATCCACTCTCCTATCACAAGATAAACCGAGCGGTCAAGATGTTCAATCCGGATGTGCTGCACTTCCCAGTGGAGCATCTGTGGCATTTTGTACTGCAGCCGTTGCTTGGACGGTTGCCGATGGTGCAGACGATCCACGATCCCTCCCGCCATCTGGGCGAGGGAAGCCGCCTCTATGACCTTCTTCGCCGCAAAGAGCTTTCCTGGTGCGATCGCATTATTGTCCTGAGCGAAGACAGCCGAACATGTCTGTTGAAACAAGGTGTTGCCGAATCCCGTGTTGATGTGGTCGAGCATGGCGTTTTCACGTTTGGCTCTGAGGAAGACGGGCAAACGCATTGTCCACCTCCTCCCGGGAGCAGGCGGATTCTGTTTGCCGGGAGGATCACACAATACAAGGGGCTCGATGTATTGCTCAAGGCTTTCCCAATCGTCTGCCGGCGGATTCCCGATGCCCATCTAACCATCGCCGGAAAAGGCGACTTGGAATCGTACCGGCCCTTGCTGGCCTCGCTGCCGGGGGTCGTTGTGATCAACCGTTACGTGTCAGAGCGGGAACTGGCGAGCTTGCATGTCCAGAGCGACATTGTGGTTGCGCCGTATCTTGAGGCCAGTCAGAGCGGGGTGATCGCCATGGCGCTGTCCAATGGCCGTCCGGTCGTTGCAACGCGCGTCGGAGCCCTCGCGGAGCAGGTGGAAGACAAGGTGACCGGCCATCTCGTGCCGCCCAAGGATCCGGCAGCGCTCGCGGATGCGATCATTGCCCTGCTGAGTGACTACGACGGTCTGTTGCGCATGGCCGATGACGGCCGAAAGCGATACGAGCAGCGATTTGGATGGGATTACCTGGCAAGCAAGACTCTTGCGGTCTACCGGAAGGCTTTGGATGATTGGCTCTCCCGAACGGAAAAGCGATGACTCAGAATCCGTCACACCCCCTTCGTGTCGCCATCGTCTGCGCTGTGGACCTGAGTGTCCATGCCCTCCTGCGCACGCAGATTCAGGCGATCCAGGAGGCCGGATATGATGTGGTGACGTTTTGCTCCGACGGCCCATACGTGGAGGCACTGCGCAAGGCCGGCTTCAAGATTGAGACGGTTGAGATTCCACGAGCCATCCGGCCATGGAAGGATCTGAAAGCTCTCCTCAAACTCCGGCGCGCGTTTCGTGGAGGCCGATTCGCGATCGTTCACACCCACACGCCCAAGGCGGCGTTTCTCGCCCAACTGGCCGCATGGTTTGCCTGGGTACCCGTGCGGATCAATACGGTGCACGGGTTGTACTATCTTGCATTTGGACCTGGCCTGTATCGCTGGGCGTACAAGATGTTCGAGATCTTCACTTGCCGGCTCTCAACCTACGTTTTCAGCCAGAGCCAGGAGGATGTTGCGCTGATGCTGCGAGGGGGTCTGGTCAACTCAGACAGGCTTGAATGGCTGGGCAATGGCATCGATCTGAAGCGTTTTCGCCGGAGTCGTTTTGCCTCTGACGAAGGCGCTCGTGTTCGAGATGAGATGCGGATTCCGCGTGATGCATTCGTGGTTGGAATTGTGGCTCGCATGGTCAATGAAAAGGGCTTCCGGGAACTCTTTGAGGCGTTTTCGAAGCTGCGAGAGGCCGCCCCCAATGCGTACCTCCTGCACATCGGGCCGATCGATCGAAGCCGGAACGACGAAGTTACTCCCGAACGGGCGCAGCGATACGGGATCGCCGACTTCTGCCGCTTCACCGGTGAGAGGAATGATGTTGCGCGCCTGATGACCGCAATGGACATCTTCTGCCTGCCAAGCTACCGGGAGGGATACCCGCGGTCGGTTATGGAAGCGTGCGCGATGGGATTGCCCGCGATCGTCACCAACATTCGTGGCTGCCGGGAGGCGGTGATCGATGGGCTCAACGGACTGCTCGTTCCCGCACGGAAGGCGAAGCCGCTGGCCCAGGCTCTGCAGCAGCTTCACGACGACGATGAACTCCGCCGGCGCCTCGCGCGCGGAGCTCGCGAACGCGCTGAATCCGATTTCGATGAGACCATCGTGACCGCCAAGATCCTGCGGGCTTACGCGAAGCTCGTGAACCTCGCCGTGCCATCCGATCGATCCAGGCGTCCGCCCAAGGTGCACGTCGTTGCTGCAGTCCTTAGCACATTCGATGCCTTCCTGTCCGAGCAGATCCAAGGCATGCGAAGCGCCGGCTATGACGTCAACGTGGTTTGCAGTCCGGATCCTCTGCTCGAGCAGCTCCGCGTCCAGGGAGTTACACCGGGCCCCGTGTTCATCCCGCGCGCGATCCGCCCTGTCCATCTTGCACGGGCAATGTGGCAGCTATGGCGAATGTTCCGGATATCATCGCCGGACATCGTCCACACGCATACGCCGATCGCCGCCTTCATCGGGCAGTGGGCGGCCTGGCTGGCACGCGTTCCGCACCGCTTCACCACAGTGCACGGCTTATACTTTGTCAATGAGCACCGCCCTGCGCATCGCTTCATGTTCAAGTACCTCGAAGTGATTGCGTGCAGGCTGGCGACAAAGGTTATCTGCGTGAGCGAGGAGGACCGGCAATACCTGATCGACGAGCACGGGCTCGAACCGTCGAAGATCCAGGCGTTTCATGTGGGCGTCAACCTCGACCTCTACTCACCCTCCAACGCGGGTGATCTGCAGAGACAGGAGGTCCGCGCGGATCTTAAGATCCCGGCCGATGCGGTGGTGTTTGGGATTGTCGCCCGCATGGTCCGGGAAAAGGGGTTCCTGGAGCTTTTTGAGGCCTTCGGTCGGCTGCGGGCCAGACATGACAACGTTTACCTCCTGCACGTCGGCCCGGTGGATCGGAGCCGGGGCGATGAAGTGACGCCCGAGGCCGCCACCCGCTATGGTTGTGACGACAGGTGCCGTTTTGTCGGCATGCGTCGCGATGTTCCCCGCTATCTCGCCGCCATGGACGTGCTGTGTCTTCCGACGCACCGCGAGGGATTTCCCGTGTCCGTCATGGAAGCCGCCGCGGTTGGCCTGGCTTGCATCACAACCAACATCCGCGGTTGCCGAGAGGCAGTGGTCGATGGGAAGACCGGCCTGATTGTGCCCGTGCACGACGCCGCTGCCCTTGCTGCGGCAATGGAGAAGCTCCTGGCATCACCGACCCTCAGGCAGGAACTTGCACGCAATGCCTTCGCCCATGCTCGTATCAACTTTGATCGGCGAAAGTCGGTAGATCGAACGCTGGCAATGTACCAGGATGCATTGGGCCCTGTCTGAAGCTCGATTCATGCCGGCGGATGAGATGACCCCAGGATCTGCTGCGTGGGGTTCGGGCTGCCCCCCGCCTTGTCCTCAACGCTGTGCCGCGCATTGGGGCTGCTTAAGGCTACACCCGTGATCATCTTCGGGTGGCCGGCGTCGTCGATGATGATGCGCCCGTGCGTGATGATCCAGCAGACCTCGCCGTCCGGACGCACAATCCGGTGTTCGATCTCAAACTCCTTGCCCCCTTCGATTGTCTTTGTCAGAGCCCGCTTTACAAAGTCCTGATCGTCCGGGTGAATATATCCGATGAAACTGTCATACGTGCCGGAGAACTCCCCAGGAGCCCGGCCGAACAGCTCTTCCATTCCTGCCGACCACCAGAACTTGCCGGTCCTGAGGTCCGTGTACCAGGCGCCCATGTGCGCGCATTCCAACGCAAAGGCCAATCGCTGTTCTGTCTGCCATGCCCATCCCAGTGCACGCTCGCGCGACGCATGGAGTGCGACGATCAATGCGGCGACAAACACGAAAGCACCAAGCCGCAGGGCATCGTCGACACTCTGTACTGCAAAAGAGTCGTCCGGAGGAAGAATCCAGTACGCAGCCGCAAGGGCACAGAGTGCGGTCGCCAGTACTCCTGCTCTCCAGCCCCCAAACCATGTGACCAGCAAAACCACGGCGATGTAGATCACCAATGCGCCACGCGTGATGAATGCTGGAATCAGGAACACGATGCCCGTTGCCAAGGCGACGGCCAACACCGCAACAACGTACGGCAGAAAGGACCTGGGAGCAGACTGAGTCACACCAATAGGGGTCATTGCTCTAACTCGCGCTGACGACGGCCGATGGCCAAACACATTATCGCGAAGAGAGTCAAGTATACACAGCCAGGCAAAACCCGCAAACGCTTCCGCTGGAGGCCACAATCACTCTGGACGATGTCGCCGGCGGGTTGTGTGATGGGCCTATCATTCGCTAACAAAGGCATCAGAAACAATGCAAGACCACTTCTTCTCGGCAATTCAGGACAAATCCGCCGTAATCGGCATCATCGGCCTGGGCTATGTCGGCCTGCCTCTGCTGCACGCATTCCACAAGGCCGGCTATCCGGTGATCGGCTTCGATGTCGATCCGCGGAAGATCGCCGCCCTGCACAACGGCGAGAATTACCTCAAGCATCTCGGCCCTGACATGGTCTCGACTATGAAAGCGGCTGGCCGCTTCGATGCCACGGCCGACATGTCCCGCCTCAAGGAGGCCGATGCCGTCATTGTCTGTGTGCCCACACCCCTCGGCCGGCACATGGAACCGGACATGACCTACATCGAAAAAGCCAGCGATGACATTGCCGCCACACTTCGTCCCGGCCAGCTCATCGTACTGGAAAGCAGCACCTATCCCGGTACGACCCGCGAGATCATGCTCCCCCGCTTCCAGGCCAAAGGGCTCAAGTGCGGCCAGGATTTTTTCCTGGCATTCAGTCCCGAGCGTGAAGATCCCGGCCGCAAGGACCACAACACCCAGACCATTCCCAAACTCGTCGGCGGCATCGACGCCGCCTCGGGCAAATTGGCCGTTGCCCTCTATGAGAATGCCATCGCCAAAATCATCCCGGTCTCCTCTGCCGAAGTCGCCGAAGCCGCCAAGCTGCTGGAGAACATCTACCGCTGCGTGAACATCGCCTTGGTGAACGAACTGAAGATGGTGCTCGACAAGATGGGGATTGATGTCTGGGAGGTGATCGAGGCGGCCAAGACCAAGCCATTTGGCTTTCAGGCGTTCTACCCCGGCCCGGGCCTGGGCGGGCACTGCATTCCCATTGATCCCTATTACCTCACCTGGAAGGCCAAAGAAGTGGGCATGCCCACCCGCTTCATTGAACTGGCCGGCGAGATTAACCACCTGATGCCCGAGTATGTCGTCGCCAGGACAGCTGCAGCGATGAATGAGCGCGGGCAGGCAATCAAAGGCGCAAAGATCCTCATTCTCGGTTTGGCGTACAAGCCCGACATTGATGATGTCCGCGAGAGCCCCAGTTTCGAGCTGATCGAAAAGCTGGAACACATGGGAGCGGCCGTGGACTACAACGATCCCCACGTTCCACAGACGCACTACATGCGTCACTGGGGCGACTTGGGCAAGAAGAGCGTACCGCTGACCACGCAGACGCTAAGCAACTACAACGTGGTGTTGATCGCCACCAATCACTCTGCCTACGACTACCAGATGATAGTCGATGGCGCGAAACTGGTAATCGACAGCCGGGGAGCCACGCGGAACTGCCGCATCAACAAGGACAATGTCGTAAGGGCATAGCTGCCCGCTTCGCGGGAATGACCAATGTCCAAGTCCCCATGACCAATGGGGAGAACTCGAATGATGAAGGACGAAAAGGGGCCAGGTGTGGATAAGTGACAGGTGCGCAGGTTCTCGGCGGGGATACCCCCCTAACGCCAAGTGCTGGAGTAGCAATAGGTTAGGCGGATATCGGGGGAGGAGATGCGCAGGTTCGGGGCGATTGTGGATAACTGGCCACGGATAAGCGATAGAAGAGGAGTTAGCCACAGATGAACACCGATGAACACAGATTCGGAGGGGAAGATGCGCAGGTTACTTGGGAAGGCATCAAGGCATGGAGGCACGCAGGGCAAAACGAACGTGCGCAGGTTGTGTGCGCAAGTCTGCGCCAGGCGTAACTTATGATGAGCGAACCAGTTACGTTACAAGGGAGAAGGAAGGTGCGCAAGTTTATTCGGAAGGCACGATGGCACTGAGGGGAAGTCGACCCGAAGGGCAGAACAAAGATGCTCAGGTTCGCTGCGCATGTGTGGATGGCATTGCCTACCTATCCAGTAGGAGTTGTGGGTATTCGGTTGAGAAATAGCGTGGCCGAGGTAAGGGCCAAGAGGGTGAAAAACATGTCCCTCTACCCTATGGGGTGGTTTGGGAGGGATTTGTTCGGAAATGGCGGAAAAACGAGGGGCGAGGAAAATTCGCATTTTGTTCAGAGTTCTCTGGCATGCCGGTTGCTTGTAGCGGCCGTCATGTCCGATGATGATCCTCAATATGGGCGATGGGCAGATCTTCCGGCGGAGTTCTGTCAGCCTGTGGTGGGTCATCCTTGACGATTACCTCAAACCCTCGTCGCCAAACTGCTGAATTTCGCGGTGCATGATGATGCCGATTCTTCCGCATCGCATCTTGTGCTCTTACGTGGGCCCATAGTGCAATGGCAATCATGCCGAGTGGCAACGCGAGGACCGTAAACATGCAGAGTTAGTCAGACATTGCGATCATTGCCTCAGTTATCCAGCAGAGGCAACCTCCTTTCTTCGCGAGTTCGCTGGGCAACAGGTGTCGCGCGTTGTGCTGATGCCTATCTGCGGACGACGCGTAGCATGTCCAGCATGAGTGATGCGACGACGCCATGGCGGTAGTGCTGCGTCATCTGCTCAAGCAAGCGAACTCCGTTCGGTCCCATATTCCGGACAACGGCGACGGCTGCGTCGTCAAGGCCGGCTCCCGCAACAAATGCCGCACAGCAAAGGTGCACGACCCAGCATCCAAGCCAGTCAAACCGAAGTCCGCGATAGACTATGGCCAGCGCATGTGCCAGCAGGATCTGGACTATCCCAGTGACAAGGTGCATCGCAGCAGTCTGCCACGTACGCGACTATCTCGCAAGTCGAGCCTTCATGACGCGGATCTGCCTAGGCGAGGGCAGAAATGGAATGGTTCGGTACGTGCGAAAAGAGGTGGAGGACTATGGAAAACAAAGGCGAGTGGTCCTGAACTGACCACCCACACTCAAACCGAAATCGAGCTACTGCCCCGGAAATGCGGGTCCGTCGCCCGCGGCCGATGCTCTTCTGCAGGACGGGGCGACCCCGCCCGTCAACGTAAAACCATCCCCCGCGCAATCCGCGCCGGATCCCAACATGACCTCACTCGCGCGCTCTCAGTCTTCCGCAGCCGGGCGGGGTCGCCCGGCCTACCTTGTCGTCCGGGCTACCTATTGCAGATCAGTGCTGTACTTCCTACGCTGTACCTATGCCCACCGACTTCTCCGAATTCGACTGGGATCTCGCCGTCTTCACCAATCGTCGCCACCTCCCCCACCTCGAGCAGGATGGTGGTATCCACTTCACGACCTTCCGCCTCGCCGACAGCCTGCCTTGGGAGAAGGTCCGTCTTTGGAAATACGAACGTGACCAGTGGCTGCTTGCCAATCCCCCTCCCCATACCGGCGAGCAACTCAGAGTCCTCTGCCAACTGGTCCCCCAGCGCGTGCACAAATACCTCGACGCCGGGCATGGCGCCTGCCTCCTCTGCCACAGTTCCGCCCAGGACATCGTCGAGCAAGTCCTTCGCTTCGGCGATTGCACCACCTACCGCCTCGGCAACTTCGTCATCATGCCCAACCACGTCCACGCTCTCGTCCAGCCCATCACCGGCCGTTTCAAAGACATCGCCCAAGCTTGGAAGAGCATCAGCAGCCGCCGGATCAACAAGTCTCTTGGACGGCACGGCCAACTCTGGCAGGAAGAGCCCTTCAGCCATATCCTGCGCAGCCATCAGAGACTCGAAGCCGCCCGTCAGTACATCCGCGACAACCCGAAGTACCTCCCACCCGGCACGTACCGCCTGGGGTGCGGCTCGCTTGCGTAGGACGGGCGACCCCGCCCGTCAACGTGAACTGTCCCCCGCGCAATCCGCGCCGGATTCCAGCATGACTTCACTCGCGCGCCCAACGTTTTGCGCAGCCGGGCGGGGTCGCCCGGCCTATTTAGTCGGTCCGCACGCACTTGCCCGCGCCAGCAAAGGCGTTACATTTGCACCGGTACCGAACCGCAATCGACTCTTCGAGGATAGGAACATGAAACACCTGGTTTTCTGCCTCGCTTTGATCATCAGCTACGCCACGGCACTCTCGGCGGCCCCGCAAGCTCAGTGGCAGCCTGTTGGCATGTCCGGGGGCGGCGGCATGTTTACTCCTGCCATCTCTCCCGCCAATCCGGACGTGATGATGATCAACTGCGACATGAGCGCTGTGTACATCTCCAGGAACGGTGGCCGCGATTGGCAGATGATCCACCACTCGCAACTGCGCACGGATACTGGCTGCCGCCCGGCTTTCCACCCCACCGATGCGAACATCATCTACGCCTCCTCGTCAGGACAACTCAAGATCAGCCGCGACCAGGGCAAGACCTTCGCTCCCATCGGCAATCTCAAGGAATCTCTGAGTGGAGAGATTGCCATCAATCCCTCCGACCCAACGCTCATGCTCGTCGGCACCCGCAGTGGCTGCTGGCTTTCGCGCGATGCGGGCAACACATGGGTTGCATGCACCGGTCCCACCGGCAAACTCATTGCCTTCCATTTTGACCAGACGCACAAAGGTCGAACATTGATCGCCGCCACCGATAAGGGCATCTGGCGTTCCGATGATGCCGGAGCAACCTGGACCGAGAAGACGCAGGGCCTGCCATGGAAGGACATTCAGGGCTTTGCCGGCGCATCCGATGCGGCCAAGGGCATCGTGATGCTCTACTGCTCGATCCGCAGCAAAGACCAGAACGGCACGTTCCAGGGCGGGATCTATCGCTCGAAAAACTGCGGCGACACCTGGGAATCGGCGATGGGCCAGGGCCTCAATACCGAGACCAAAACGGCCGACGAGTGGGCATACGGGCCCATTTCGCAGTATCGCCAGCTTTTGGCCAGCGACGCCAGGCCGCTGACCATCTACGCCCTGAACACCAGCACCGGTTTCCATCCGCCGCACAGCGATACGGTCTATCGCAGTGATGATGGCGGGCAGACCTGGCGTGCAACATACTTCCAGGATCCCCGCTTTAAGGATTTCAACGTTGCGCTCGACTGGGAGTTGGCCTCCTGCGGCCAGTCCTTCAAAGGTGGCGAGACGCCCTTCGGCGTCGCCATCTGCAACACCAATCCCGACCGCGTCATCCTCGTCCGCAACGAACCCCACATCACCCACGACGGCGGCAAGACGTGGTTCTCCGGCCACACCTACCCCGCGCCCGGCGAAAAGCCCGCCCCGCGCTCCGCCTGGATATGCAACGGCCTGGTCGTCACAACCACTTGGCACTTTTATACCGATCCATTCGAACCAAACCGACAGTACATCTGTTACACCGACATCGGCATGGCCCGCTCCATTGACGCCGGCAAGTCGTGGATCTGGTGGGATCCGAAATCGTGGTCGCCCTGGCGAAATACCTGCTACGAGATGGCGTTCGACCCGGAGATTCCCGGCAAGATATGGGGCGCATTCTCCGATGTGCATGACATCCCCAACGACAACATCATCTCCGAACGTCACGGCCATACGGGCCCCGGCGGCGTCTGCCTCTCGGTTGATTTTGGTGCATCATGGAAGAACGATACGCAGGGCCTGCCCGCCAAAGCAGTCACGTCGATCGTGCTCGACCCCAAGAGCCCCAAGAACTCGCGCACGCTCTACGCCAGCGTCTTTGAACGAGGGGTCTTCAAGTCGACCGATGATGGCAGAACATGGACGCTCAAGAAGACCGGTCTGGGCCATCCGGACAACCTGCGTGTCTACCGCGTGATCCTGCATCGCGATGGCACACTCTTCGCCAGCATCTGTGCCCGCCGACCCGCCGCCGGCCGGCCGCTCGCGCCTGAGGGTGTCGGCCTCTATCGCTCCAGGGATGGCGCAGAGACCTGGGAGAAGATCAGTGCTTCCAAGCCGCTGCTTTATATCAAGGACTTCTGCGTAGATCCCCGCGACAGCAAGCGCATTGTCCTGGGCGCTGCCGATGCCAACGGCGACCAGTCCGGCGGGCTCTATCTCAGCACTGACGGCGGAAACGCCTGGGGGCGCATTGGCCGCGAAGGCCCACAAACTTTCGGCGGCTATTTTCACCCGAAACGCGACGGCTGGATCTACATGACCCTCACCGAGGGCGCGCCGGGCGCTGGCCTCTGGCTCTCCCGCGACAATGGCAAGACCTGGCGGGCCTTCAATGAACTTCCCTTCTCCAACATTCAGCGCGTGGAATTCGACCCCGCCAACGACGACATGATTCATGTCACCACCTTTGGCGGCAGCGTGTGGAAAGGACCTGCGGCGCCTGTGGACCAGTGAATAGAGGGGATGTCTGGAACAGGGCGCGGCGTTGGATGTCAATATGACCTCACTTGCGCGCGCTGCGTTTTCCGCAGCCGGGCGGGGTCGCCCGGCCTACTACAGCCGGTCTATGCCGTTGAGCGCTGCCACGCGATATGCCTCGGCCATGGTGGGGTAGTTGAATGTCGTGTAGAGAAAGAAGTTCAGCGTGTTGTTGGGCGCAGGTTGGGCCATGATGGCGTGGCCGATGTGGATGATCTCTGAGGCGTTGTCGCCGAAACAGTGAATGCCCAGGATCTCCAGTGTATCGCGGTGGAAAAGAATCTTGAGCATGCCGGCCGTGTTTCCGGTGATCTGGGCGCGGGCGAGCGTGCGGAATTGTGCCTTGCCCGCTTCGTAAGGGATCTTCTCCGCCGTTAGCTGCGCCTCGGTGCGCCCCAGCGATGAGATCTCCGGAGTTGTGTAGATGCCGGTCGGGATATCGTTGACCAGGTGATATTCCGGCTTGCCCGAAACGATCAGCGTTGCCGCGAACCGCCCCTGGTCATAGGAAGCGGACGCCAGCGCGGGCACACCGATGATGTCGCCGGCCGCGAAGATGTGCGGATAGTACTGTTCACCGTCAGGACTGGCGTGCACCATCTGTCCCGAGCGTCCGACGATGGCCGCCTGACCGGTGAGGCGGGCTGCTCGCGCCACGTCCGCCGTGGCACTACTGGCCACACCTTCGGGCACCGGGCGTGTGATCCGAACTTGCAGATTCTCATTCACCTCGATCTGTCCGCGCGAATTGGGCACCACCGAAATCAGATCCAGCCCCAGCTTGTCCGAGTTTCCCGTCCGCCCGTTGGCAAACAGGAACACCTCCGCCTTGACCGACTTGCCAGACTTCAGGCGCACCTCGACACAACCTCCAGGATCATCCCCACCGCCGCCGTGAGCTGTTACCTGCTCGTATTCTTCGTTGTGCAGGATGCGGATGCCAGAGTCGGCAAAATGGAACGAGAGTGCGTCGGAGATCTCATCATCCAGAAACGCCAGGAGCTTGGCACGAGTGTCGATCAGCGTGACATGGATGCCCATGTTGTTGAGCATCGAGGCATACTCACACCCGATCACACCTGCCCCATAAATCACCGCCGACTTGGGTGTGAAGTTCATTTCCAGCAGTTTGTCCGAGTCGAGAATGCGCGGATGGGAAAAGTCGATATCCTTCGGCCGATAGGGACGTGAACCGGTAGCGATAATGATATTGTCGGCCGTGTAGTCATCTTCCGTGCCATCGGAAGCTGTGACGCGGATGGTATGTTCATCGGCAAAGCGGGCATGGCCGTGGTGTATGTGGACTCCGGTGTGGTGATAGAAACCCGCCCGAACCAATGTCTGTTTTTCCTCAATCGAGTGGGCATGGGCCAGCAGGCGGGGCAGATGGAAGCTGGCGAACGGCTCACGGTGTGAATACAGCGCATTCTGGTGGACAAGATTGATATGTTGGATGGCGGCGCGCAGTGCCTTGGAGGGGATGGTGGCCCAGTGGATCGATCCCCCGCCGACCTCGGCATACTGCTCGATTGCCGCCACCGATTTGCCGCCCTTGGCGGCTTTCATGGCCGCCCCCTCGCCGGCCGGTCCTGTTCCAATCACGATCACATCATAATGCGCATGCGGCATCCGAATGTCTCCTGTTAGGCGAAGAACTGATGCCCTGTACCTCGCGGCACAACTCGATTGCCTCGCGGATGCGCTTCAGCAACAGGTCCATGGTGCGGGCTTGTGTGTGGCATCCCGGTAGGCCCGGCACGCTGCCCACGAGCCAACCATCCTCATCGCGCTCGATCACAATATGGAAATCCTGCTTGTGTTTCATCCTGATATCCCATTCTATCGCAAGCGCTCAAGTGTACACCAGTACCCTTCGATCATTATATCCGTGCCGCCCATTGACTCCGCTCGTCCGCGCCGTAGCCTGTTGCCCGTCACGTTGCAGGTTCAACGTGCATCAGAGTCGGCTCCCCAGAGTAACAACACCATGGCAACACCGCATATCGGCGCACAGTTCATCATCTTCGGCCGGCAGTACAACGTTGACGAAGACTTCGACATCATCCTCGACCAGCTCGCGGCGGCCGGCTACGCGGCCATTGAAGCTTCCTACAAAGACCCCGCCCTGCTGCGGCAGAAGCTCATCAGCCGGGGCATGGTGTTCGCCGGCAGCCACGTCGGCCCGCGGGCGTTGCTGGAAAAGCTCCCCGAGCAAATCGACTTCCTGAAGAAAGCCCGGAGCTACGACATCTGCAACTCCGGCTGCCTGGACTGGAAGCACGATACTCTGGACAAGGTCGAAACCTCCATCAAGATCATCAATGATGCCGGCAAGAAACTCCGCGATGCCGGCATCCGCCTGCACTACCACAACCACGACTTCGAATTCTTGGTCCAGTTCAACGGCAAGCGCATCATCGACATCATGCTTGAGCAGTTCGATCCCAAGGCCGTCGATCTCTGCGTGGACGTGGCCTGGGTCCGCCGCGGCAACGATGACCCGGCCGCCTTCCTCAAGAAGCACGCCTCGCGCACCGGGTACCTCCACTTAAAGGACTTTGAGGCAGACGCCGAAGGCAAGTTTGTTCGCTGGTGCGAACTTGGCAGCGGCGCTGTGGACTACCGCGCCATCATGCCGGTGCTGCCAAGCCTGAACCAGGTGCAATTTGCGATCGTCGAGCAGGACCAGCCTTGCGGCAACGCCATGCTCAACATGGCCAACAGCCGTGCCTACCTGAAGAGCCTGGGGCTGTAGTGTCCCTCTGGTTGGTTAGGTTTGTCGCCCAGCGTGACTGACACAGGAGATCATTTTCCTGCACCGGTATATACAACCTTGTATTGTCTGCCGTTGGTCCTTGGGTCGGTGTTGTCCGATGTCGAAAAATAGATGGTCCTTGCCCCCCAGTGGCTCCACCGTCCCCGTCCGTCCGTGCGGATATCGGCGTGGGCTGAGTGTGCAGGTCCCAGGGATTTGCCATCCTCTAGCAGTGACAAATCGGAATGTCCTCCTCCCTGGTCGCTAGGCGAACCATGGGTGATGCCCACAGTGAAGCAGTGCCCGATTTCCGGCGCCATCGAAGCTGGAGGGATGACTTCGGCGAATGGCGCAGGTGGTTGATTGACACGAGGAACAGCCCATATCGCCGCCTCATCCATATTCGCTTTCTGCAGAGCAGCGATCGCATACGGTAGTGGCACAAAGTCGTGGATCGTTGATACGTAGACATTGTTCACATTCCACTGGCGCGCGGCAGTAACCATCTGTTCAAAATCGAGATTGCGAAGGTTCACCATGAAAGCAGGAGGCACCGGAACATTTCGTGGCAGGTTCAGACGCTGAAGCAGAGTAGCCAGCAGCGATGCATAACGCGCTTCTCCGGTCTGCTGATAGGCCAGAGCAGCAATGATCGTGGGCAGATAATCCACCTGGTTCCACGAACTCCTGGCCTGAGGTGCCAACGAGTCGGCCGCCTCGACTATGGCTTGTTTGAGCTTTGCGTGATCGGCGGGTGATGTACTGTATAGATAGTAGAGCAGGCTGACACTCGTATTTGAGACAAATCGAAAATGCGCCGGAGTTGAAAACGGCCAGCCGGTATCGGGATTAACCACAAGTTCCTGGCTCAGAAGCTCATCTGCTTTTTGTTTGAGTTTCGGGTCTCTGGTGATCTCCCACATTCGAATCAGACCGCCGATACGATCCTCGTTTTCGCTGGGCTCTCCGTCTAAATGATAGCGGGTGTATTCCTTCATCACGTCCATCACGCGTTCATCCCCGGTCAGCAGGTAGTAGTCAATTGCGCCGTGTGTGGCTGTTCCATAGCCTCGCACGCCGTTCCCCCAGTGCTGCTGATCGTGCCTGTGGCCGCCGCCTACCTGCTTGGGTTCCTCCATGCAGTAGTGGCAGGTGTCGATCTCCGTGACGTGCCGGCAAAGAGCTTCCGCAGTACGGAATGCTTCGTAGTCACCGCTTCGCAGGTATTGCAGGAATAGCGACTGCGTCAGGGTGCCATCGTTGCACTGCCAGCCAACGTAGCCCCGGCTGCACCAGGATTTGGCCGCCATATATCCGTAATGACTTGGTGTCTCGTATCCGTGGAACAGGTTGTCACCATAATCAATCATGCCGTCCCAGTGGAATGCGCGCTGATTGTGGCGAATCCATTCCAGGTCAACATTCTGAAGCCCTTCAAGGTGTGGATAATGTGTCGGGTCTTGAACAGCGAATGGACCGAACGCTCCGGATGCAGCGTAGTACTCCGAAGAACACTGCAGCACGAGCGGAGCATCCAGAGCAGCGATCATCTGTGGACCAGCATCCTCGGCGATTGCGCCAAAGCGCAGAACCATCTCGTGGGTCACACCGACACCTTCCCCGCCATAGGGCCAGAGGGTCAGGTCATAGTGATACTTGTTCTCCACCTCGTCATATCGGCGGCGAAAGTCCAGCACTTTGCCGCCGGCTTCTGGCCACAGGTAGACGCAGAGACCTTTGGCATCGGCACGCAGTTCCTTGGGATGCATCTGCCAGAAGTTGCGCAGGGCCAGGTGCATTGCGGACTTTGGACCAGCCAGACGAACCCAGCCTTTGGCTTCTGTGCCTTTCGCAGTTTCATTCCCATTGTTTGTAAGAGAATACTTGACTGCTTTGTCTTGGGTATAAGAAACCAGATGGTAGATTTTCTTCGGGCCGATCTCGGTCAGGCTGACGACATCGCCAGGCTTCATCGTTTGGTCATGCCGCTGGGATCCTCCGAAAGCACAAGTGCTGTATGAAGATTCTGGCATGCGAATCCACATGGCACGCAGGAAATCCTCCTTGGGTTTTCCCGCGTATACGAAGCTGTGCACAATGCGAAGCTCGGGTGATCCGGCATAAGCGTGAGCCCGGATGGCATACTGCAACAGGCGCCGACCGGACGTATTGACCAGCCAACCGCTAAGTTTCACTACAACGTGCAGACGGTTGGAGTTCTCGATCTCCACGTCGTAGTCACCGGAAGGGCCTGGCCCTGCGACAAAACGTTCCCGTAGACCACCGGTAGCATCGCGCAACCAATTCTCCTCTTCAGGTTCACCTGGAGGCTGATGCTCCACTTCTGCAACAAATTCACTGCCTCCATTGGCAACGAGCGTGTCCCACTTACCATCTTGATTGAGATCAGCCCAAACAGTCGTAGGCAGTCCAAAGACGGTCTTGCTGAATAGGAACCGCGCGGGACCGGTATCTACAATGAATCCCTCGGCATTTGAAGTTACCTTGACTTCCTTAGTCTGAGATTCAGGAGTAACGCCCGGCTGCAAGCGCAGTTTCACTTCGCCCAGTGCCGGCAGACTGACCTGGGTATCCACGAGGACCCACTTTATGCTGCCATCGTACCAGTGTGCAGTCGGCCGGATCTGGCATGGGAGTTCATTGCCTGCCATATCCAGGAGCCGTGCCTGATCGCACGTATTCAGTATTCCGCGGGCAAAAGGAACGCCTCCACGTACCGGAGCATTGACCTGAGGCGCTCCCGCATGGTTGCGGATAGACAGAGCAACTTCAGCGGCAGACACCTGACCGGTCAGGCAGGCCAGGAATGACATGAGCATCACCAGAGCGCGACTTCGCATTTGAATTCCATCTCCTTCGCACCTGGAGCGTCCCGGGGAAGGTAAGAATGATCATGAACATCATATGATGACACTCTCACAAGAGACACAAGGGGAGCATGCGCCAGCCCCGGTTGCACAAACCTTTTCTGCAGGCTGCTTACAAAGTTGCCCTCCACTACTTATGATGTCTGGCAAGGGATGATCACTTTCCTGTGTCATGTCTGCAAAGCGTCGCTCAGTATGGACGACGAATATGCAGGACGGCCGGTACGCTGTCCGACCTGCCAGGGCGTTGTGAAAGTGCCCCAGCGCGCCGCGGCCGCCGTGGCCGTTTCCCAAAGCCAGAATATGCGTCCGCCGGCGCCGCCGCCATTGGGCAGCTCTCGCGAAGCCGTTCGCCGCTTCGGGTTCAATTGCCCCTGGTGCAGCAGCCGCCTCGAAGCCACCATGCTCACGGCTGGCCAGCACGGCCAATGCCCCACCTGCGCCAACGATATCCGCATCCCCATCCTCGATCGCCACGGCCGGCTGATTGACCCCGATACCAACAAGATCGTCAAACCCGATCCCCATCCGGTTCACGCCTACGCGGCCGCCGGCGATCGCGCCCCAAAGATTCTGCACGACCGAACTGGGGCACTGACAATCCAGTGCGTCCGCTGCAACGCCTTGAACCCGGTGGCGGCCAACAGTTGCCGGGCCTGTGGCGTTCCCTTCACGCTTGAAGGCACTATCCAGCGGGAGAAGGGCTCTACCAACGGCTATGCCACGACCTCGCTGGTCTTTGGCATTCTGGGCATTCCCACATGCTTGTTCTTCGTCCCCTCGATCCTGGCCATCGCCTTCGGCATCATTGCGCTGGTGCAGATCAATGCCGCCGGCGGCACCCAATCCCGTGGTACCGCCATCGCCGGCATCAGCCTGGGCGGCGTTGGCCTGCTCGTCAGTGCTGCCTATTACCTGCACTAGTTGACGTCCGCTGCTCAGCCCAGTGCAACCGCGTCAGCCACGTGCCTGTCAGCCACAATGTTGCTCCGCTGAAGAACCACGGCCAGGTCACGTGCAGCGCATACATCGGACCGGAGATGCTCGGGCCGACGATCCGTCCCAGCGTACCCACACCCTGGAAGAACCCCAGCGACATGCCCTGTTCGCCCTCCTTGCTGTGGTGGCTGGCCAGTGCCGAGATGGTCGGCTGGAACAGGCTGCGCCCGAATGCTGCGATCACCGCGCTGGTGCACAGCAGCCCCACGCTTGGATACCATGCCACACCCGCCGTCAGGATCGCCCCCAGGCCGTTGATGATCAGCCCCGCAATGCACAGCGCCCACTCGCTGTAGCGCTTCTGCAGCCGTCCGACCACGCCGCCCTGGGTGATCAGAATCACCACGCCTACCAGCAACAGGTAGTTGGCGACATCGCCTTCGGTGTAGCCCATGGTGCGATTCAGGAACAGCACGATCATCGCATCTACCGCGACAAAGGCGGTCATGGCGATGAACCACATCGCGTTGATCTTCATCAGCGGCTTATTGGCAAACAGCGGCGCGAACTGCTTCGGATTGAGGTAGTTCGCCGACGTCGTCGATGCCCGCCGCGGCGCCTCCTTCATCAAGGTAGCGCACATGGTCGCCGATATGCACGCCAATCCTGCCGCCACCCACGCCGGTACGCCGGGATCAAACCAGTGCGCCAGCTTTCCCCCAAGAAAGGGCCCCAGCGCAAATCCAAACCCAAATGCTGCACCCAGCATCCCCATGCCCTTTGTCCGGTTCTTGGGCGTCGTGATGTCCGCGATATAGGCCGAGGCGGCGGAGATATTCCCGGCCGTAATGCCGGCAATGATCCGCGCCAGATACAGCATTGCCAATCCCAGCAATAAGTTCCCCCATTGGTGTTCGCTGGTGAATGCCAGCAGTGCATACCCCAAGGCATTGCCGATTTGCGAGATCAGCAGCACCGGCCGGCGGCCAATGCGATCGGACAGTGCTCCCAAGGTCGGAGCGGCCACAAACTGGCAGATCGAAAACACAGCAAACAGCAGTCCCACCTGTACCGCCGATGCGCTAAAGCGCGTGGCATAGAACGGCAGCAGGGGAATGATGAGCCCAAACCCCAGCATGTCCACCAGCACCACGCCAAAGATCGTCAGCATCGCCCCCTTGGGAGGTTGCTGGCCATTGGGAAGCTCCGCTTGTTCGTTCGACTTCACTCCATCTGAGGACATGTCCTGATCTTATCCGCAAACGGATCGTTCGTCAGACATGGCCTAGCGCACCTCAAACCGCACACTGACAATCGCGGTGATCTACTTATCCAGACTGGTCGTGTCGTTGTTCCCTTCGGCGCCGGACCGTCCGCACTATACGGCACTGCAGATCAGTAGTTCACGCGCGGATCGATGCGGATGTTCTGCCGGCGGTCCGCGGAGATGTTCGCCCTGCGGTCGATCTCGCCATTGACGCGGGCATCATTATCATTGTTGACGCGCGTGTCATAGCGGCGATACGCGCCGCCGCCGCCATTCGGCTGGAAAACATCGCTGTAGTCGTCATTCCAGCCATTGAACTTATTGGGTCCGTAGTAGGACTGCTGCCAGCGCGGGTCGTTGGCGGTCAGTGGTGTGCCCGAGTCGACGGGCTGGCCGGCGCCGGTTGCCCCGGAATCCGGCGCGCCCGGAGTTGCCCGCGGCGCAATTGTGACTGCGCCCTGAGCCGCCCAACTGGCGCCGGGCGTGCCAGGAGCCGCCGGCTCCGGCAGAGCAGGACGCGGCGCGAAGTACTCTCCCAGTTTCTTCACCGCGTCGATGCGCTGGCGGAGATCATCCTTCAGAGCCTGTTCTTTCTGGTTCCATTCCAGATCGAACTGCTCGCGTGTCATCCCCTTCGCCTTGGCCTTCTCCCAGGTGCGCGCTTTGACGGCGCCAACCTGGGCGCTGAGCCAACCGGCGATCGCCTTGGCATCCTGCGTGGTCGGAGCGGTGGTGAGGATGTTGGCGGTACGCGGAGCGTGCGTTGCGGCCCACTGCTCATAGGCGTCGAATTGCCCGATGGAACTGAGGTAGACCTTCATGCGGGCGATGTCGTCGCGTTGGGTGTTGAGATAGAGGAACTGCTGCAGGTTGTAGTGCTGCAGGGCATCGAGTTCTCGCGAAAGTTGATCAGGCGTCATCTTTGCCAGTACCGGGTCGGCCAGTCGGGCGCCGCCCTGTTTGACGAACATGATCACGCCCTTGAACGCCTCGGCAAAAGTCATCTCTTTGCGCGGCGGAACCGCAGGACGGTTGATCCGGTAATCCTGGCTTTTGCCGATGTCGCCGATGAACGCTGTCATGGCATCGACGCGGCGGACGGCCAGGTCGCCATGATAGGTAAGCAGTTCACTCATCAGGTCGGCGGCCTGAGTGTTTGTGAGCAGATCCTCCGTCGCTTCTTGCGCACGCGCGGAACCGGCCATCACCACACAAAGTATGACAGCTACACACACACGCCAGATCATGGGTCACCTCTCCAAGAACGCCACCGGTACGCTCGTAGCGCACAACGTATTCTGACGCAGCGGGCCCGCAAGAACCTATGCGAAGCGTCTTGCTCCTATCCCAGCTTCTTCAGAAACTCCGCCAGGCGGTCGATGCCTTTGTCGATGTTCTGCATGCTGGTGGCGAAGCTCAGACGCACGTGCGTCTCAAAGCCCGAGTCATTGCCGGGAACCACCGCTACATGCGCCTGTTCCAGCAGGGCTGCGGCGAAGCTCACGGCTTCCTTGATCTGCGTATTCCCGGCCGTCTTGCCGAAGTATGCCGACACATTGGGGAAGCAGTAGAACGCGCCCTGCGGCCGGACGCAGGTGACCTTCGGCAGCGCTGAAAGCCGCTTCCACATGTGCTCGCCGCGCTTCTCAAACTCCTTGTGCATCGCCGCAACGCTCTGGGCGCCTTGCGGGTCGGTCAACGCCACGATCGCGGCCTGCTGTGTGAAGCTGGTGATGTGGCTGGTCATCTGGCTCTGCAGCTTGTTGATCGCATCGATCGCGGCCTTGGGCCCGCCGACGTAGCCGATGCGCCAACCAGTCATCGCAAAGGTCTTGGAATGGCAGTTGAAGGTCAGCGTCCGTTCAAACAGGCCGGGGGCCAGGTTGGCGAAGCTGGCGAACTTGATCCCGCCGTACATCAGTTTTTCGTAGATTTCATCGGAGAAGACGATGATGTTGGGGTGCTTCGCGATCACTTCCGCCAGCGCCTTAAGTTCCTCGGGCGTATAGGCATGCCCGGCCGGGTTCGAAGGTGAATTGATCAGAAACACCTTGGTCTTGGGCGTGATCGCCTGCTCGAGCTGCTTTGGAGTGATCTTGAAGCCATTGGCTTCTGCGCCGACGATGAACTTGCAGACGCCGCCGGCCAGTTTCACCTGCTCGGGATAGCTCACCCAGTAGGGGGCGGGGATGATCACTTCATCGCCGGGGTTGATGACCGCCATGAACGCCATGTACAGGCAGTGCTTGCCGCCGGCGCCGGTGGTGATGTTCTCGGGCTTATAGGCCAGGCCGTTCTCATTGTTGAACTTGGCGGCGATGGCGGCCTTGAGTTCGGGGATGCAGGGGGTCGGCGTGTATTTGGTCATCCCCTTGTCGAGGGCCTGTTTGCAGGCTTCCTTGATGAACGCCGGAGTATCAAAGTCCGGTTCGCCAGCGCCGAAGCCCACCACGTCAACGCCCTGCTTTTTCAGTGCATTGGCCATGGCACTGACCTTCAGGGTGATCGATTCCGAGACGAGCTGCATTCGATCTGCGATCTGCATAGTGGTGCTCCTGAGCGAATGGGGCAGCGGAGCCGACGGCCGCCGCGCCGCCTGATCGTTCCTCCACTGCACTCCTGCCAAGGTGGCAAAGTACTGATCGCCCCTCCCCTTTGCAAGCCTTGGCGAGGCACGCAGCCGTTCGGAAATTGGCCTGCCATTTCGTCGCATCGCGGCGGGCAATGATCCGTGCCGATGCGATGGTGACAGCTCCGCGTGGATGTGGATAAGTAAGCAGGTGCGCATCGTGTGCGCAGCTTGATACGGCATTACCTGCTCTTCCGGTAGGAGTTCTGGATGTTCAATTGAGAGAGAGCGATGGGCGCGCATAGGCAGGACTGAGGGGGCAGGGCTAGCTGATCCAGGCCCGCAGCCCCGGGGAGACAAAGCAGGCCTCGTACATGATCCGCGCCTCCTCACCTGCTTCGTCCGGGCTCATCCACGGGACATCCTCGGTGAGAATCAGCAGGATCTCGCGGGCACACAAGATCGCGTAACGCTGCGCGAAGCCCGGCCGGGCGAACATCTCCGGCCAGATCTCCCGAACCATGGCCGCCGTCCGGCGCAGCAGTTCCGGCCGGGAAAAGACGCATGGCAACTGCGGCTCTTGCGCCCCGGCCGCGGAGTGCAAGAGCGACATGAGGTCGATCTCCGGCAGGCCAATGATCGCATCATCGAAGTCCAAAAGGCCGGAGAACTCTCCCTCCTCCACCAGTATGTTGTTCCAGTGCACATCGTTGTGGACGACGGCCGCACGGGAGGAATCCATGACCGGCCATGCCGTCTCGATTTGCCGCTCCAGCGTCTCCAGCGGCACGACCGACTCACGCTGAGCGGCCTTGGCAAAGAGTTGGCGGAGTTGATCCCCAAATAGCTGCGGCCATGGCTCACACACGCCGCACAGTGAGAAGAGCCGAGGCTCGAACTGGTGCAACTTCTGTAACTCGGCGACAACGCCGCCGAAGATCTGCTGCCGCCGCCAGGGGGTGAGGTGCCGCCAGGAACTGCAGAGGGTCTCACCCGAAAGCACCTCGCAGACCATGACGTTGGCCGGGCAGAACTCGCGGCTGAAGTCCGTGGAGAGCACGCGCGGAGCACGGAGTTGTCCGCCGACCCGCTCGAGGATCTGGGCGGACTTGGGGAAACACTCGCCGTCAGCCCCGCGCCCGATTCGGATCGTGATCTCGCCATCTACGAAGAAAATGAGGTTGGCGGTATCGTCTGGGGCCTGGACAATGGATCCGGAGGGTCGCAGACCGGCCCGGCGGAGGATCCCGGGGATCAGGTCCAGCGGAGCGTCCAGTTTGGAGCTGCCTGTATCCATGTCGAAGAGACTAACAAGAAGGGACACAGAGGCCTAGCTCCTCTGTGTCGCGAACGCTGGCAGACGTTACGGTCCAGGGATATGCTTTGCCCATCACCGTGCCACGAACCATTGAGATGCTCATGCGCTCAAGAGCATGTCTCCAGTACTAAAGAGGCAGAGGGCAATATGGCAGATCATGCGTTTGGCTTGAAGACGGCGGCCGTCGTTGCTGGTCTGGCATGGCTGGCCGCCCTGTCGGCGACAGCCACGGCGAAGGGGTCGGAGGGCGCGGGGGGTTGGACACATGTGGGCGGGGACCCGGGCATGAGCAAGTACTGCCCGCAGAACATTGCCGGCGAGGTCAGGCAGGTTTACGTCAAGCGCTTCTGTGGGGCCTGGTCGGACAAGCCGCCGCAGCCCAACTACCACTATGCCAGCGCGGTGGTCATTCGCAACGGCACGGCCGCGGCGTTCACCAATGATGTGCAGAAGGACTACGAGATCTGGAGTGATGGGGTGACGCTGGTGCTGTTCGACTGGGCCACGGGGAAAACCACGGACAAGAGCGATGCGCCGGCCGGTCGGGCGTGGAAGAACGATCCGCAGAGGAATTACAGCTTCTACGTCGGTGAGCATCACGGGGAGATCGATTCGCACCACTACAGCAACTCGGTTTGCTGGGGTGATGATGGCCGATTCTATGCCAAGCGCGGCGGCGATCATTTCTGCGTGGGGGCGTACGACCCAGCCACCAAGACGTGGAAGAGGCTGGAAGTGATCAAGAGCGCCCCCAGTTCCAAGAACTGGGGCGGCGATGCCAGCGCGTTAATGACGAGTTGGAAGGACCTGGTGATCTATCATCCCGGCGATACACGCGATGAATCATCGTATATCGGGGTGGATGTTTCGGCGGCGGCGTGGACGGCCGACAAGCCGGGGGCCTGCAAGGTGGAGATCGGCCCGTTCCTGCCTACCAAGGACAAGAAGAATCTGCTGCGCTATTGCGATTATCCCAAGATCAACGCTGCGGGGATCTGCGTTGTGGCCGGGCAGATCTATGATGATGCCGGAGGGCTTAACATGGCGCTACAAGCCACGAGCCTGAGCGATGGGAAGCGGCTATGGGCCGCCCGGTTTGATGATGGGGGTCGAGGCGATTTTGGAGCGGCCGCCCCGGCGTTCTGGTGGCATAACAACAAGGCCAATGCCGGGTGGTCGGCCTATTACTTCCCGATTGGGCGGGTGTCCGATTACTGGCGATTCATCGCCACGGAAGATCTGTATCTCTTCTACCACGGCATGCAGTCGCAGACGCTCACGGCCGTCGATATCCGGGATGGTTCGGCGAAGTGGAAGCGTGAACTGGGCTCCGACCACCCGGTGATGGCCTGCCACGGCGATTTTCTATACGTCATTGGCGACAGGGCGCAGATGAAGTTGGACCTGCGGCATGGCGGCGAGGCCCTGTGGACGCGGACAAATCAGTTCGCCGGTGATGCCGGGTATGTCATGGGCGGCGAGGACCCGGTCTATCGCCCCATGGTGCTGACCGATGACACGTTGTGGTTTGTCGACGGCTCCAGCATCAGCGATCATCACAAGCTGATTGGCATGAAGACCAGCGACGGCAGCATCGTGCAGACGATCGATCTGAGGGCGCTGGTGGCGCAGAACGCCGGAGAGAGCCTGATTGCGGTCAATGACCTGGTGGCTTCGCAGGGCAAGCTTGGGGTTTTGATTGGCATCCAAAGCGAAAAGGAACCTCATGCCGGCGAACGGTGCAACCGCATCGTTTATCAGGACTTGTACGTGTTTTCCAAACCGTAAGAGCTTTGGATTCCATAAGCAACACTCTTGAGCTCGGTACGAAACCCGAGGCCTTCTGACGCGAAGACAGATTCCTCGATGCGGCCGTCCTGCACATCACTTTGACCCTCGCCAACGCGCCACAGCAGACGCTATAGTGTGGTTGGGGAACGCGCTGGATAAAGGGGAGGAGTCTATGACCAGGGAACAAGTCCGCCTCCAAGAGGCACGAGACCAGGGAACTGCGTGGAAGAAGTGGGGGCCTTACCTCAGCGAACGACAGTGGGGAACGGTCCGCGAAGACTACAGCGAAGGGGGCAACGCCTGGAACTATTTCACCCATGATCAGGCGCGCTCGCGCGCCTATCGCTGGGGAGAAGATGGGTTGGCCGGCATCTCCGATGACAGGCAACGCCTCTGCTTTGCCCTGGCACTCTGGAACGGCAAAGACCCGATCCTCAAGGAGCGCCTGTTCGGCCTGACCAACAGCGAAGGCAATCACGGCGAGGATGTCAAAGAGTACTACTTCTATCTCGACAGCACGCCGACGCACTCGTACATGAAGTATCTCTACAAGTACCCGCAGAGTGCCTTCCCCTACGATGACCTGGTCAAGACCAACGCCGGGCGCACGCGCGACCAGATGGAGTATGAACTGCTGTATACGGGCATCTTCGACGCGAATCGGTACTTCGATGTTTTTGTCGAATACGCCAAAGCGGGCGTCGAGGATGTGCTGATCCGGATCACGGCCGCCAACCGCGGCCCCGATGTTGCCGAACTGCACCTCCTGCCGACCCTCTGGTTCCGCAACGACTGGTCCTCCTGGATCTCCAAGCCCGGCCATAAACCACTGCTGCGGCAGACCCAGGGTCCCGACAGCGTCAGCACCGTCGCCGCCAGCCATCCATTGCTGGGAGAGTACAGCCTCTGGTGCGAAGGCGATGTGCCCCTGCTCTTTACCGAGAACGAAACCAACTACGAGCGCATCTTCCCCGGCCGGACCAGTGAGAGCCCATACGTCAAAGATGGCATCAACAACTGCATCGTGCAGAACCAGAGTTCCGCCGTGAACCCCGCCCGGCAAGGGACCAAGGTCGCCGCTCATTATCATCTGACCGTTGCGCCAGGGCAGTCGGTCACCGTGCGTCTTCGCCTCACCGCCAAGGCGCCCTCCGGGCACAGCGAACAGGCCCTGCCCTTCGCGCCTCAGTTCGACGCAACCTTCGCCACGCGCATCCATGAGGCGGATGACTTCTACCGCGCGGTGACACCATCTTCGATCTCCCCCGACGCGGCCAACGTCTTCCGCCAGGCCATTGCCGGCATGCTCTGGAGCAAGCAGTTCTACTTCTTCGACGCCGACCAGTGGCTGGACGAGCACCGCGCCAACCCCCTGCACGCCGGCAGCCGCGACTTCCGCAATCGCGAGTGGTTCCACATGATGAACCAGGACATCATCTCCATGCCCGACAAGTGGGAATATCCCTGGTACGCCGCCTGGGACCTGGCGTTCCACACGCTGCCGCTGTCGATCGTCGATCCCGACTTCGCGAAGGAGCAGATGGGCCTGATGCTTCGTGGCGTCTATCAGCATCCCAGCGGCCAGATGCCCGCCTATGAGTGGAACTTCAGCGATGTGAATCCGCCGGTCCACGCCTTTGCCACGCTCTTCCTGCACCGCACCGAGCAGGCACTTGGCTACAAACCGGACCTCGATTTCCTCAAGTCGGCGTTCAACAAGCTGACGCTGAACTTCACGTGGTGGGTGAACCGCAAAGACCGCCACGGCAAGAATGTGTTTGAAGGCGGCTTCCTCGGCCTGGATAACATCGGCATCTTCGACCGCAGCGCCCCCCTGCCCACGGGCGGCCACCTCGAACAGGCAGACGGCACCGCCTGGATGGCCCTGTTCAGCCAGAACATGTTCGAACTGGCGTACGAGCTGGCCGTCCACGACCGCACCTACGAGGACATGATCGTCAAGTTTGCAGAGCACTTCTACTATATCGCCGCCGCCATGAACCGACCCGGCCAGGAAGGCATGTGGGATGAGGAAGATGGCTTCTACTACGACCTGCTGCAACTCCCCGACGGCACCGCCACCCGGCTGAAGGTGCGCTCAATGGTGGGTCTGCTGCCTCTGTGCGCGACCACGGTTATCGAAGAGAGCCAGCGCCAATCGATTCCGCGGGCGACCGCCCAGATCGCCGAACGCCTGAGCCGAATGCCCGAGTTGCTGCAATCCATCCATCCCACCGGCGAGGATCACTTCGGCATCGCCAATCGCGGCATTGCCGCCCTGGTCACCCCTGAACGCCTCCGCCGGATCCTTACGAAAACGCTCGACGAGAACGAATTCCTGGGCCCCTGCGGCATCCGCTCCCTGTCCAAGTTCCACGAGCACCACCCCTACATCCTCCACGTCGATGGCCAGGAATACCGCGTCGACTACCTGCCGGCCGAGTCGAACACCGGCATGTTCGGAGGCAATTCCAACTGGCGCGGGCCCGTCTGGATGCCGGTGAACATCATGATCATCCGGGCTCTGCTGAACTTCTACATGTACTACGGCGACAACTTCAAGATCGAATGCCCCACGGGATCAGGCAGGCTGATGAACCTTTTTGAGGTCAGCAAGGAGATCGCCGATCGCCTCGCCAGCATCTTCCTGCGCGACCAGCAAGGCAGGCGACCCGTCTACGGCGGCACGGATAAGTTCCAGACCGATCCCCACTGGCGCGACTATCTCTTCTTCTTCGAATACTTCCACGGCGACAACGGCGCGGGACTGGGGGCCAACCACCAGACGGGCTGGACGGGCCTGGTTGCCAAGACCATCCAGTTGTTCGGCCGGCTGGATGCGAAGCAGCTCCTGGGTGCGGGCAAACACCATGCCTTTACGCACGCCCACGCCCACGCGCACGGCCGAGACCAGGTCGACATGACCCAGACCGATCCGGCCCGCCCGTTGAAGGCCACGCGCAAAGGTCGGGGGAATGCGGTGGAAACGCGATCCAAGACGGAGGCGCCGCCGCCGGGCCAAGCTGAGAGTGCGCGATCGGCGCTGCGTCCACGAGACGTGAGAGACTAGGCTGTGTCTACGCCGGCTTGTTTGCCGCAAGCCTTTGCCAACGGCCGCGGATGATCATCGGGCCGAGGCTTCGACAGGCGGCTCGTCAAGAGCCAGGCGCGGTCCGATGGTGACGGTGAAGCCGTTGACATTGACGCTTAGCGACTGGCCGTCAAGGGCGACGCGGCCGCCCAATGAATAGATGCGGTTCTTCCCTTCATGCCGCCAGGAGACCAGGCCGGCCATGCGCAGGATACTCAGGTGGTGGCTAACCCCGGGCTGAGGCATGCCGAGCTGCTCAACCAGCGAATTGACGTGGCGATTGTTCTGCGAGAGCCAGAACAGAATCTGGAGGCGGGTGGGATCGGCCAAAACCGAGAGCACAGACCCCAGTTGCTGGGATTCCTCTACTGTCATCGCCGTGGCAAAGCTTATCATGACGATCCTTCCTGCATTCGGAGCCGAATGGGCAGGCACGCACGCCATCGCGCCGAGGCGGAGGCAGACCACCACACGATCGCCGCGTGCAATCGAGCAAGAGGTTGCCAGTGCGTAGCCCTATGATGCGCGTGGCGCAGATCACGTTGACCTGCGGAGCGCCGCTGCCCATCCAGCTTGGAAACTATCCTAAACTGCGCCAGGGGCGAATGCCACGATGCCGCGACACGATCTTTGCAGATTTTCTTTTAGTACGATGTTCGGGTTGAGCGGGTCACTAGGCCCTGTCTGAAAAACCCATGGCCTCACGACGGCTTGGAATCGCCTCAGATGCAAGAAGCATTGGCGAAAGCTGGGTCCGTAGACCCTTTGAGCCGATGCGCCGCCGCAGATGAGGCGATTCCAAGCCGCCCGAAGGGTGGGCCGGAAAGGGCCTGTCTGCTTCGTTACTGCTCCTCGCCGTAGTATTCAAATACTGCTTCGTCGCAGTGCCTCGCATCCAGGCCCTTTCCGGCCCATCGTGGGGCCATGGGTTTTTCAGACAGGGCCTAGCGAAGTTGGTCGGTCCAGAAGTCGATGGCGCGGGAGAGGCTGTATTCGGAGAGGATGATTGCACGCCCGGCGGCGCCCATTTGTTGACGAAGCGCGGCGTCTTGCGCGATTGTGACGATGGCGGCGGGCCAGTCTTGCGGGCTGGCGGGGAGCAGGCCGGTCTGGCTATTACGAACAATCTGGCAATTGGCCCCCACCGGCGACGCGATCACCGGCAGAGCGCTGGCCATGTACTGGATGATCTTGAAGCCGCACTTACCCATGGCCCAGGCGTCGTCGGGAGTGGGGGCAATTCCAATGTCACCCTCGATCAGAGCGGCCGCTTCTCCGGTCAACGACCAGGGGATGTGGCGGATGGGAATGCGGGAGGAGTGCACGGCGGCGTCAGCAATGGTGATCAGCTCAAGAGGGATGGGACGATTGTGGGCCTGCTCGATGGCCGGGAGAAACTGCTGGAGATAGGGCAAGGTGGACTTGGAGCCGATCCAGACGAGATGGACGGGGGTGGCCGGGCGGTACTGCTTGATCTGGTAGTGATCGGGGTCAACGGTGGTGGGGAGGATGGCGCACTGGCACCCTTGGGCGGAAAACTGGGTCTGCAGATAGTCGTTGCCGACGACGGCGAGATCGAGGATGCGGGCGGTGGCGAGGAAGCGGCGCTGTTGCCGCCAGGCGGAGAAGCGGCTCGCGTCGTGAGCGGAGTACATGGTGGCATCGTCGATGTCGATCAGGACTCGTCGGGCATGACGACGGAGCACGCGCGCTTCCCAGGGATCGAGCATTTTGCGCTGGATGATGACGGTGTCGTACGGGCCGGCGGTGCGGGCGAGACGGTGGCGGCCGAAGATACCTTTGGGGCGAATCTGTACGTCGATGTCGATGCCGCGCTGCTGCAGGACGGGGAGCAGTTGCTCCCAGCGCAGGCGATAGGCAGCCTGGTTGGGGTTCGAGATGATCAGGAGGATGCGGGGCATTGCGATGTAGTGTACCGGGATGTGATGGTTTGTCAGCGAGCGGGAAGGTGCGTAGCGGATCGGGTACAATGCGCGGATGCGATGGCTTGTGATACTGGTTCTGTGGCTGCCGGCTATGGCATACGCCGCCGAGGGGGCGCAGGGCAAAGCGAGGGTGGCAGTGTTTCCGATTGCCGGGGAGGCTGCCGAGAGCATGCGCGAGCGGACGGGGTTTTCTCTGCGCGCCAAGCTGGACCGGAGCGGCAGCTATGACGTGGTGGATGGTCCGCGGATGCAGGATCTGCTGACGGAAAACAACACCAGCGTGACTCTGGCTTCGACGGCGCCGCAGGTGCGTGAGCTGGCGAAACAGGTGGATGCAGAGATCGCTCTATGGGGTGAACTGTCCGGTGAGAAACTGCAGATGAGAATCCTGGACCTGCGCATACCTGAGGCACAGGTACAGCAGATTGAGCGGGCGGTGAAGGAGCCGACGGATCTGCGCTTTGCAGTGGAACAGGTGCTGGAATCGATACAGGGGATGGGGGCATTTGAGCATCCGGTGGAGCAGCAGGTTTGGGATGATGACCTGTCGCGGCGGCTTTGGAAGGATGGGCCGGACCTGCTGGCAAATGGCGGTTTCTCCACGGCGGGCAAGTGGACGGGGATCTATCAGTCGGAGCTATACCCGGTGCCACTGCAGGATCAGATGCCTCCGGAGGACAAGGTGGCGATCGTGCGCAAGGCGGGGGAGGATGGTTCGGGCGCTCTGGTGCTGCATCTCTCGAAGTATTGTGCTGAAAACAACGGACTGGCAGCGCTTTCTGACCCGATCAGAATTAGGCCCGAGAGGCGGTATCGGCTGAGCTACAAGTACAAGAGCGATGGCCCGCGGGTGTTTGTTTTCGTAAAAGGATACACACTCTATGCCGGCCCGACGGGAAAGATGATGCAGCGCGAGATCTACCGAAGGCAAGCGCCGGTGCTCAAAGGAACGGATAACAAGTGGGTAACGATTGTGGATGACTTCAATCCGCAACACGTGACCCTGCCGGTGCAGGAACTGCGGGTGGACTTTTATACGTATCTGAATCCGGGGACAGTCGTGTTTGATGATGCGGTGCTGAAGGAAGTGGGAGCCCAGACGCGGAAAGGCAAGGATGATGCCATCAAACCAGTGGCAACGCGCCCGACAAACGCGAAGTGAGCTGGTCATTCCACCGGGCCTGGTGCAGACGTGGATCACTCAGCAGCATGAGGTGGCAACCCGCATGACGGAACTGCCCTATCCGGGTCTGCCACGTTTCGTCGCCGCGGCCGATGCGGCATTCAGCCTGGATGGGAAGATGTGCGTGGCCGTCGCAGTCGTATGGGATCGCGAGAAGACCGAGTTAGTTGAGCATGTCGTGGCACGGCGGCCGCTGGAGTTCCCGTATGTGCCGACGTTCCTGTCGTTCCGCGAGGGTGCAGCGCTGCAGGATGCGATTGCGATGCTGAAGCATGCATGGGAAGTGATCTGCTTTGATGGCCAGGGATTCGCCCATCCGCGGCGATGTGGGATCGCCACGCATATCAGCGTGATGCTGGATCGGCCGGGCATTGGCGTGGGCAAAAGCCGGCTATGCGGGCAGGCCAGAGATCCGGGGTTGAAGGCGGGCGCATGGTCGCCGCTAATCCATCGCCAGCAGCAGGTAGGGATCGCTCTGCGGACCAGGGATGGGGTCAAGCCGCTGTTTGTCAGCGTCGGGCATCGGATGGATATCGCATCAGCACGGCGGATTGTGCTGGCATGTGGTCGTGGATACCGGCTGCCCGAACCGATCAGGATCGCCGATCGGATCACGAAAGTGGAGCGGGCGAAGTAGATCCTCCTCCGTGGAAATGAGCCTACTTTGGCGCGGCCGGAGGAGCGCCGGCGGCGGCGAGCAATTGCTCGGCGGTCACGACGAGCTTTTCCATCTTCACGGGCTTGTTGAAGTAGGCGGCGACACCCAGGCTCGCGGCATAGTCCTTGTGCCGGCCACCAGGGTTGCCGGTAATCATGATCACGATGGGCTTGGAGCCGGGCGGCTTACGGGCTTTGACTTTTTCCAGGACCAGGAAGCCGGAGCGGCCGGGAAGCATCATGTCCAGGATCATCAGATCGGGAACATTCCTCTCGCACAACTCGACTGCCTTATTGCCGTTGCTGGCGGTTTCGATCACTGCACCCGTTGGCTCAAATGTGGCCTCAATGCTCGCAATGATATCCGGATCATCGTCCACCAGCAGAATCCGCTTGCCTTCGAGTGTTTTGTTCATAGTTGCTCCAATACCGCCTTGTTACCCCTTTCAAGGTAGCCTAACTGGCCTGCAATGCAATGCGAAATCCGGCACACTGGAAATCGGATGGCCCACGAACGAGAATTGCCTGCGGTTGAGCGAAAGAGAGGATAGACTTGTCCGTTTCGACGCAAACCGCTGATTCCGTTTCCTTCCTGCCCGATGCGCTACTCAAAGGCGCGCGAGAGCTTGGCGAGGCTTCCGCCCTGCCCAGCAGCGTGCATTATCAGACCACCGTCACAGACGATGGGGTCGAATATCGCTTTCCAAAGGGGACGCTGGATAGGTTTGCCTGGCTCTGGGCGGATTTCCTGCTGGATGGAAATCAGGCTGCGGTACTCATCTTGAGATTGCGCGAAGAAAGTGGCCGCGAGTTTGTCTTGACGTTCTCGATGCTCAACCAATGTCAGGCACGCTTGCGTCTGCCGCTCTGGGCGGTGAACCAGAACACATGGATGCTCGGCCGCGAAGGGGCGCTGCTCAAACGCCTGTGCGGCGGAGATCGCGTGGAACTGCAACACGTCAACTGCATCCAGCTCTGCCTGCTGCGGCACGGGCCTAAGCCAAGTTGCTGGAGCGTAACACCGCTCATCGCCACGATGGCCGAGCCGGCATTGCCGGAAGATCCGATCATGCCCGCCGGCCCTCTGCTCGATGCCATCGGGCAATCGACGCTGCACGACTGGCCCACCCGCACACCCAGCGGCGTGGCACTGCATCATCGGCTGAAGCAGCAGTTTGAAGATGCGGGCGCCGGACAATGGCCGGAGCACTTCTCGCGTTGGGGCGGCTGGAAGGCCAAACAGTTTGAAGCATCCGGGTTTTTCCGCACCCAGCATGATGGCCGCCGCTGGTGGCTGGTGGATCCCGATGGTTATGCCTTCTGGTCGGCCGGGCCGGACTGCGTGCTCATGTCTATCGACTCCTGCGTAGAGCACATTCACAAGGCCGCACGGTGGCTGCCCGCGATGAAAGGGCCCTTCCTGTCCGCGTGGAACGTACCGGGCAAGAGCGCGAACTATCTGGTGTCCAACTTCATCCGTGTCTTTGGCGCCCAGTGGCGCGAAAGCTGGACCAGGATCACGCTTTCGCAACTGAAGCGGATCGGCTTCAACACCGTGGCCAACTGGTCGGACTGGCGCATGGCGCAGGCAGCGGGATTCCCCTATGTCCGCCCGATGGAGTTCCAGCCGACGCGGACCAGGTGCATCTACCGTGACTTCCCCGATGTCTTTGCCCCGACGATGGAGATGGACGCCGCCGACTATGCCGCGCAGCTTCAGGCGCACGTGGGCGACCGCGCGTTCATCGGTTACTTCCTCATGAATGAGCCTACCTGGGGATTCGCCAGCGAGACACCCGCGGAGGGAATGCTCTTCAACACCGATACCTGCGCCTGCCGCGATGCCCTGGCGGCACATCTGCTTCAGCTCTATGGCACAGATGAGCAACTGAGCCAGTCCTGGCAGATGCAGATGACGCTGGATCGGGTGCGCCATGGCAAGTGGCACGGCCGGATCACTGACACCTGCCGCGCCGATCTGACGCGGTTTGCCACGGTAATGGCGCAACGCTACTTCACCATGCTCTGCGCAGCGTGCCGGAAGGTGGATCCCGATCACCTCAACCTGGGCGCCCGTTACTATACGGTACCGCCACAATGGGCTTTGGCAGGCATGAAGAGCTTCGACGTCTTCTCCATCAACTGCTATCGGCAGCGCGTGCCGTCCGAGCAGCTCCAGACGATCGTGGCGGCGACCGGCAAGCCCACATTGATCGGCGAATGGCATTTCGGCGCCCTGGATGCCGGACTGCCGGCCACCGGCATCGGTTTCGTGGGAAGCCAGGCGGATCGGGGACGAGCATACCGCGTATACCTGGAGACGGCTGCCGCCATCCCGGAATGCGTCGGGGTGCACTACTTCACGCTCTATGACCAGTCAGCGCTGGGACGCTACGATGGTGAGCACTACAACATCGGGTTCCTGGATGTGTGTAATCGACCTTACGAGCTGCTGGTGGAATCTGCACGGCGGAGCCACGAGCGAATGTATCAGGTTGCAGAGGGCGCTGCCGCAGCATGCGAGGATGCTCCGCAGTATTATCCGCCGCTATTTATGTGATCGGGCCCGCTTGCGCGCTGCCTGCTTACGGCGCGGCCCGATGCGGACCATCAGATTCTGCACCCAGAGGACCAGGTCAGAGGCGGAGTCGACATGCACCCGGCCATCGAGGCTGTAGTAGACCTGCTTGCCATCCCGGCGGTGGCCGACCACATTATTCATCCGCAACAGTGCCAGGTGATGCGACACGGTGGGCTGAGGCAACTTCAATGAATCGCAGATGTTTCCGACGTTCTTCTCGCCGTCAACCAAAGTCAGAAGAATCTGCAGCCTCGTCTTGTCGGAAAGGACTCCAAACAAGGAAGAGAGCTGCTCGAGGTCCTGTTCCGTCACATGCCGCATTGTCTTGGCCATAGCTGCCGCCCACATCATATCTTAAAAGGTGATTCTCAGAGCCAGAGGCTTATATCGGATCGGCCCAAACACGTCAAAGCATGGCTTGCCCCGGGCTCTGTCTGAAAAGCCCATCGCCCCACGATGGCAGCCCTGACCTGCGTGCAGGCGTGTTCTTCCGGACACGCCTGCATTGCTTGGAGGTCCCCGACATCCACATAGAGCACGACCGCGTATTGAGTAAGGGAGCGCACGGGGTACACTAACTCCATCAGCCACGTGGACCTGAGAAAGAAGGCATCGGGCAATGGCCACCAATAGCGCTCCAGCTTTTCCGAAGAAAGCCTGCGACTACCGCCTCGGCAACCGCTCCGCCCTCGAATGGGTCATCGACCAATACCAGGTCTATACCGATCCGCGCAGCAACATCACCTCCGACCCCAACCGCGAAGACGACTCCAAATACATCGTGCGCCTCGTCGGCCAGGTAATCCGCGTCGGCATCGAAACCATGAAGATCGTCAAGTCCCTTCCAGCCGACTACGCCCCGAAAACCGCAGAGTAACAACCGCGGATAACGCGGATAATCGCTGATAAAACCAAATCCTCTCCTCTTATCCGCGTCCTCCGCGAAATCCGCGGTCAAAATATCTTCTCAGCCGATCAAAGAGGACGGGGATCGATTCGCTGTGAAACCTGAGAACAAATTCGATTGAGAATGCGAAGTAAGCCGGGACCGGATCGCCCGCTCGACTTGTGCCAAGGACCAGCGGACTGTGGGGTGTTTGCGTCGGCGATGCGCTTAGCGGACTTCGATGAGTCTTTCGCCCTGTTCCAGGCGGGCTTCTATGGCAGGCAACCGGGGCTCGAGCCAGGCGAATAGGGCGCGGCGCGAGGCGAGGCGTTGCCTATCCGTAGCCAGACGATACGGGGAGCAGAACGACTGGCGCTAGCGCGGATGGGAAAGTCCTCATCCTTGGTGATGATGATCGCGTCATCGGCCAAGGAGCGTTGCCAGATGGTGTTGTCATCGGCCTGACGCAACCCGATTTCCGCAACATGCTGGGCCTCGTGTCCACGCGGCCCGAGCAGTCGGATCAGCACTGGCGGAAGTTGGGCGTCAATAATCCAGCGCACGATAAAGACGGCTTCTAGGCGGCCGCAGTGCCGACAAGAATGACGTGGTCGCTCTGTGCGGCGGCGTACTGCAGGCAGGCGTCAATGTCCTCGCTTTCCAAGTAAGGGAAGTCCTGCAGAATCTCCGCCTCCGGCACCCGGGCGGCCAGCATTTCGAGCACATCCTTAACGCGAATGCGCATCCCGCGAACGCACGGTCGCCCGCCGCACTGATTGGGGTTTATAGTGATGCGCTCAAGGTAGTTCATGCCTCCATTATAGCACGGGCGCAAGTGAAGGAAACGGGTCCGTTCCCTTCTCCAAGACATCGCAAACACGTAGCCACAAAACGCTCAAAACGCGCAAGACCACATCAGCACTGACCTGTGAGCTTCCGCTGATTTTCCCGGTAAAGAAAGCGGGCCTGGGAGGGCCTGGGCTCGAAGAATGCCGCCGGCGAGAGGAGAGGGTGACATCCCACATATTCGGCGGGGCGATAAACATATGAAGGCCGCGGGGGACATTTGGCCGGCAGATGACTTGCGTCGTCCGCCTCTACGTCCGAAACTAGCCGGCGTGCGCCGCGACCTTCTCGTCGGATAATCAGCTCCCCCGCCTGCCAAGAGAATCAGCCTACGGGCTCAAGCCGGATCGTCATCCTCAATGCCTTGAGCACGGCCGTCAGAGTAGAGAGTCGAGGGTTTCCCTTGGGCGAGAGCGCACGATAAAGGCTCTCGCGCTCAATTCCCGCCTGCTTCGCCACCCGCGCAAGTCCACCCCTTGCTTCTGAGACGTGGCGCAGAGCCATCAGCAGGACGGCCGGCTCCTGCGTGTCTTCGATGGCCGCATTCAGGTACTGTGCCGCGAAGTCGGGATCATCCCGCAACTCGCGGATGATCTCGGCATCGTTGGAAATGCTTGGCTTGTGTTTCATGGCTTGCCAACCCTTCGCCAGCACCTGGTTCATTCAGAAGATTGTAGCGCATAAGTTACAGTGGTCAAGAGATCGGAAAGAATCGGAAAGAGGGTCAAAGCATACTTCATCGGGCACTTGATCCTGCGCACCTCGCCCCGGTGCTGTTGTACGGGTGGTGGAACGCCTGCCGGTCGCTCTACTCCCCGGCTGCGGCCTTTCATGGTCCGCCTCATCTCCCGCCCACAATCCTGCCTTCGCCTTGGTCGCCTTCGATTTATCCACAAATCATCCACAAAAAAAGTGGAAAGATTTGTGGATTTCGTTAACCCCTTATCATTTCTTAACTTGCATTTTTGGCAGCCTCCAAACCACCCCTTATATAGAGAGACATATTTTTTCGCGCCTCGGATCTTTGACAACCGAATACCCGCACCACCCAACGCCCACGGATTGCCATCCGTGCGTCTACCCGGACGACACCCGTACGCCCCGCGCTTCCACGTATTACGCATCACGTACTACGTTCCCTTCCCCCGATGTCACACTTTGTCACAGATTGTCACACTTTTTTTCCGAGCGGTCCGTCACCTTCCAAACAGGCGGTGAATCAAAGTGGAACAAAACGGAACGTCGCCTTCCCCCGCCCCTTCTGACCTCCCGACCTCCGACCTCTTCGTTTCCGCAATCCGCTATTCCCCGGAGTTATCCACAATCACCCCGAACCTGCGCACCTCCTCCCCTAATCTTCACCTAACCACTTGTCTCCACAGCACTTGCCATATAGGGGGTACCCCGCTCCAGAACCTGCGCACCTGTCACTTATCCACAATCTCCCCGTGTCTCCTCTCTTCCCTTCCAGAAGCGCTCCCGGCGGCATACAGTGCTGGGTATGGCTGACCGGTTCATCAGCATTATCGTGCCGACACTCAACGAGGCGGAGAATATCCCGCTGCTGGTGCCGCGAGTCGCGGCGGCAATGGCCGGCCGGAAGTGGGAACTGCTGATTGTCGATGACAACAGCCGCGATGCCACCCCGCAGGTTTGTGTCGAGTTGGCAAGACAGTACCCGCTGCGGCTTCTGGTGCGCGAGAAACCCCGGCACGGGCTCAGCGGCGCGGTGCTGCATGGGTTTGCGCATGCCCAGGGCGATGTGCTGGTCTGCATGGATGCCGATCTGCAGCACCCGCCGGAAAAGATACCGGAGCTGGTCGATACAGTCGTCCAGGGCAATGCCGACTTTGCCCTGGGTTCACGCTACCAGCAGGGCGGCAGCATGGAAGGCGAATGGAGCGCCTTCCGCAGGCTCAATTCCTATGCCGCCACCGCCCTGGCTCGGCCATTCTCAGGCGGTGTGAAGGACCCGATGTCAGGCTTTTTCGCCCTGCAGCGCAGCACCTTTGAACGAGCCGGGCGGCTCTCGCCGCTGGGGTACAAGATCGCACTTGAACTGATGTGCAAGTGCCGTGTGCGCAAGGTGCAGGAAGTGCCAATCCATTTCGGATTGCGCCAGAAGGGACAGTCCAAGCTCAGCCTGAAACAGCAGTTCAACTATCTGCAGCACCTGAGCCGTTTGTATGATTTCACCTTCCCACGGCTCTCGCCGGTGCTGAAGTTCATGCTCGTGCTGGCAATTGGGATCAGCGCCGCTGCAGGGTCATTCGCTCTGGCGTCCCGCACAGGATTGAATCTTGTGGCCTGCGTCGGCATCGCCTACCTCGTGCATTTGGCGATCACGGCAGTGTTCCACGCGCGCTACATTCGCACCCAGCGCGAGTTCCTCATCACCACCCGACCATGGGCGGACTTCGGCCTAATCGCGCTGGGTGAACTTGCAGCGGTGCTGGCGACAGCGTGGTGGCTGGTGTGGCGGCTGCCTGACCCCGGGAAGTCCGAAGTATTCCTCGTCAGCTTCGCCGCCGGCACCGTGGCCCGATACATCCTGCGCAAGGAGTTGCTCCAGGACATCCGCGGCCTGCGGCAGGAGCTGCGCCTGGGTGACATCCAGCCGCAAGCCACAGGCCAGACCGATCCATCAGTGAAGGATCCGCAGAAGATTTGAGTGGTCGTCTGTCCAGAGCTGTACCCCCGGCTTCAGCCGCGCTGCGCGGCTGACCGTCCGCAGCGCTTCGATATCGAGTTTGCCTTTATCGCGGCTGAGGATCGCATACGTGGTGGGGTAGAACAGGCCGTCGTCCACCAGCGGCGGCGTATCGGAGATCACCACGGCCATGCCAAGTTGTTCTGCCGCCCGCGCCACCACCGGCTCCAGGTCCAGGTACGAATTGCTGATATGGACGGCAAGAATCCCGTCGGGTTTCAGGTGCCGCAAGTAGAGCTCAAACGCCTCGCGCGTCAGCAGGTGCACGGGAATCGAATCGCCGCTGAAAGCATCGAGCAGCAGCAGATCAAACTGCTGATTCGCCTGCCGCTCCATGCTGATCCGCGCATCACCCTCAACGATCTGCACCTCGACGGCGGTGTTGCGCAGGAACGTGAACTGCTTCCGAGCCACCTCGATGACCTGCGGATTGATCTCATAGATCGTCATCCGGTCGCCCGGTTGACCATAGGCGATGATCGCGCCGGCGCCCAGACCCACGACGCCGATCCACCGTGGCCGGTCGGCGGTCATTTGCATGAGCCGGCCAATTGCCGTCCCCGGCCAGTAGTACGACAGCGGCTCCTGCCAGCGTTTGGGGTCTTCGAATTGCAGCCCGTGGATGATTCCGCCATGGTACAACGCCCGAGTCGCCTGCATGGGATCACGCACGTTGGTGCGCTGTACAGTCAGTGCGCCATAGAAGCCGCGTTTCCGCGCCAGCAGCCGGCCGCCGAGGAGACTTCCGGAGGCATCCATCCATAGTGTGGCCGCGATCGCAACAGACACGACGCTGAGGGAAAACCATGCCCAGCTTGGCCGACCGCTGCGCATCGCACTGGTGGATGACCCCCACATGATCACCAGGCACACCAGGGCGCAGACCGCTATGGACAGATGCAGTTCCCACATCCCCTGGAACAGCAACGGCGCAATCACCGCCACGAATACGCCGCCCAGTGCCCCGCCCAGCGCCAACGACAGATAGAATCGACTCAGATGACGCGAGGAGGGGCGAATGCGATAGAGTTCGCCGTGGCAGATCATGCATCCGGCGAACAATAGCATCGAATAGATCAGCACCTGGACGGGCAAGCCAAGTTTGGTCCGCTGCACCATGACCAAGCCGCAGAGCACGAGCATCGCTGTTCCGTAGATGGGAATGTACAGATCGCGCCGATACGCCCGCGGATACTCGAAACACAAGATGAACGAGAGAAGGTAGATCGCCAGCGGCAGAATCCAGAGAAAGGGGATCGGCGCAACATCCTGAGTGAGCGTGGCCGTGACCGCCAGCAGCATCACCGATGGAATCATCGGCAACAGGATCCACGCCACCATCGACCAGCGCGACGCCGACGCCGACTGGTCGGCAGTCGCCGCGGGAGCCTCAACCTGTGACGGTACGGTACTGGCGATCAGGGCACAGACCGCGCACAGCAACCCGAACACCGCCAACGCCCCCGACCACACCCACGCCTGCATGCGCAGCCCGACCAGCGGCTCCATGATCAGCGGATATGCCAGCAGCCCCGCCATCGAGCCGACATTGGATAGTGCATAGAGCCGGTAAGGCGATGAATCAGGATGCAGCCGCGCCCACCAGGCCTGCACCAGCGTTCCCGTCGCGGAGAGCAGCAGGAAGGGAAGCCCGGCCGTTACCGATAAAACCAGCAGCACCTGCACAATCGGGTTGACATCGGGCGACGGCAGGAGCCGCAGGGGCGGGATCACCGGCAAAACCGCAACTGCCAGCACGATCAGAGCAAGGTGGACGCCAAACTGGCTCTTACGCCCAAGCCGCGTGATGCCCACGTGGGCGTAGGCATAGCCAGCCAGGAGCACCACCTGGAAGAACAGCATGCAGGTGGTCCAGACTGACGCCCCGCCGCCGAACCACGGCAGAATGGACTTGGCCACCAATGGCTCAAGGAGAAACAGCAGGAACGCGCTGAAGAACACGCACGCCGCCAGTAACCATTTCGATGCTCGATGGACAACGCCTGTCACAGACGCCATCATCGGCGGCCCGCGTCGGATTACAATACTGGGGTGCTGCTTGTCAGGTTGGCAGATGCTCGGCCGGTAGAACATCAGCCGCGGCGTATTGTAGAATACAGAGTATGGCGATTCGGTTGTGTACATGGCTTTGGCGCGGGCTCATTGCTTTGGTGTTCCTGACGGCGGTCTGGTCGAAGTGGAACACCGGGTTCGAGTCTCTGAACCCGACGTCCATCTACGATCGCTGGATTGCCGGCAGTCCGGTGCGGCATTACGCGATTCTGTCGGCCGAAGTGCTGGCGGCCGTGTGGATTCTCAGCGGACTGAGGCTGCGCTGGGCGGCGGTCTATACAGCGACGATGCTGACGATCTATATCGTCGTGCTCGCTGTCGCGATCGCAGACCCCAATCCGAAGGTGTGCGATTGCGGTGTGCGACCAGTCTTTCCGGAGGACGATGCGCGGATGATGCGGGTGAATCTTGCCATCGGGATCGTCCGCAACGTCATCCTGATGCTGGGATGCGGATGGATATGGCTCTTCGGCGAAGAGCCGGTCAGGCCTGCTGCCGCACCGCCCGCGCCGCCCGCGCCTCCTGCGCCAGCCGCCTGAGGATGCCATCGGGCTCGCGCACGCCAATGGCCGCGATTGTATCCGCGCGCGCCTGGGTATCGGACACCGCGTACATGCGCAATTCATCGGCATTGCCCGACGGGCGGATGTGAGCAACGTCCCCATTGGCAAAGCCAAGCCGCACACCGTCGATGTAGTTCAGCCGGACTATGGCATCGAAACCATCCCCAGATGTGAACAATGTCGCCAGCTCTTCGCGAATAGCCAGCAGCGGCTGGGTGACCACGGGCACCGGGGTAATCGGCCGGCCGGCATCATCGAACAGGCGGACATCGCCATCGGCAAAGATGGCTTCCTTGATCGCGGGCTGGGCTGGCGAAAACTTCTGAACAATCGCCATGCCCGTCGCGCGCGGGATATTGCGAAGCAGCGCTGCCCTGCTGAACCGCGGAGGAAGCCGGCGAAACAGGTCAATCACGGAGATGCCCTGCTGTCTGGCCGAAGCGAGCACGGCGATGATCGGCAGCAGGGCATCGCGCGTGGGCAGGGCGCGAAGGGTTTTGCCGTCGCGGGCGATATCCGAGCCGGTGAGGAACCCTCCATTGGCTTCCCAGCCGCAGATCGCCTTGCGGCCCTTGGCGCGAGCTTGCTCCATGGCAACGATGAGATGTGGAGAGCCGATGCGTGTCCTGGGCTCAACCATGTTCTTGAGTGAACCACGGTCGACAGCATCATTGCAACTGATCGGAACCACTACGGCATCCGCGCCCAGAAACTCTGCGACGATCATGCCCACCAGATCTCCTCCGAAAAAGCGGACTTTGCCGCCCTGCTGCTGCGATTTTTCGATCCCGAGAATCAGCGGGCGATCGCTGTCGCCATCCGTGGAAACCACGGCATCGAAGGGGCCGCTGGTCTTCCAGTGCTGGTCAACCAGGTGCTGCACCACACCCAGTTGGGCGGCGTCGATCGCTTCGGTATCGATCGGGACGAACGTGTCGGAGCGGCCGGCCGGGGTGACCGTTGCACCGAGTTTCCGCAGTATCTCAACCAGCAGGTCGCGGCCGACGGCGGAGTGCTGGTAGGCCAGCAGGTTCACGCCGCGAAGGGCATCGGGGCCGAAGAAATCGGTGTAGCGGCGGATGTAACCCTCGCGGGCGGCCGGGTTCTCCGGGGGCAGCGGCCGAGAACCACCCTTGAACATTCCCTGCGAATCAAAGAGCGATGCGGTGGCCGGCTGGGCATAGATCCGCTGACGTACCTGCTCAACTCTCGCGTTGATTGGGCCTTCATCCTTCTTGAGCAGCTCGCCCTTGGCGCTGTTGGTCTTGTAGCCGTTGCGCTCAAACGGGATGTGGCTGCCGGTGATCATGATGCTGCCCTTGCCATGCACCAGGGCATGGAAGGTCAGGGCCGGGGTGGGCAGAGCGCCAAGGTTTATGCACTTCATGCCGGCATCGCCGATCGCTTGCACAACCGCCTGGGCAAGTTCCCCGCGATTGCCCTGGTCGGCCGCGATGCGCGTGGAACTGGGTCGCAGGTCATAGGCGATGAAGAATTGGTCGCCCTTGCGGATGCCGCCGGCGCCGGCCGGTTGCGACTGCAGATACTCCAGTTCAGCCAGGGCATTGATGTAGATCTCAAGCTGGGTGAGGTGGATAACTTCGCCGCGCCGGCCGCTGGTGCCGAACTTCAGCACCTGGGGCTCATAGGCCAGGCTGTCGCGAAGCGTCCTGCCGGGTTGGTCTGCGGTAGCGCTCATGGACAGAGTTATACCGTGGAGGGCCGCGGCACGTCACGCCAGACTGCGAACAGACGCTCTGCCTCACCGCGAGAGATCCCATTGATTCGAGACTCGGGTCTGCGCGGGCGTGAAAACAGATCCGTTTTGCTTGTTTCTTGCTACTTTGGGCTATAGCAGACGCGTCCATAGGCACAATCGCCCCAAATCGGGCGGCGAGGGGTATCGCTGGGAGCGGAAATACGGTAGGGGTATAGTTTGGCAGACAGGAAACCTATGATCTATAGCCGATTCGGAACCCAGTTAACGCTGCTGAGCAAGCAGGAAGGCAGCGGGCGGCTGTCGATCCAGGCGACGGCCCAAGGTACGCCGGATATCCGTCATTACCATGTTGGTGATCTGACGGCCGATGCGGGAGCGTCCGAGATCGACGCGGCCATCGCGAACCTGCCGTGGAAAGTCATCCAGAAGAAAGAGAAGCGTGTCGAATGAAGCATAAAGTCGGACAACTCGTCTTGAACAATAAGCTGGGCGTGGGCAAAGTGCTGGAGGTCAGGGGTGACAACGTCACCGTCTACTTCAAGGACCAGAGCGAGAACCCGCGGATCATCAACGTCGCGGTGGTGCCCATGACGATCGCTAAGGACCAGGATGATCCGTGCTTTGAAGAGGCGAACATGCCCAAGAAGCTCGGCAAGAAGATGCCGGCGAGGAAGAGAGCAACCAGGCAACTGACCGGTGTTCCCGGACAGGCTTGAACCATTGGTGAGGTACCGCACCGAAGCAAGGGCTAAAGCAACGGCCGCATCAGGTGAGTGACAATTTAGCAGGACAGGTAAATGGCGCAAGACAGCAAGACACGCGAGAAGCAGGCAGTACCGACCAGCCCGGCGGCCGAGGATCTCTCCGACGCGATCGTGCGGGCGGTGGAGCGCCTACCCGACGAGGAAGTCAGGACCGTGCGGGTATTCGGGAACTGCTACCGGTGCAACTGGTGGGTACAGGATCGGACCAGGCAGACCATGCTGGCCCTGCGCACCGGGACCATCAGAAAGAGCCGCTTCCTTCGGGCAACCAGAACCGGCGACAAACTGGTGATCGAAGATGTAAGCCGCAACTGATCTTCGTGATCTTCATCGGCGGGCTGCCCTGGTTCTGGCGAGGTGGCAGGGGCCGATGTGTTGCACGTCGCTCTTGAGCGCTCTTCCCCAGCGCTCTTCCCCAGCCGTTGACGTCCGCTGGCCTCTGAGCGACCATGCGGGGCTGGAGTTGAGTTTGATATGTGGAAGCTGATGTTGGGATGGATTGTATGCGCTGTGGCGATGTTGGCGCCGATCGGGTCGTTGCGGGCGCAGGATGCGCCAAGCAATGAACCATCGTCTGGCGGATCGGCCAGATCTCGGGACACAATCTCCATTTCATTGCCGGATCAAACGAAGTTGCCATCTTCGCCTGGCTACTTCTGCTTTGACGTTCAGGTTTCCGTGGGGCAGAAGCAGTTCCCCATGACGGTCAATCTCTTTCTCCCGGCGAACTATTTCAAAAGCAATGAGCCGTTCCCCATCGTTGTTGGTCTGCACAATGAAGATGGCAACGGCAGAGGAAGCGACGTGGCCGGTGAGGGAATCGCATCCTTGTGGGCTTCTGACCGGTGGGATCATCGCGATGCCGAAGCGCGCAGCAATCTTCCGAAGGTGACGCTTCGCAAGACGGCACGATTCATCGGCATCGCCCCGCAGTGCCCTGTTGGGTATACATTTCCGCGCGAGCCCATGCCGCGGATCCTTGGTGAACTGGTGAGCCGGATTGGCGATGCCTATCGTACGGACCCCGGGCGGGCGTACCTGACTGGATTCAGCTATGGAGGGACGTGTTGCTGGCTGATCGCCGAACAAATGCCCGGCCGGTTTGCCGCCATCGCGCCGATTTCCAGCCGAAATACCCCCGATCCCGTGCAGACGGCGCAGAATCTGAAGGACCTGCCGATCTATCTCGCCTGCGGCGAGCAGGAGTGGGCATATAGTACCTGCGAGATGATGAAGGCGGCACTGCAGGAAGCGAACCATGCGGATTTTGTCTACCGGGTTTTCCCTGACGGCACGCATTGGTGCTATCCCTCGGTGTACAGTGACCCCGAGTTCTGGAAGTGGCTGTTTTCCAAGCGACGGAAGCCCGCGCAATAAAATAGCAATAAAAGGGGTCGGGAGTCTTTGAAAAAGACTCCCGACCCCTTTGTTTTCCTGAGATAGAGCCTTTGCTATGCTGAAGTGTCTGTACAGGTATGTTTATATTGTGTGCGCTGCTGCGACGTTGGCGCCGATGGGCTCGCTGCCAGCGCGGGCTGCGCCGAGCGAGCAGCTGGCATCTGCAGCATCGGCGGTTGCTTCCGAGGCGGTCGCCGTGGTGCTGCCGGATTCTTCCAAGTTGCCATCGTCGCCTGGCTTCTTCTGTCTGGACGCCAAGGTCACGATCGGCGCTAAGCAGTTTCCAATGACGTTCGGCCTGTTCCTGCCCGCGAACTATTTCGCCAGCAAGGAGGCATTCCCCATTGTTGTCGCCTTGCATACCGAAGGTCCCAAAGGCCTCGGAGGGGCGGGCCTGGTGCGCGAAGGGCTGGCGTCCCTCTGGGTCGCCGATCGCTGGGATCGGCGAGATGCTGAAGCGCGATCCAATCTGCCGAAACTTACCCTTCGTAAGAATGCCATGTTTGTTGGCATCGCCCCCCAGTGCCCCACAGAGTATGAGTTTGGAGACCGGCCGATGCCGCAGATCATCGCCGAACTGGTGACGCAGGTTGGCAAGGCGTATCGCACCGATCCTGAGCGCGCCTATCTCACTGGCTTCAGCTATGGCGGCACCAGTTGCTGGTTGGTTGCCGAACAGGTGCCCGGCCGTTTCGCCGCCATCGCGCCGATATCCAGTCGAAACACGCCCGACCCCGCGCAGACGGCGCAGCGGCTCAAGGATCTGCCCATCTACCTTGCCTGTGGCGTGCACGAGTGGGCCTTCTCCACCTGTGAGATGATGAAGGCCGCGCTCGAGCAGACCCGCCACCCGGATTACGTGTACCGCGTCGTTCCGGATGGAACACACTGGTGTTATCCCACGATTTACAATGACCCTGAGTTCTGGACGTGGCTCTTTTCCAAACGGCGCAAACAGCAATAAAGGGGCCGGGAGTCTTTTTAAAAGACTCCCGACCCCTTTATATTAGCGATGCCCTCCTCCCCTGCCGCCACCCGACATGCCCCCTCCTCCGCCAGACCAGCGCTCGCCTGAGGACCCTGAGAACCCCGAGGACATTGTCGGACCATCCGATCGAGACCGGACCTCGTGGCTGAACGCCTCACCGCCACCGCCACGACTGACCGACGGGACAGCAGGTGACCACGCCGCCCTTCCCGGGCTGGGCGAGCCGATCATGGCGGGCATACTCGGTCGCCGCTCGATCGGGACACCGCCATACGAATGGTTCTCACCGGACAGGATTCGGCCGGATGGTGCTGCCGGGGAGAACTCTCTGGGTCCTGCGGGCCAAGCCACAATTCTGGTGCCGCCACCCCACTTCCCAACGTCGCCGGATCGGACTGGCTGCGGTCCAGATGGCGGCAATGCAGCCACCGGATTGCCATGGCCAACCGGCGCCATCACGAAGCCACCATGGGCGCTGGATTGATTGCCCGGGAATCTGCCGTGGTTGAAGAAGTTTGCATCAGCCAGGTGGTTGAAGAAGTGTGCATCACCTATTCGAGCGCGGTCCCCGCCATGGAAGCCGCCAAAATCGTGGTCGTGGTCATGCCTGAAGAACGCCTCGCGGCAGTGGCTATCGACGATGATGAAACTGCTGCAGGTTGGCCACCACCAGTAGTTGCTGTGCAGGTCGCACGGATACCAATAGGGTGCGGCGTAGACAACTGATGAGTAGTACGGCATCTCATAGGTTGGCGGATAGCTCGTGCTCAGCGGAGCCGGTACGTACGTAGGTTCCAGCGCGGTCTGGTCGCTTGGCGCCATGGCAGCGGGCGCCGGTGGCGCGACGGTCGCGGGTTGGGTTGTTGCAGTCGGCGCCTGCGCAAGGCGCTGGTATGCACTCAAGGCACCTTGGTAGGCCTGGGCATACTCCGGTTTGCCGCTGAGCTTGTTGCGAATATGGTCTACGGCCACTCGCGTCTCGGCGGACACGACGGCTTTGTCCGGCCGGCTATCCGCCCAGGCGACGATCTGCGCCCCGGTTCTCTGGGTAAAGGGATCATCCGGCGCCAGTTGAGCCGCCGCGGCGACGTCCGTGGCCGCGGCATCCATCTGGTCGCGCTTAGCGGCCAGGTAACCCACTACCGCCCATGCCACTCCATCTTGGGGCGAACGCACGAGCAGATCCTGAGCCTGCTGATTCGCCATCTCCGGCAAACCGAACTCGGCCATTCGATGGACATACGCCAGTTGTATAGCGACATCGGTTGGTGCAACAGCCCGGGCCTGAGCATATGCCTGGATTGCGCTGGAAGGCTCCTGCGCTTCTCTGATCTGCTGGATCAGCACATCGACCGGCCTGGGCTGCTGCACCGGAATCGGTTCAGCGGGGCGCGTGGCAGGCCCCTGAGCCCCGGCAAAAGTCGGCATTACCACCACGCCTCCTGCTACAAAACACGCAAGCAAACGCGTGGGTTTCATGATAACTCCCCCGAAAATCCATTATATGCCTCCAAGCCCCAAAAAGCGTGCGAAAAGTGTCAAAACCCGTCATTCCAGCATTAAAAAGGGGTCGGGAGTCTTTAAAAAAGACTCCCGACCCCTTTAATTCGAATCTGGAGGCAATCAGGCTTTCTTCTGCTCCTTCACCCAGGTGTCCTTGAGCGTCACGGAACGGTTGAAAACCGGGTTGCCCGGTGTTGATTCCACCGTATCGCAGACGAAGTAGCCCAGGCGCTCAAACTGGAAGCGCTCATCCGCGTTCGCAGCCTTCAGGCTCGGCTCAAGTTGCGCTGAGGGGATCACCTCCAGCGACTTGGGATTCAGGTTATCCAGGAACGTCTTGCCCTCGGGCACATCACCGGGATTGCTCGTGTTGAACAGCCGATCATAGAGCCGCACTTCGGCCGGGTGGGCGTGCTGCGCTGAGACCCAGTGAATCGTGGCCTTTACCTTACGCTTGTCCGGTGCATCGCCGCCGCGGGTGGCCGGGTCGTATGTGCAATGTACCGCTACCACCTTGCCCGCGGCATCCTTGTCCACGCTGGCACATTTCACGAAATAGGCATAGCGCAGGCGCACCTCAATCCCCGGCGATAGCCGGAAATACTTCGGCGGCGGGTTCTCCATGAAGTCATCCTGCTCAATGTAGAGCACTCTGGAGAACGGCACCTTGCGCACGCCGGCCGACGGATCTTCCGGGTTGTTGACCGCATCGAGTTCCTCGGTCTGCCCTTCGGGGTAATTGTCGATAATGACCTTGATCGGCCGGAGGACGGCCATCCGACGGGGCGCACGCTTGTTCAGATCTTCGCGCAGGGCATTTTCGAGCCGGCCGAAATCGATCACAGACTCAAACTTCGTCACTCCCACCTCTTTGACGAAGTTCCGGATCGCTTCGGGCGTGTAGCCGCGGCGACGGAAGGCCCGCAGCGTGCTCATGCGCGGGTCATCCCAGCCGTTAACATGCTTCTCTTTAACGAGTTGCGCCAATTTCCGCTTGCTTGTCAGGGTATAGGTGAGATTCAGCCGGGCAAACTCATTCTGCCGCGGCCGATAACTGATCCCCGCCGGCCGACATCCGATTGCGATCAGAGTGTCGATATACCAGTCATACAGGGGTCGATGTATCTCGAACTCGAGGGTACACAGCGAGTGCGTGATACCCTCAATCCAGTCCGACTGCCCATGCGCCCAGTCATAGGTAGGGTAGACGCACCATTTGTCTCCCGTATGGGGGTGTGTGGCATGGACAATCCGGTACATCACCGGATCGCGCATGTTGATATTGGGCAGAGACATGTCGATCTTGGCCCGCAGCGTCCGTATCCCGTCAGGGAACTCGCCCTTGCGCATGCGGTCGAACAGGTCCAGGTTCTCCTGGACGGAGCGATTGCGGAATGGCGAATCCTTCCCCGGCGCCGTCAAGGTGCCGCGGTACTGGGTGATCTGATCGGCGGTCAAATCGCATACAAAGGCTTTACCAGCCTTGATTAACGCCACGGCCCACTCGTAGAGCTGCTCAAAGTAATCGGAGGCATTATAGAAATGCGTACCCCAATCGTATCCCAGCCAGTGGATGTCATCCTGGATGGATTTGATGTACTCCATCTCTTCCTTCTCAGGATTGGTGTCATCCATGCGAAGGTGGCACCGGCCGGCAAACTCGGCCGCAATGCCAAAATCGATGCAAATCGCCTTGGCATGTCCGATATGTAAGTAGCCATTAGGTTCCGGAGGGAAGCGAGTAATAACTTTGCCCTCGTTGCGCCCCTGCTGGACATCCGTGGTGACGATTTCGCGAATGAAGTCCACCGATGGCAGGGAAGAGGGAGTTTTGCTGTCCATAGGGATGGCTATCTTACCGGAAATAGCGAGGTTGGGAACAGCCAGGCAATGCGCATTACTTGCGGGGTGGGAGCTTGCGCGTCCCTATTGAAAAAAAAATCTCAGGATTTTTCTTGCACTACGCACCGGGGCTGGTAATGTAGCGTAGTATAGGAAAGAGGCTTCGGCTATTGAGTGTGCGTGGCCGGAGCGGATAGCTGGTAACGAACGGGATATCTCATATCACAACCGTTTGTTGACTTACTATCCGGTTTTCACATTTGGAAGTTCGCTTCGGCGGTGTTCGCCGAGCTATTTCATATCTCATGTGGTGTTCACCGGAGTGTTTGTGCGCGTGTAGTGCAGGCGGAGCCGAGAAGAGGCTGAACTAACAGCAGCACTCATCTCATACGTCATACCGTAATCGGTACCTCCAGCGCGAAACGAGCAGATCACAAAGGTGACATATCTCGAAAGGAGCTTCATATGAAGCGCCGTGGATTTACGCTTGTGGAACTGCTTGTTGTGATCGGCATCATCGCGTTGCTGATCTCGATTCTGCTGCCCTCACTGGCTCGTGCCCGTGAAAAGGCCAACCAGATCAAGTGCGCCAGCAACCTGCGCCAGATCGGCCAGGCCATGCAACTTTATGCCCAGGACAACCTGCGTCTGGGTGGTCAATTCCCTCGCCTGATGTATCGTCCGTATGCATCGCTCCCTGCCAAGGGCGCCGGCACATCGACGAACACGCAGATCAACATCGTTGACAGCACCGGTTCAGACGTGATGAGCAATGCGGATCGCACCGCTGGTGGGTACGGAGCCGTGTTGCCATGCTTCGGCGGCTTTAACCCGAACAACGATCCGTTCACCAACTGCAATGGTGCTGGCATTTGGGGCCATGACCCCTACAGCAACATCGTCCCGGCCGTTGGTTGGAATAACGTCGGCGCTTCGATATGGCTGATCCTTCGCACCCAGAATATCGGCACCGAAGTGTTCACCTGCCCGAGCAGCGGTGGTGAAAAGGACCTGCTGAAGCACAATCAGGCGTCCAACGTGGCGGGTGGCGCGCACAAGGTCATGACGGTTGCCCAGTGCGGCAACTTTGGCAATATCGCCAACAACCTGTCCTATGGTCTGTCCTGCCCGTTCCCGCTTCCGTTGGCTGTGTCGAGGGGCTGGAACTACAGCACCTCCATGAATCCCGGTTTCGCGCTGGCGGCCGACAAGGGCTGCGGCGTGCAGACCTCGGGCTCTGGTGCCAGCCTGGTCATCATGAACAACGTCTATGCGACGAACAACACCTCAGACTCGATCAAAGTCATGCGTATGGCGAACTCGATGAACCATGGGCAAGAAGGACAGAACGTCCTTTATGCTGATGGCCATGTTGAGTTCCTGACCACCGTGTTCGTTGGCCTGAATCAGAACAACATCTACGCTCCTGATCAGCCTTCGGGCGCTGTTGGCGGTATCGGCGGTGATCCGAATCAGCGCGATTACTGCAATTCCGCCACTGGAGCCGGTGCACCGCTCGCGTGGCCTCTTGCTGGTAGTGTTGGCCCCGATGCTGCCCATTCTCACCCCGTCGGTGCGGACGACAGCGTGATACTGCCTTGGGATGCGTTCTAATCCTTCGGGCATCGATCGGAAGTGCTTTGAATATCAATGGAATCCGTCCACTTCGGTGGGCGGGTTCCGTTGTTTATTTTTGGGGGATGGGTGAACGCTCGGCCACACTCCTGCGCGGGTCATCCCAGCCGTTAACATACTTCTATTTAAGGAGTTGCGCCAGTTTTGCTCACTTGTCAGGGTGTAGGTGAGATTCGGTCGGGCGAGCTCATCTTGCCATGACGTATCGCGCACATCTTGCACTATGCACCAAGAGTGGTACCCTACGATTGTAGAAGAGAGTCCGGCTGTTGAGTATGCGTGGCCGGAACGGATAGTTGGTGACAGACGGTATCGTTCATTCCATCATCCATCTGTTGACCTGTTATCCGGTTTTGTATTTGGAAACTCGCTTCGGCGGTGTTCGCCGAGGCACATTACATAGTGGTCACCGTAATGGTTGTGCAAGTGTAGTGCAGGCGGAACCGAGAAGTGGCTGAACTAACAGCAGCACTCATTATACGTCATACCGTAATCGGTCCTTCCAGCGCGAAACAAGCAGATCACGAAGGTGGCATGTCTTGAAAGGAGCTTCATATGAAGCGCCGTGGATTCACGCTCGTGGAACTGCTTGTTGTGATCGGCATCATCGCGTTGCTGATCTCGATTCTGCTGCCCTCACTGGCTCGTGCCCGTGAAAAGGCCAACCAGATCAAGTGCGCCAGCAACCTGCGCCAGATCGGCCAGGCCATGCAGCTTTATGCCCAGGACAACCTGCGTCTGGGTGGCGCCTTCCCTCGCCTGACGTATCGTCCGTATGCGTCGCTCCCTGCCAAGGGCGCCGGCACATCGACGAACACGCAGGTCAACATCGTTGACAGCACCGGCTCAGACGTGATGAGCAATGCGGATCGCACCGCTGGTGGGTACGGAGCCGTGTTGCCATACTTTGGCGGCTTTGACCCCAACAACGATCCGTTCACCAACTGCAATGCCGCCAGCATTTGGGGCCATGACCCCTACAGCAACATCACCCCGGCCGTCGGTTGGAATAACGTCGGCGCTTCGATATGGCTGATCCTTCGCACCCAGAATATCGGCACCGAAGTGTTCACCTGCCCGAGCAGCGGTGGTGAAAAGGACCTGCTGAAGCACAATCAGGCGTCCAA
>CAIQIQ010000012.1 GCA_903871935.1 uncultured Phycisphaerales bacterium
ACTTCCGCGATGACTGCCTGGTTGATTCGGGCCCGCCCATCGAGCATGTCGCTCTGTTCGACGAGGCGCAACGTGCGTGGAATCTGGAGCAGACGGCCAGCTTTATGCTCAGAAAGAAGAAGAGGGCCAACTTCAATCAGTCGGAGCCCGAGTTCCTCATCTCCTGCCTCAATCGCCATCAGGATTGGGCTGTCATTGTCTGCCTGGTCGGCGGCGGCCAGGAGATCAACACCGGCGAGGCCGGCATCGGCGAGTGGATCAACTCTCTAACGCGATCCTTCCCAGACTGGCATATTCACATCTCATCTCGCCTGACCGATAGCGAGTACGGCGCCGGCGAAGTCCTCAAGCAGATCGAATTGCGGCCCAACGTTGCCTACCACGACGAATTGCACTTGGGCGTGTCGATGCGATCGTTCCGTGCCGAGAATGTTTCGCTGTTGGTCAAACAGCTTCTCGATCTCGATGCTGCTACTGCAGCGGGAACGCTTGCGCAGATCAGCGAGCGCTACCCGGTTGTGATCACGCGCGACGTGCGGCAAGCCAAGAAGTGGCTAAAGGAGCATGCCCGCGGCTCGGAGCGTTACGGCATTGTCGCTTCCTCGCAAGCACAACGCTTGAAGCCACACGCCATCGACGTCAAATCGCCTATGGATCCCATCCACTGGTTCCTCGACGGCAAAGAGGATGTACGATCCTCGTACTACCTGGAGGACGTTGCCACGGAATTCCACGTTCAGGGGCTTGAGCTCGATTGGGCCTGTATCACTTGGGATGCCGACTTTCGGTACACGAGCAAGGGCTGGGAACACTGGTCGTTTTGCGGCGACCGATGGAACCGGATCAAGAAAGATCAGCGGAAGACCTATCTGAAGAACGCGTACCGTGTGCTTCTGACTCGCGCCAGACAGGGAATGGTGATCGTCGTCCCAGAGGGAGATTCCGCCGATCCGACCCGCGCCGCTGCCTACTACGATTCCACGTTTGGCTATCTCCGGGGAATCGGTTTCCAGACAATATGAGCCGGGATACCGTCAGTACCACATCCCCAAGTTACGCCACCGCAAGCAGACGTGGATGGGCTGGCAGGACATCACGTATCTCCTCACCGTTGAGGATGAGGCCGGTCCCGACGGCCGGTACACGATCGAGACTGACTCGGACTACTCCGGCGGCGAGTGTCTCCTGGCTACGGATGATGTGGATGAGGTGGAAGCGTGGATTCAGGAAAGGCCAAGGGGTCGGGAGTCTTTTGTCTGAAAGACCCAGAGGGTGCTGCGCACAAAAGACTCCCGACCCCGCTACCGGCGCGGAGACGCGGGGACGCAGAAAAGCAGAGGGGAGAGGGGGAGAGGGCGTGCGTGATAGGGCGAGGATCTTTGTCTCGCCCTTACAGGGCTTCTGGTTCTGCGGGGTATTACACCCAGGGCTGCGGGGGGTACGCCTTGCCCTGGGCTATGCACTCGCGCCCCGTTGGGGCTTACGCCCGTCCCTCTCGCACAAACTCGATCAGATCGTCAACAGAGTCAGTATCCGGCCAGTTGCCGATGAGATCTGAGGGTGACGCGCTGGCCGTCACCGGCTGCTGTTGAGCGAGTTCGGCCAGTGACAGGCCAGTCCAGAAACCCGGCATCAATGGCAGAAGTCTCACCTCGACACTGGTCCCATCCGGCATGTCCAGCGGCTGGGCCAGCACGATCCGGCCATGCTCAATGGTGCCCATCAAGGTCAGAAAGGCCAAGGGGACAAGGGGAAAAGCGGAAAGCGAAAAGCGGATTGCGGAAATCAAGAGGTCGGAAGTCAGAGGTCGGAGGTCAGAAGTCAGAACCACGCATTCGGGATTCGGGATGGCGAATACGCGGTGCAATCGGCGGTGACTGATCGGTCCACGTCCAACGGCAGAACCCGTCGCTTACGCTTTCGGGTCGTCGTTCGTTGCCGGGTACTCCGTCGCTTACGCTTTCGGCTCGTGGTCGTTCGTTGCCGGGTACTCCGTCGCTTACGCTTTCGGGTCGTGGTCGTTCGTTGCCAGGTACTCCGTCGCTTACGCTTTCGGGTCGTCGTTCGTTGCCGGGTACTCCGTCGCTTACGCTTTCGGCTCGTGGTCGGATGCGCGTTTTGCGTTGATATGCGTACAATGACCTGTCTTGATGCAGCGACGACCGATCCAACAACTGCCGGCCAATCTGGTGAACCGCATTGCGGCGGGTGAGGTCATTGAACGGCCGGCGTCGGTGGTTAAGGAACTGCTGGAGAATGCCCTGGATGCGGGGGCCAGCAGCATTACGGTTGAGATTGAGGAGGGGGGGAAAGACCTCATCCGCGTCACGGACAATGGCGGGGGGATTCCGCCGGAGGAGTTGCCGCTGGCGTTTGCCCAGCATGCCACAAGCAAGCTGACCTGCGATGAGGATCTATTTCGGATCAGCACGATGGGGTTCCGGGGAGAGGCGCTGGCGAGCATCGGGGCGGTGTCGCAGGCGCGGATCCTGAGCCGGGTGAGCGGCAACGAGGCTGCCTATGAGATCCAGAACCGGGGCGGGGCGGTATCTGATCCGCAGGCGGCGGCGGGGAATGTCGGCACGACGACGGAGGTGCGGAATCTCTTTTTCAATACGCCGGCGCGGCGGAAGTTCTTAAAGGGGTCGCCGACGGAACTGGGGCATATCTCAGAGATGGTGCTGCGCACGGCGTTGCCGTATCCGGAGGTGGCGTTTGAGCTGATCTCCGGCGGCCGCAGCGTGATGAAACTTCCGGCGACGACGGCGGTTGAGCGGCTGCTGGATGCATGGCCGGATGAGTTTCGCGAGCAACGGCTGATGCTGGATGTGCAGGATGCGGAGATTCAGATTCGCGGGGTGATCGGATTGCCGGACCTGGCCCGGCCGACG
>CAIQIQ010000013.1 GCA_903871935.1 uncultured Phycisphaerales bacterium
CTGGCGCGGTTCCGTCGTCTGGCAAAGGACTATGAGCGTCTGGCATCCACCGTTGCCGGGCTGCACCTGGTCGCGTTCGCCTGTGTGCTCTTGAGCCGACTCCTCGGAGACATCACGTGAAGTGCATAACACGCTCTAGGCTATGTCCAAAAACACCGCAATGGCTCCATCGTGGAGCCATTGCGTTTTCAGGCACAGCTTGCGCTGGACTGCGTTACTTGGAACTCTCCTCGATCAGGCTCAGCATCTGCCCGCGAAGATCCTCCAGCGCCGACCATTCCATGCGGGCACGATTATAGGGACGATCCTCGATCGTCTTGAACAGGGCCAGTATCTTGGCACTGGCCGGATGATCCGGCTTGGCCTTGGCCCGCTTCTCCAACTCAAAGAGCAGTCGGGCGTCAACACCACCTTCAATAGCGCCCAGGAACAGCGGAGACACCAGAACGCCCTGCGTCTTGTGGAAGTAGAAACAGGACAGATCCGGCTCGCGGCTGTCCAGGGCATCGTACTGGAAGCCCTGGATGATCGAACCAATCCAGTCAATGCGCCCGCTGGCGCCATAACGATGGTTCCGCCACAGATGGGTGCCGATCCCGTTGCGATCCAGACCGTTGTTGTAGACCCACGGATCATTGCCCAGGTCATGCACGTACTTCAGTGTTGCTGCCGAATGGCCGCCGTACGCCGGGTTCGTCGTCTCCTTCGCCAGCATCTTGTGGTGGGCATCTGCCCCTTCGGGAGATCCCATCGACGTGTAGCCGATGGTCTTAAAGCCGGCCGCCCGCAATGCCGTCAGGCTCACCTCCAGCGGGGCAAACTCGCTGTCCGTTCCGGGCTCGTCATAGGAATAAACCAGGTAATCGGGCAGACCATTTTTCACCCGGAACGCCTCCCACGCCTTGTGGATGGCCGAAAGCGCATCCGCCTGGCTCATGCCCGACACCGTCGGCGCGCCTCGCCCCTCCCAGAGGTACAGGCCGCCGTAGTTGGTCATGATTCGAGCCAGGTCATATTGCTTCGCCATCGCGAGGAACTTCACCGCATCATCCCCGCTGATCACCGGCGTCTTGCCTTCCCACTTGATCTGGAAGCTCGGGCCACCGGTCACCATCGTGAAGCTGCCGCGATGAAGCTGCTGCAACAGACTCTCGCTCAGTTGCCAGTATGCCTGCTCGCCAAGCACGCTCTTGGGGATGGTCACTCCGCTGAAGAACAATCCGATCGCCATATCCGCCAGTGGAACCGTACCCGCTGACACCTTCAGGCTGACTGGAACGCTCTTGACCGAATTGCCCTGCCGCATCAACTCCAGCGTTCCAGTGTATGTCCCCGGCTTCGCATCGGCCGGCACATCAATCATAACCAATAGTGCCCGCGCCAGATCCGGCCGGACATCCAGGTCCCGGCTCCGATAGTCGTGCGTCTCCACCCAGCATGCGGTCTGGTCGTATCCATGCACCGGCATGTATTGATTCACCAGCAGTCGAACCGACGCCGCGGGAATAGCTGCCCCGTCGCTCTTCAGATCCGACAGAACCGGTTTCAGACCGGCAAAGTTCTCCTTCGCGTACAACCCCAGCACCCGGCAGGCCGTCAGACCGGCCATCGACTGCATCGGCGGCACCGGCTGACTTACCGTTGCTGCGGGCCAGTCACCAGGATGCATCTTGGCATCCGACGGCAGCGGGATCACCAGCAGCGGCTCGGTCGCCTGCGCTGGATCACCCTGACGCACCCGGCGGTCAATCAGCCGATGCGTTGCGAGAATCGTGTCCTCCTGCAGTTTCTTATGGGCGGCGATAAACGCCCTTCCCTCGGCCGTGTCCGGCGCCAGGACCAGCCCGGCCAGGCGGGGCGGATATTCTCCGCTGCCTTCAACATCCAACGTGAAGGCGTTGCGCCCCGACAACGCGGTAAAGGCGAAATCGCCGGTCATCTGCCTGTCCATCACCATCGCCAGCACGCCCTGCTGATCCATGACCTCGCGATCCTGCAGCATGAAGAACGGATCCTCCTGCTTGCCCTCACGGCTGTAGACTGCCTGGTTGTTTGCCTTGACTGTAAGTTTGGTGAACAGCCCCTGGTAGTTCTCCCAGAAGCCGGAGCGCTCGAAGATCGCCCAACCGATGTACTTGCCCTCCTTGAGTTTCACCTGAAGGCTGGCGTTGTTCATGATCAGCCCGCCACCCATCACCGGTGTCGGGTACGGCGTGGTCTTATCCAGGAATCCCGCGCCGCTGCTGATGCCGTACCCCTTGGCCTCATCCCAGGCGGTGCTGTCTTTGATGCCGATCCACTGGCTTTGGAGGATCTTGCTGCTTCCGCCCAGGCTCAGCGCATACGCACCCTCGGCGGCAATCTGCTTGACCTTGACCAGCTCGACCTGGTCCACATAGATATCGCCACTCTGCGCGGTAATGGCAAAACGGGCGATGGCCTTCTTATCCAACGGTGTCTTTACAAGCCGGTACGGCTTGTTGATCTCTCCCCGCCACAGGTCACCGGCAATGTCCACATCAACCACCGAATCGCCCGGCGGGGCGCTAGCGGTGCCCTGCATCCGATTGAGGTTTCCGGGCTCCTTGTCCGCCAGTTCAACTCCCAGCGCCACGCCTTCCGTGCCCGGCACGCGAACATGGAAGCGCCACACCTGATAAGCGCTCCAGTCGTGCGTCGCCATCTCGCTGACGGCGATCATCGTCCCTCTTTTCAGAAGCAAAGACTGCTTGCCCTCAGTCACCCAGTCCGTGCGTGCTTCCGCCTTGGCGCTTTCAGGAGGCCAGACATCGAACTGTGCCTGTCCTTCAAATCCCTGGATCAGCTTCACTTCGAGGTCCTCGCCGCGAACGAATCCGCCCGCCGCCAGCAGCACCGCCAACATCCATGAAAATCGTTGTTTCATAATCCATCCTTCTGATCACAAAAGACTCTTGAGGAACGCGATGTTCCCCTTCAACCGCCGATCCAGTGGAACCGTGGTGGAAAAATCCTCGCCCATGATCCATCCGTCATAGCGAGCCTTCTTCAGTTCCACGATGAGCGCTGGCCAGTTCACAATGCCTTCGTGCAGTGGGCACGTCTCCGTCTTCCACAACTGCTGCCCCTTGACCACATCGCCAGGAAGATAGCGGATGTTCTTGGCGTGCACCTCGGCGAGGTACTCACCGGCCGCCGAGATCGCGATGGGATACGTCTGGCCACCCTCAAACACCTCGTTGGCCGGATCGTACATGATGCCCACATCCTTCGGATCCAGTCCCTCCAGGACATACCGCGCCGTATAGGTATCCGGTGTCACCAGCCCCATATGGGTCTCGATGAGGGCGCGCACGCCATTCTTACGAGCCAGCTCGGCCACGCGGGCGTAAAGCTCGCGAGCGGTTTTCAACTGCTGGAGATAGGATCCGCCATCGGGCAGGTATGCCCCCGGACCGATGCGGGCGCTCTTGGCCCCGATCGCGGCGGCCGCCTTCAGATGAAGGTCGACGGCCGCCAGATCATCGCTTTGGATGTAGGTGGCGATCGAAGGCATCGCCAGGCCCATCGCCCGGGCCTTCTCCTTCAGTTTCGCGGCACGTTCGATGAGCTGCTTCGCGCTCATCGAACTGCGGTTGCCGGACCAGAAGCCCGGCTTTGAGGTGTCGCCCTTATCCTCGACAACCCGCCACTCAACGCCGTCGTAGCCGAACTCCTTGAGCTTCGCGAAGCACTGGTCCGGATCGTAATCGGGCATGCAGACAGTAAATACGCCAATTTTCATAAGCTGATCCTGATGTAAATGGTTGATGGTTGAACCCAGAAACTTCAGTACCTCTTGCCGTTGTACATTGCCTTGTCGCCAACGGGGTTGGGGTATTGGTTATACGGTTTGATCTTCTCGCGCAGGACAGCATCTCCAATGGCATTCAGCGCTTCGCCCAGGCGAATACGCGACTGATCCCACTTGTTGCCGTCCAGGTCGTAATTGTAGCGAATTTCACCTGACTGCCCATCGGCCGAGGTTCCGCCGATGCGTGCCTGCCCGGTCAGCAGCGCCATGGCCTCCTTCTTTGCCAGTTCTCCCTGTCCCATCTTGTCCAGCAGGTACATGTACTCAAAATCCTGCCCGCCCTGGCGGATGTTCTTCATGCGGAAATCAGCGATCGGCCCGTCGATCCCAACCTCGTTGCCAGCGTACAGCAGCAAGCCGTCGCCGTTGATCCGGATCGCATCGGCCTCGCCGTAGAGCTTTCCGCCGCGCTGGGGCTTGAGCGACTCATCAAAGTTCAACATGTTGTTCCAGACATCCGTCCGATACGGCTTGGGATTATCCATCCACGGCCGCCCCCGCGGATTGGCGCTGTAGCGCTGGCTGAACTTGTTCTGCCGATCCACAATGTAGACGGCATCCCAGAAGAACCAGACTCGCGAACCAGACACAAACCCCGCCCATGCCTGTGTGCGCGACGCCGCTCCCGGCGCATCCACCGCACAAGCCCCCGCATACCCGCTGTTGTATGTCCAGACCACCTTCCCCTTCGTCTCGATCGCCGGAATCGTATCTGGCGGCGTGCCCCCCGAGCAGAAGATGTCTATCCCCGCATCCAGACGCGGCCAGCTCTTGTCGCTGGGCTCATATTGCTCAGTAATAAAGGTCTTAATCGCCCCACCGCCGGCCTGTTTGGCAGCCTGTCCAATCTTGATCACCGCTTCATACGCATCCTTGTCGTTTGGCTCATCGCCAGTCATGACGAAGGCGCGGTTAAGCCAACCCTCTTTCTTGATCAAATCCACCAGCCCACTGGCCTGATCTGAAGCGATCGGAATCAGCTCCTGTCCGAACCCCGCCCCGAAGGGCCCGGTAAACAGACTTCCCTTGGCTGCCTCATAGAACGGCATCTCCTTGAGCGTGTGATCGTTGCCGTACCACTCCTCATCGAGAATCAACCGATGATCGTGAGCAATCTGCACGAACTTGCCCACCATATCTCGCATCGCCAGCAGATCCCGCTGCGGCCGGCCAAAGCTGGTGGGTATGAATTCCGGGCTGATCATCGCCCACTGCGGGAAATGGTTGACCGAGGGCAGGGCAAAATTCCATACCGTCAGCTTCACATTCAACGTCGTCCCGCCGGCCGTCACCGTGCCGGTATAGTCGCCGGGCGTCTGCCCCTCCGGAACGAAGATGTCCACCCACACCACCTCGTTCTTCCCGGCCTTCACCGCGAATGGAGCGCCATACTTGCTGGCGCCCAGCGGCACCATCTGCACCGGGAATTCCCTCGGAGCATTGGCCTTCTTGATCTGCTGATCCAGCTTGCCGCAGTCCCACAGGCTCTGAGCAGCGGAAAAGCGAGACACCAGCGGCGCTGCCACATAATGCTCACGGAACATATCCACCAGCGTGATATCCTTGCCCGGCCCCTTCAGCGTCAGCTTGCCGACATTCACATCCGCCATGTCGCCGCTAAAGACCATCTGGAACGACACGAACTCATTCCCCGCCGCATGCAGCACCACCGTCTTACTCGAGTCCTCAAAGAGAACACTGGGAGCGGCCGCCTCATTCCGCAGCACCTTCTTACTCGGACCGGCCACCCAGACCCCCGCCATTGCCTCGCCACAGCACATTACACCCACGACGATCCAAGTCAGTAAGCGCATCGGTACTCTCCTTGAGCCGGATGTTTGCGGATCCAGCGCACGGTCCGTCAATCTACCGGTTTTTCCTATCCTTTGACAACAAAGGAACTCTCACCATCGCGGCGCGTGGGGGGTGGGGGCGCTACCGCCCCGCCGGCACAAACTCCATCTTGCACAAGAACGTGTAGGGGATATGAATATCGTCACAGAACACCACGAGCTTATGTCGCCCCGCGGGCAGATGCACCCTCTGTTTGCCCAGCGATTTCTGCGGTGCTCGCCAACCCGCCCCGGAATCCCATCCCGTCGAGATCTCCCATTGCGCCAGCGTCGTCCCGGCCGCGCCGCTTTTCCCCAGATTCAGGCGAATCATCTCATTCTTAATGGCCAGACCCGGGCTTTGTTTCTTCCAGTAGTCCGGCCGATTCGCATATAGCTCAACGTCGTAATCCCCCTCCGCACCCACATCGACCTCATAGGTAATCCACTGAGCATAGCTGCCGCCGACTTCGACAGCCTCCGGCAGTGCGCCCAATTCCGTTTTCCGAAAGTCGAGCTTCGGATCACTCGACCCGACGCTGGCACTATCGTACGCCACACCGTTCCCACCCTCGTCATACCAGCCGCCTTTGATGGTCCCAGGGATGCTCTGCGGATTGCCCTGGTACGGCGTGCCGGTAAACTCCTTGCCGGTGAGAAGTTGTATCGTCACCGGCGCGGATTGCCCCACCAGCCCGCTATCATCCCGCGCCATAGCGATGACAGTATTGGGAACCGCCGGAAACAGACTACTTAGCGTGAAACTGGTCTTGACCGTGGCCTCATTCACCGCCTTTTCCGCCCGCAACCGTCCCATCGAAAACAACATCACCGAGGCTATTCTTCCATCCGCATCCACAGCGCTCACGTCAAACGTAACTGGCTCCCCCTCCTTATATGGGCCCGGCCGCGCGGCAAGCGTTACCTGCGGCGCCTGGCGCCCGCTCAAATCCTCCACCCAAACCCGCGCCCAGTCCACTCGCATCACATCGGGCAGGCTTGCAGCCTCCAGCCGTCCATAGAAAGGCGATTTATCCTTCTCTGCCGGGGTACGATACTCCCCGGTGATCCACACATGTTGCGGCACATTCGTCACCGGCACCTCACGATAGCTCTGCCGCAACGTCTCCTGTCCATCGACGTACCAGATATGCTCCAGCGGCGTCCATTCGAAGCCAACCACGTGCCAGCCATCGTACTGCTCCAGCACCGCCGTCCCCCCGCTGGAAGTTCTGCCCAGCTTATCCCGGCCGATCATGGTCCCCTCGCCCACCTGCTTGGCCGCGCCCTGATCACCGGAAAGAATCGCCAGTTTCACGCTGCAGTGATAACAGTGACTGATGTCATTCCGCTTCTTCGGCTTATAGAAATCCTCCTGGATATCAAACTCCTGGGCATGCAGGAAGGCATCCACCCCGCAGTCGTACGGCACCCCCGCCAGCCAGAATCCCGTCCACCATCCCGGCTGCCGCGAGAACTGCAGCCGCGCCTCAAAGTAACCGTACGCCTGGGAGAACTTGCTGATCATCCCCTTCGCATACCGCACCGTGCCATCCGGGTCCTTGGTCAGTTGCAGCACCAGCGCCCCCTTGCCATCCTGAAACAGATTCTCCTTCGCCTCCTTCGTCTTCACGCCCGGCCATTCCCACTTCTCCTGCGACTGGATATTCCACTTCCCCGCATCAATCGCCGTCCCCTCAAACTCATCATTCCAGACCATCTTCCATCTCTTCCCCGCCGGCGGACCCTCCCGATACCCGGCTGTAGTAACCTTGGCAGGTGGAGGCGTAGCGCCCTCCACGGCCACGACACCTGTCACAACAATCACCATGGACATACAGAAGGCGCATGCGAACCGGTTCATGAGGGTTCTCTCCTTAACGGATCACCTAAGGCCAACTGCTCTTGGCCAATCATCGCCAGGTGCGATTCTACCAGTTCACTTCATATACGACGGCACATATTCCCGCGCCCGCGCGAACATGGCGCGGATGTTGTCGGTCGGCACATCCGGCTGGATATTGTGACACGCCGCAAGGATGTACCCGCCCCCCTCGCCCATCTCCTCGATCCGCTGCTCCACCATTTTCTCCACATCCCGCACGCTGCCCCGGGGCAAGACATTCTGCGTATCCATCGCCCCCCAGAACAGCATCCGCCCGCGATATTTGCGCTTGAGTTCTGCCGGATCCATTCCCGCGGCCGTCACCTGCACCGGGTTAATCCCCTCGATCCCAATCTCGATCAGATCATCAATGATGCTCGCGACGCTCCCGCAGGAATGCAACGCCAGCGGCGCCCTCGACATCTCATGAATCTGTCGAAAATACTTCTCCAGCCGCGGCCGGAAGAACCGTGCAAAATGTTCATGACTGACCTGCAGACCATTCTGTGCCCCCATGTCATCCGAGCAGATGACAACATCCACCTCGGCCCCGACCGCCTCCAGCCCCAGCCGCGCCCACACCATGGTGATCTCCATGATGCGGTCAAACAGCGCCTCCAGCAGGCCGGGATTGAGGTGAAAGTCCATGTACCAATCCTCAAAACCCCGCAGATATTGGCTGAAGTGGACAAACGGCGCCGGCAGCATCAGCACCGCGGCGCTATCCGTATTCTCTCGCACCCACGCCAGCCGCTCCCGCAGTCCATCCGCCATCCCCGGATCATTCGCCTCCGGCCATGGATAAGTGTCCAGGTCCTGAATCGATATATCCCCGGCCAGCGGAAATGTCTCCTGCTCGTAGTAGTACGTCCCGGGCTTGTGCACACGCTCCACACCCCACGAGTCGCGATATCGATTCGGACCCACCTCCACCACCGGCGAGCGCATCGGGCCTGTCGGCATGACCAGTCTGGTATCAATATCCAGATGAGCCAGCAAACGCTCATCCACGTGAACTGAACGCATCATCCGATCGCTCAGGACCGGCCCCGACGTGGCCGCGATCCCGCATGCGGCGAGAAGCTTTGTATATCCCTCAGCCACGATGCTGGAGACCCGCGTGCCTCCAAGATCGATGGGTACGCGATCAGGCTGACGATGGGCAAAGGCGGCCAGTACTCGCTCTCGATGGGTCATGTTCTTATCCTTGCACCCTAAAAGAGAGATTCCAGAAACTCGATGCGCACATCTCTAATGAATGGCCGCTGCTGTACCGCCAGCGCCTCATGATGTGGATTTCCCGCGAAGAACTTCAGTGCCGCATGAGCTGCATCGAGGTCGGAAAAATCACATTCCCAGATCAGGGTGTTGCTCGGCAACGCTGAGGAAACAGGGCAAAATCGCCTGCCCCGGGGGAAATCCTTGTGCATGAGTTCAAGTTTCTCAAACTCTCGCTCGAGCTTCATGAACTCCGCTTCTCTTCCCGCATCAAACGTCTGCAGAATCCGCATCCGTATCATTGCTTCCTCCTATACATCCGTTCCACAGCGCCTTGCACGCCATTCTCCTTAGCCAGCGCCACGGCGCGATTCACCATCCCCTGCTCATAGCTCTCTTCCACCTGGCTGGGATAGTTCTTCATCACCAGAGCAACCTTGGTCTTGAGATCAATCGCATAATCCAGAACTTCCAACTCCTGCGACTTTAGAAACGCGTTCACCGTCTCCCAGTTCTGCTCGTCAGCAAGCCCGGTATACGGCTGCTCCTCGCCGAAATAGATCACCGCCTTGCACCTGTTCCCCAACTCGCCGGCCGCGTCCACAATCGCCTCGCGCTGAATCACATGGTCCACATGCTCCTTCATTCCCATCAGGCAAAGGATCGCCGTGTCCTCCTGCAGCAGCCGCCGCCGGGCATCCTCCTTCAGTCTCGCGAAGATCTCCTTTTCCTCAGGCTCAAACGATTCCCGATTCCCCCACGGGAATTCAAACGCCTCGCCCGGCTTCCACCCCTTCTGCCGCGTCGTGCACTCGCGCTCACCCAGCAGCTCATAGGCGTATTGCCCCCGGCCGATCATCTCATCCAGGCAGTTCAAATCCTCTAGCAGCCTGATGCCAGTGGCAAACTGAATGCGCTTCAGCGAGCTGTCCCGATTGCCCTGCGTATCGCGCGCCTGATACACCGTCCGCGTAAAGCCGTTGACGATCGTGATCTTCTTCTTCGCGAGCAAACCGCTCTTCTTCATCGCCAACAGATAGCCGCCATACGTCAGCGGCACATCATCAAAATGCGGCGAGAGAATGACGATGCTCGTCTCCCGGATAACCCGTGCAATCTCAACCATATCGCTTCCTCACTTTCCCAGCAGATCCGCCCCCATCTTCCTCGCAAACGCCCGCAGCGTGTCAGCACTGATCTCAAAGTTGATCGTGTCGGCCGACAACACCGACATCGCCGACAGCGCTCTGCCAAAGCCCAGAGCCGATGGCCCGCTAGCGGCCACGAACCTCTGGCCCAGAATCGTCCCCAGCATCAGCCCGGCCATACACGCATCGCCGGCCCCTGCAGTATTGGCCACCTTCACCTTCAACCCCGGCAGGAGCTGTGTAATCCCCTGGTGATATCCGTATAGCCCCTGAGCGCCACTGGTCATGCACAGCCTGATCTCCGGATTCATCGCCACGGCCGCCCCAGTCACCTTCTTCACAATCCGCTGCGACTCTCGGCTCGCCCGAACGCCAGCCAATGCCGCCGCCTCATCCGTATTGATCGACAGCAGATCCACGTTCCTCAGCAGGCACTCTTTGCGGACCATCCCCATCTCTTCCGAGGTGAACGAAGCCGCCGTGAAGCATCCGCTGCGCCTTCCTACCTCCAGTAGCCGTGCCCGCACACTCATCGGCACCTCCGGCGCCGCCAGCACCATCGCCCGCTCCCCGGTTCCCTTCAGCATCCTCTCCACCTGCGTCAAGTGTCCTGGCTTGAGCAAGCTCCCAGCGCTTTTGTTTTCGGTAATGTTCCCACCCGAGCTGTCCGGGTACTGGAAGCACACCGAGTGCAATGTCGGCGCGCCTGCCATCCGCAGTACCTGCCCGACATCCATCCCCTCATCGCGCATCAGCTCCAGCAGCGAATCGCCCGCCGCATCCCGCCCCACCGCGCCAAATGGCACAACCCGGACCCTCTGTCTCAACCCTCGCAGGATCCGGCTGACATAGTGCAGGATGATGTGTTGCTTACAGAAATCCTTCTGCGGCAGCAAACGTCCCGCCCGGCTCTCGTTTCGCCCCAAGTCATGCATCCCTTCCAGGCGATACACAACTCCGGTCCCGATCCCGCCGGTTCCCACGACCAGGCTATAGCGGCACTTCTCCTTCATTCATTCCTCAAAGTAGCCCGAAGCGCCCGTAAAGTCCCACTCCGGATGATCTTCCAGCGGATGATGGGCAGTGCTCGCCGTCGCGGTAATCAGTGCATCGGGATGCGCCGCCAGCAACGTCATCGGATACTCCGTCGTCGGATGCGGGGCAAACAGCGCCACCCGCAGAGCTGTCTGTTTCCAGGCCCCCGTGTCACTGAATATCCGCACTTTCTTCGCCGACATGCACTGCCGTATCCCCACCGTAACCGACATCGGCGGCACAAGCTGATACGCCGACCCAAAGCTCCGATTCCCCAATGCCATGATCGTGTCGAGGTTGTTATCCTGAACCCGCACCGTCGAGTTTCGCAGATCATCCAGCGTTATCCGGCTGAACGGGTGCCGGCGTGTCTGGTTGTACGCCACATGCCCATCCTGGCCCCACCCGCCCAGGCAGTAGTCGATCGGGGCGGCATCGATCGCCTTCTCAATCTCCCTGACTCTGAGCGGAGTAACCCAGTTGCGCTGCGATACCGGAACCGCCAGTTCGCTACGTATCCCCCCATAAAAATACTTTTCCATGAAGCCGCGAAAGTTGTACGGATGATCCTTGGGAAGAAGCCGCCCCTGCCAGTCCAGGCATTCATCCATGTGGAACACCACCAGGCTCTTCAGGCTCACACTCTCGCGGTTCACCAAGTCAGTAAACGGCTGATACCACGCCGCCGGGCCACACGGGATAATCGCGCGCGTCTGCTCGCCGCGCTTGCTGTTCGCCTGAATCTCCTCAACCAGTTCCTTTGCCATGAGCTGGCCCATGGCCGCCGAATCCGCCACCATACGAAACGGAATGCGCCGATCAGGATGCTTTTCCAACTGCCCCGATGGTATCCGGCACCACTTCACCAACTCCTGCGGCGTAATCTGATACTCCACTGCTCTCTCCTTGAAGGTCGACAAAGTTTAACGGGCCGCGTCTGGACAGTACACTGCATCTAAGCCCGCGCCGCCAGCACCGTGCGCCACAACTGGGCGACCCCCTTGTCGGTCACATCCAGCTTGTTCTCCAGGCCCGCGTGATCAACTCCCTCCGGCGTCACCAGCCGCGCAAACACAAAATCGTTGCGAATATCGATCAGGCAGAAGTTGCCGCATGCGCCCAGGAACGCATAACACCCGTAATCAACACCCTCCCAGATTCCATTCACATTCGTAAACAGCATCCACCCCCAGTTGCGCCGGCGGTAATCCGCCTGACGCGAATCATTCTCCGCCCACTCGATGATCGGGTCATGCATCCGCGCCTGCATGATGAAGCTCTCGCTCAAGAGCCGCTTGCCCTCCCACACGCCCTTCTGTAGCCAGAGCTGCCCAAACCGGCACAAGTCCCTCGCGCTGGTGTACACGCTGCGCCAGGTCGTGCAGTGCCCCCCGCGCATCATCCACATCGTTTCCGTGGCTCCGATCGGCGTTAAGATCTTCTGCTGCACAAAATCCAGCGCCTGATTTCCCGTCACCCGCTCGATAATCACCCCCAGCGCCTGCGCTGTCGCCTGCTCGTAGCAATACACCGTGCCCGGCTTGTGCTCCAGCGGCCACCTCAACGTCGCCGCCGTCGGATCCTCTTCCGCACCAAATGCCGCATAGTCCAGGTGCAGCCCCGAGGTCATCGTCAGCAGATGCCGAACCGTGATCTCCCGCCGGCCGTCTTTTCCCCATTCTGGGATCAGCTCGCAAGCTCTTTGGTCGATCCCCAGCTTCCCCTGGTCCACCAGCACGCCGATCCCCGCCGCCGCATAGGCCTTGCCCGCCGAGTACGTGTCAAACCGCGTCGTCGGTGTATGCCCGCGCCAATAGCGCTCCCAGACCAGCTTCCCACCCACCACCAGGGCGGCCGCGCCGGTCTTGTCTCCCCCCAGCAGTTCCGCCAATTCGCCGTCCAGCGCCGCCCCTCGGAATCCCGCTTCCTCCGGCGTTGCTGTCGCCCACGGCTTCGATGGGCTTGGCTTGTATGATGTCTTCTTCACCTTCCGTACCGTCTTCTGATCGCTCGTTGCCGCATCACTCATGGTTTTGATTTCCTTTGTCGCTACAGGATAAACCTGTCCTCACCATTCTGCTACCATCCCAACCACTCGCGATCCCCTCATCCCCCTTCTGGCCCTTCGCCTCGCCTCACAGTAACTTCCCCGCCAAGGAGCAACCCATGCCCACAACCTGGCGCGATGCATATGGCAAAGATGAAGTCCTTCAGCGGATTCGTCCCGAGCACACCACCGATTTCCTCAACAACCCCCACAAAGGCACCGCCACCTTCCAGCGCTTCAACGGTGATCCGCTCAATGAAGTCCTCCGCTGGGACCTCGTGGGCAAAGATCAGCCCTGGGTCGCCCCGCCCGACGCCGATAAGATGGAATCCGAAGGCGTCCAGGACTGGGACATGCCCCATCACGCCGACCTGCACAACGACCGCTATCCGCCCACGCGCATTGCCTACTGCCGCTGGGCCTGGTGCCTGCTGGAACCGCAGCAGGGCAAACTCCGCTTCGACATCATCGACCGCGCCCTCGACCGCGCTGCCCAGCGCGGCCAGACCCTCGCCCTGCGCACGCAGCCCCAGGTCGCCCATTACGAATGTCCCAGGTGGTATTGGGATCTTGGCGCCAAGCACGACCCGGCCGCCTCCAATCCCCTCTGGCGCGTCGCCGACCACAACGACCCGCTCTACCTGGAACATTGGGGCAACCATATCCGCGCTTTGGGCGACCACTACGATGGCCACCCAAACCTCGAAAGCTTTGATGTCGCCTATGGCGGCGGCTGCGGCGAGACCGGCGGCAACGCCGATTGCCTCACCGCCCGGCGTCTCGTGCAGATCTATATCGACAGTTTCCCCACCACCCAGCTCCTCACCATGCTCGGCACCGAAGGTTGCTCCTATGCTGCCCGCCAGCCCGACCTCAAAGCCGGCTGGCGCGCCGACTGCTTTGGAGATGTTCACACCGACGGCGGCTCGGCCGTCCCCAATGGCCTGAACTGGAACCACATGAACGACATGTACCCCACCGCCCTGGCCGAATGCGGCGTCACCGACGCCTGGAGAACCGCCCCCACCGTCTTTGAAAGCTGCTGGACCGTCGACTACTGGCACAAGCACGGCTGGGACATCGACTGGATCATCGAGCAGGGCCTCAAATACCACATCTCCTCATTCATGCCCAAGAGCGCTTACATGCCGGATGAGTGGATGGACAAGATCATGTCCTTCAGCCAGCGCATGGGCTACTGGCTGCACCTGCAGCAGATGATCCTCCCCCTCCAGGCCCGCGCTGGCGATCTGTGCACCATGACCGCCGTCATCGACAACAAAGGCGTCGCCCCCATCTACCGCCCCTACGCATTTGCCCTGCACTTCTCACAAGGCAAAACGCACAAGGTGGTCCGCATGCGCGAAGACATCCGGCACTGGATGCCCGGCCTCTCCTACATTAGCGAAGCCTACCGCTTCCCCGCCGGCCTCTCTCCCGGCGAAGCCAAGGTCTCCTGCGCCATCGTCGATAACGCCGACAAGCCCATCGTCCGCCTGGCCATCAAGGCCCGCGACACCGACGGCTGGCACCCGCTGACCAGCATGGATGTCCTAAGCTAGATCAACCGACTTACCCGTCGCCGCCGACTGGTAAATGGCATCGGTAATCCGCTGGATCAGCATCGCCTGCTTCAGCGATGTCTTGGGAGGATGCCCCTGCGCAATTGCCGAGGCGAAATCGTGCAGCGGCCCGCTGCTGGTCGGCTCGTGGGGATCTTCACCATCCCAGAACGCCCGCGTCAGCATCCCAAACTCGCTGTCCGTGTGGTCGTGATACACGGTCTTCTTGCCGCCGACCATCACCGTGCGAATCGTTCCCGTCTCGCCGATGAACTGGTGCACATGCTCGGGGGCACTCGATGTAAACTCGCCGCGCTCAAACGATATCGTCACCCCGCCCGCACAGCGGATCAGCGTGATGAAGTGCGTCTCCGCCTCCGATCCCGGCGTTGCCCGCGTTGACAGGTGCGGCGCCAATCCCCATGTCTGGGCAAAGATCGACTGCGGAACCAGGTTCCAGCCGGTGGTGCCCAGGATGAAATCCAGGTCATAGCAGCCCCAGTTCACCAGGTATCCGCCTCCGTTTTGCGCCCGCTTCAGCCGCCAATCCGGCAGCGCCCAAGTTGGCCGCGGCCCGGCCCCAAACACCCCACGAGCCCGGATAATCCTCAGGTTCCCCAACTGCTTCGCCGCCAGAAATTGCGCAATCGCCGCATTCGATGGCAGGAAGCGGAATCGCGATGAACAGCACGCCGCCACCTTGTCCTTCTGTGCGGTGATGATCCCCTCCAGATCCTTCACATTCATCGCCACCGGCTTCTCGATCAGCACGTGTTTGCCCTTCGCGAACGAAGCCAACGCCAGTGGACTTCGCTGATACGTCGGCATCGCCAGCACGACCGCATCAATGTCGCGATCCTCCAGCAACTCCGCTCCGGTGGCATACGTGCGCACGCCCGGCGCCATCTTTTTCGCCTCTTCCAACTTCGCCGGAACCAGGTCCGCCACCGCCACCAGCTCCCCATGCGGGCACTTCACCCCCGCCGCCACATGCCTTTTGCCGATCACTCCGCACCCAATCACGCCGATCTTGACTGTTTTGCTCATAGGTCCTGCTCTTGCTCTAAGAATACAACTACGCAGTTCGATTTACCTTCCGGGAATATACATTGAATAGACCCACGGACAAACGCGGCTGGCCCTACCTCCGCGGAGTCCACCAGTACGGGTCATGCACCGCATCCAGGTCCGCCTCCTCCTGCGCCATAAAGTCGCGCGCCAAGTCCTCGGCATCGTTTAGCGACATGACCAGCGGGTCGGCCGCCACTGCTCTTACGACCGTCCTGAAATTCCCCGTGCGCGAAGCTTCCAGCGCCAGTTCCTGCGACTCAATCGACGGCTGGATAAGCCCCGCCAACCCGGCCGGCAGCGGCCCCACGCTCTTCACTTCCACCCCGCTCTTCCCGATCGTCCCCAGCGTCTCCACCAGGATATCGCCCGGCAGATTCGGAATGATCCCCTTATTCAGCACATTCACGGGGAACTCGGCCCTGGTATCGCCCTCGATCGAATCAATGATCGCCGCGACCATGTCCGAACTATGGTCGGTCATCGCCTGCTGCACGGTGATCTTCCCGTCATTGCAGTCCTTGATCGACTTCCACACCTGCCGATACCAGCGAATGCGGTCATTCAGGCTCCACTTGTTGCAGAAATGGTCCCGCCCCGGCCGGCTCCCCCGCCCCTGGTAATACCGCATGTACTCGATCGCATGATAAAACTGCGTCGGCCAGACATCGTACACCCGGAAAAAGTCCCATTCGCCCTGCAGTTCGCCGCCCGCTCCCCCTTCCTTCGCCAGCCGGGCCAGCCCCGCGCCAAGCGCCTCGTGTAACGACTTGCCGCCCTGCTCTAATCCCCACATGAACGTAAAGTGGTTGATTCCCCCAAACGTAAACTTAAAGTCCCTGGCCAGTTCCGCCCACGTCTTCGGATTCGTCTGCCCCAGTATCCGCGCAATCTGCTTCGGGTTCTCCTCATACATCCCATCGCAGAACGCATACGCCCGCACCTTGGTAAACCGCTGCAGCGCCAAACCCACCACATTGGTCGGGTTCACGTAGTTGATCACGATCGCATTCGGACACAGCCGCTCGATATCCGCCGCCACCTTCAGCACCGGCGGCACCGAACGCAATATGCGGAACACCGCGCTGGGCCCTGCGGTCTCGCCCGAGATCAGGTGAATGCCATACGTCTTGGCCAGATTGGTCCCCGTCTCCCGATAGTGGTAATTGCGAATCGCAAAAGACAGCACCACATAGTCCGCCCCGGGCAGCGCCTCTAACCGGTCCGTAGTCCAACTGACCTTGATCTGAGCCTTGTGAGCCTCGGCGATCTTCTGGCAGAACAGCCCCATCTGCTCGCATTTAAGAGGATCAATATCCACCAGCACAATCTCGCACGACCGCAACCGCGGCGACTGTGCTGCCCCCGTGACCATGCGACGAGTGAAGAAAATACTCCCAGCGCCAATCACCACGATCTTCATACGATTCTCCTTACATCGCCCTCAGTTCTTCGCCTGGCCTTTTATGAACGGGCTGAAGAGGTCAATCGGGACGGGGAGGAACGTCGTGGTGTTGTGTTCACTGGAGATCTCGCGCATCGTTTGCAGAAAGCGCAGTTGCAGGGCTATGGGTTCCTTGCTGATCATGGCGGCCGCCTGCACCATTTTCTCGGCGGCCTGGAATTCGCCCTCGGCGTTGACGATTTTCGCTCGGCGCTCGCGCTCGGCCTCGGCCTGCTTGGCCATCGCCCGTTTCATGCTGTCGGGAAGCGCGACATCCTTGACCTCCACCGCGGTGACCTTGACGCCCCAAGGCTCGGTCTGGCGATCGATGATCTCCTGCAGCTTTAGGTTGATGACCTCGCGCTGCGAAAGCAGGTCGTCAAGCGGAGCCTGACCAAGGACGCTGCGGAGCGTTGTCTGCGCGATCAGCGAAGTGGCTTTCAGGTAGTTCTCCACTTTTACCACGGCGATGTTCGGATCCACGACACGGAAATAAAGCACGGCATCAACGGTGGCAGGGACGTTGTCGCGCGTCATGATCTCCTGCTTGGGCACGTCGATGGTGATGACGCGCAGATCCATCTTGACCATGCGGTCGACGACGGGGATGAGGAATATGACCCCCGGGCCTTTAGCGCCCAGAAGTTTGCCCAGGCGGAAGATGACGCCGCGTTCGTACTCGCGCAAGATGCGCAGAGCCTGCGGCACGATGATCGCGATCAGGAAGAGAATCGGGATGATCCAGGCGGCAAGGCTGGACAGACTGTGTTGAAGGTCATCGGACATGGGTTTTCTCCGGTCAGGGTTGTTTTGGCTTAACCTTCAGGCTAAGGCCGGTCATGCTGACAATCTCGACCATCTGCCCCGCTTCGATCGGCACATCGCTGGTGGCATTCCAGTATTCGCCCTCCACGAAGACTTTGCCGCCGGCGCTGTCGATCCGTGCCAGCGCGGGAACGGTCTTGCCCAGCATGGTCTCGTGGCCGCTGCGCACCGGCAGAAACTGCGCCCGCACACCCGCGGCCACCACGAACACGAAGAAACCGGCCGTGAGCACGGTTCCGGGGATGATGTAAGCCAGCGAAAGGCCAAAGGCCGGATCGTTACGGTCAAAAAGCATCAGCGCCCCCAGAAAAAACGCGATGATCCCGCCAAAGGTCAGCACTCCGTGCGTGGGCGCGTAAACATCCGCCAGGAAAAACAGCACCGCCAGGCTGATCAGCGCCAGCCCCGCCGCGTTAATCGGCAAAGTCGTCGACATGTACAGCACGAGCACCAGTGCGATCACCCCCGCCACGCCCGGCAGGATCGCCCCTGGGCTGCTCAACTCGCCGATGATCCCGTAAATCACCACAAGCATCAGGATGAACATCATTTCGGGGCGCAGGAACAACTGCAGAAACATCTCCCGCGCGTTCATCGGGATCTCCACCGCGGCGGCTCCGGCCGTGTGCAGCGTCTGCTCACCAACTTTCCGGCCGTCGATCTGCTTCAGCAGATCGGGCAGGTCCTTCGCGATCAGGTCAATGACCTTAAGTTCCAGTGCCTTTTCAGCAGTGATCGATGCGCTCTCGATCACCGCCGACCTGGCCCATTCCGCGTTGCGCCCCCGCTTCCTGGCAATGGATTCAGCAAGGCTGGCCGTGTCGTTCTCCATCTTCTTCTTCATCACATCATCGGTCTTCTCCGCCTCGCCGCTGGCGCCGATCTCCACCGGATGGGCAGCCCCAATCCGCGTAAAGGGCGCCATCGCCGCGATATCGGCCGCCATCGTGATGAACGCGCCTGCACTGGCCGCCCGGGCCGGCGCGGGCGCAACATAAACAACGATCGGTACTTTCGACTCGTAGAACCTGTGAACGATGTCTTCGGTTGAGGTGACCAAGCCCCCGGGCGTATCCAGCTCAACAACCAGGCAGGCATTCTTCCGCTCGGCCGCCGCATCAATGGCGCGGGAGATATAGGTAGCCGTGGCCGGGCCGATCGCCCCATCAATCTTGATCAGCCCGACATCCGCAGCCTGCAGGCTTGCCGCAAGCCCAAAGATGATTACACCCACCAGGATTGCCAATCGATGCCACATGACATCCTCGATAACAATCACAGTACCAGATAACCCATCCACCGTAAAACTGATAATCCTATTCCGCGGGCCATCCCCATTCCCATCTCAAGCTCAGATTCCCAGGCAATCCGCGCGAACTATGTTCGCGCCCGCGCCCCATTCTCGCTTTACGACTGCTTTCTGGTGCAGAAGATCAGCGCCCCGATCACGCCCGGCACCCAGCCGCACAACGTCAACAGAGTAACCAACACGATACTCCCGCAACCCTTATCCAGCACCGCCAGCGGCGGGAACACAATGCACAGTATGACGCGAAAGAATCCCATCGCACCCTCTCCTTCCGTTGTGGTCGGCCATCCTCGCACAACCCACCCCATCTACGCAACAGAAAAGATTAGGGGCGACAATCCTGTCGCCCGTGCGGGTCTCGCCAGGAAACTCCGTGGCTGGCACGTTCAACCCCGGTTATCCTGATGACAATGGCTAAAGATGTGTCTGTGAAACAGTCGCCGATCGACATCGCCAGGCTATTCGTCCATGACCGGTGCGTTGCCCTTTGAAGAACCAGGGAGCTGACTATGTGGCCCAGAGTTTTGATGGTCGGACTGGTGGCGTGGTTCGCTTGCGGCTGCGCGGGACAGAACTCCGCGGCATCGGCGGCCCGGGCCCGCGGATTCGACAAGAAGATCATCTGGGTCTGGGGACCAACCCGAAAGACCCCGGCCGACGCGGTGAGAGAGACGGACCTGTGCCGGTCGCTCGGCTACAACGTGATGGTGATCGACGGGCCGCCCCAATACATCAAGGACATTCTGCCTATCGCGCATGAGCGGAAGATGCAGGTGTGGGTCCTGGTCTCGTGGTATGGCGAGTGGGGTTTCCCCAAGCTCGTTCCCAACGTGCCCAAGGACATGGTTCAGCAGTTCCCGCCCGACGAGTTAGCCGGGCTCGCCAAGCAGACCAATCCGGACAAGCCGGTGCACCCCGGCCCGTTCCTCTGCTTTGACCGGCCGGAAGTGCGGAAATATGCCGCCGAACTGGCCATAGCCACCGTCCAGACCTATCACCCCGACGGCCTCGCCGTAGACTGGGTTGGCTATCGCAACTACCGGGCCTGTCACTGCGCCTACTCCAATCAGCAGCGCGCCAGGTATGCATCCGAGCATCCCGACCTCTCACCGGAACAGGCCCAGCGCGACTATTCGCTCACCAGCATGGCCGCCGTCTACGAGGTCGTGCGCCAGGCCGCCAAGGCCGCCGACCCGAACATCACCATCGGCTGCCACGTCTATCCCCAATTCGACCCCGAGCCATTGTGCGGCAACCGCTTCGCGGTGGACTACCCCGCCCAGACAACCGCCTGGTTCTTCCAGCCGTTCTGGCCCATGGAGAAGGTCGCCGAAAACGCCCGCACCACCAAGGCCACGGAGCACAAGTACCACGACTACGTCACCGGGACCGGCTTCATCGGCATGACCATGGAGAAGCCCAACATAAAATCCCCCGAGCGTCTGCGCCAGGAGATCCGCACCATTAAGGCCGCCGGACTCAAAGCCATCTGCTTCGCCGGCGACGGCTTTTACGCCGATCCCGCACTGGCCCAGGTAATCTCCGAAGAAATCGGCGGCACCTACCGCGCCCCCGCGGCAAAGTAGCACGTGCCGTCTTCGGCCGTAGCACCTCCCGCCACGGCGCAAGCTGTGTCCTCATCGGCACATCGCATTCTATACTCAGCCGCGACGTCGACCTGCTCGTCGCTGCTTCATGACACATCGAGCGGTGCACGATAGCATGGGAGCATGAGGCGCCTTCTGCGCATCGCGATGTGGACGACGTACCCCTTCCTCGTGCTCTCGGTACTTCTATTCTTCGGAATGATGTTCGGTGCCACCTTTGTAACCGGTTTCACGATCGAGAATCGCTCCGGGCAGTTCATTTCTGTAACGCCGATTGGCTGCGTCGGCCCTTCAGGCGAGAGAGCAGCCCTACCGATTGTGATGTTCAGCTTCGTACCACTTCCCGCGCTGCGAGCAGGCGGCTTTCCTCTGGCTGATGGTGAAACCGTCACCATCCGCTACGACATGGACGACATCAATTTCTCCGAAATCGTGGTCGAAGATGGCCGCGGCCAGCAGTTCCAACTCGTCACCGACCCGACACCGACTGCCAACCAGTACCATAGCCCGCAGCAACGACTCTTCGTGATCGGCCGCCTCAAAGACCTGGATCCGGTCGCACCTGAGGTGGCAGTGGCTGCCAAGCGAGCCCAAGGTTGGCACCGCGGGTCAATCTTGTTGAACGCGATTCTGTTTGCGCCGTGGTTGTTCTACGTGGGATTACGCTGGACCCTCTATCGAGTGGTGATCGGAAACACCGCAAAAGGGGTATCCACGGGCGCGCATCCACCTGATTGACCCGGACCGCAAACGAGAACGCGGACGGATACCCTTGTCCTGAAGAGGCGTCAAAAGCCATTGTTTGATATTGGCTCATGACCCCTGATGCCCTCGGGGCGGGAACAAGGAACTCACTGGCAAGAAGGCGCGACCTCTTTGTCCATGTGCAGTGCCTGGTCATGCACTGATACCAGCTTCAGACAAAGCCCTTAGGCTAATCGGCATGTGTGCTTTGCCCATTAATCCAAGTGCCTCTGACCTCGAAAACAGACCTCGTCCAGCAATCTCATGCATAGGGTTCCACTCAAGCAAATCTACGCTGGCTTTCCAGACGGCTCGAACAACCACATCGCCACTTACTTGCCTTGTTCGTAGATACCCCAACAGTCTGGCATCGATAACTCGCGCGCAAGCTTCTTCCTGAACTTCTCTCTCCAATGTTTCCAACCAGGTTTCTTCGCCCTCTGGTCGACCGGCAGGAAACTCCCAATAGTTAACCTCTTTGATCCTGATAAGGATGAATCGTGAGCTGTCTTGTTCCGTAACGCACAACCCAGCAGAACCATGTTTCTTTCCAGCTGGTACTACACTTGGAGGGTACCAACTGATACTCCATGCTCCAGAGTCTCTTTCTATTTCCTCAAAATCCTTGGCAATCATGATGTCTTCACCCATCAAAACCCACCATATCACACGCCCCATCCCCGCCCAAGCAAAAACCACATCCCTCTCACTCCCGGCCACAATCCGGCCTTCGGCTTGCTGACGCTATAGCGCGCTTCGGGCTACACGCTGGCACGCCCATCGCAGTCTGTATCCAGCCGCCGCAGTTTACCCGCTCGTCCTGAGTCGCCGTGGCGATCCGCGGCGGGGCGGCGCCGTGGGTCCGCCTGTCGGCCGGGAGGGCCGTCCTGGCGGACGGCCGGTGGCGAATTCCTGCCTCCCAAAAATCTTGGTATTTTTTGGAGGTTGGGTTTTTCCGCTCTTTCCATACAAAACTCCTCCCAAACACCCCATATAGTAGGGGGACCTGTTTTCCCCCTCACGGCCGTCACCCCGGCCGTGCTATTTGACAACCGAATACGACTACTCCTGCCGGACAAGTAGGCAATGCCGCCCAAAGAGCTGCGCATCGATCCTGAGCATCTTCCTCGCGTGCCTTCTGACTCCTGACTTCTGGCTTCCGATTCATCCTTCATCCTTGGCCTGAGTTATCCACAATCGCCCCGAACCTGCGCATCTCCTCCCCCAATCTCAACCTAACTCATTGCCTCCACATCACTTGCCACACACCACCCCTCCCTGCCAAGAACCTGCGCACCTGTCACTTATCCACACCTGGCACCTTTTTACCTCTGCTCGCCTGCCGCCGGCCGCCCGCCCATCCCCTTCGCCAACTCGCCCCAAGCTGCTATACTCCCACTCATGGCACTCAGCCTCATCATCGCCCAGCACTTCTAGCGGCCGTTCCACCGCCCGCGCCTTCGTTTCCCGACTTTCCCGTTCGCCGTTTCCACATTAGAAGAGCATTGCCATGAGCCAGACAGCTACCAGCATCCCCCAGGCCCTCATCGCCCGCCTCCAGCAGATGGCCGACCGCCAGGCCGACCTGCAGCAGATGATGAACGACCCGGCCATCCTCGCCAATTCCCAACGCATCGTCGCCATCGCCCGCGAGGCCGGTCAACTTACCCCCGTCGTCAGCGTCTTCGAGCAATACAAGAAGGCCCAGGCCGAGGTCGATGACCTGCGAAACCTCCTCGACGGCACCGACAAGGAAATGGCCGAACTCGCCCAGGCCGACCTGCCCGCCGCCGAAGCCCGCGCCCAGGACCTGATCGAACAGCTCAAGGACCAGTTCCTCGCCGCCGAGGACAACGCCGTGGACTCCTTCTTCCTGGAAATCCGTGCCGGCACCGGCGGCGAGGAGGCCGCCCTGTTTGCCCGCAACCTCTACGAGATGTACCGCCGCTACTGCGAGAAGAGCGGCTGGCGCTTTGAGGTGCAGGACCTCTCCACCGCCGACATGGGAGGCTTCAAGGAAGTCATCATCAACGTCCGCGGCCAAGGCGCCTACCGAAGGCTCCAGTACGAATCCGGCGGCCACCGCGTCCAGCGCGTTCCCGAAACCGAGGCCCAAGGACGCATCCACACCTCCGCCGCCACCGTTGCCGTGCTGCCTGAATTGCCCGATGTCAGCATCAACATCGACCCGAAGGACATCGAAGAATCCGGCTGCCGCGGCGGCGGCCCCGGCGGGCAGAACGTTAACAAGGTCGAGACCGGCTGGTTCATCCGTTACAAGCCCACCGGCCTGACCTTCAAGATCACCGAGCTGCGCTCCCAGGGCCAGAACAAGGAACGCGCCTGGTCGCTACTTCGTGCCAAGCTCTTCGAGCTGGAACAACAAAAGCAGCACGCCGCCGTTTCGGCGTCCCGCAAATCGATGATGGGTTCCGGCGACCGCTCCCAGCGCATCCGCACCTACAACTTCCCCCAGAACCGCTGCACCGACCACCGCCTTGGCGGCCAGAACGCCGAGGCCGAAAGCGGCGGCAAGAACTTCAGCCTGGAAAAAATCATGGCCGGCGAACTGGGCGATCTGCTGGACGCCTTGATCGAGCTGGACAAGCAGCAGCGCCTGGCAGCGCTGTGATCAGTGCCCGAACCAGAAGAGGTTCGACGGCGCTGACTCCAACGCAACGATCCGTACATAGGCGGGAACCTTCTCCGGCGGCAGACGATCGCGGGCAGACTCCAGGATCGGATGCGCCCGCGGCGCTTCGATCGCGCGATGCAACTGCACCAAGAGAACTCCACGTGGCAGCACCGGGGTAAGCCCGCCAATCCGGCGATCGACAACGCCCAGCGGGGTGAGAATCCGGTACCAGGCGAGGAATGGCCGGGTAAGAATCGCATACTGATTGGCGGCCATCCCGCCGAAGATGATGACCATCGCACTGACCAAGGCCGCCCGGCGGAGCCGTTCGCGACCATCGCGAAGCTCATCGAGCAGCAGGACAACCGGCAGCGAAAGCACCGGCAGGGCAAACAGCAGGTAGCGCGGCCCTTCGGACCATTCGCCGCGCCAGTTGGGCGTCAGCAGATAGGCGCCGCCGACCACAATGAAACTGACCATGGCCGTGGTACCGGCAAACGGGGAAATGCTTAGGAACTTGCGCCAACGCATCAAGGCGAACAGGAGGACCGGGAACATGATCAACAGCGAGAACTGCGGATCAACCATTGCCTCGAAAAGGTTCCAGCCGTTACCGATGGCCGGCACATTCTCCCCCGGCCGCCATTGCCCATACCCCACGTCAGACCAGCTTCCAAACTTCACCTGGTTGACGATGCCCAGCAGCAGAACCACCAGCACGCCCGGCATCACCACGCGCAGCAGCCGGCCGACCGGCCGATGCCATGGCATCCGCGAGCGGATGAGCAGCCCGGCACTCGTAACCGGCACCAGCAGGACAAACACCGGCCGGCTCAGAACCAGCATCGCCAGCGCACACCACAGCAGAACCTCCATCGCGATACCACGCCGATCCTCGGTAAGCGCGAGGAACCACAGGCTAAAGTACAGGCACAGCGGCAGTTCCATGGTGTGAGCGCGGAGGTATTGGCAGAAGAACGTGCTGTACAAGCACAGGAGCACGAAAATGCCCGCTACAACATTGCTCGTGGTCAGCCGCGAAGCCAGGGCAATCAGCGCTGCCGCCATGGCGGCGGCCATCAACGCATACTGCAGGTTCAGTATGGCCAGCAGCGGCCGACCGGAGTCGATTCCCATCGCCCTTGCCACGGCAAATGCCGGCAGCACAGTGATGCTGCTGCCCAGTCCGTACTTGGAGTACAGCAATCCGTTCTGCGGATTGCGGGCGAAGAACTGTCCCGACTCGCCATAGGCGGCCTTGTCTTCCGGTACAGAGAGCCGGCCATCATGCACAATGCTGCGCGCTTCGAGAAACCACGCATAGGGGTCGCCCGGATACAGTTCAGCAGGAGCCAACAGCATGCCCAGCGCGAACACCATCAGCGCCAGCAGCCCGGCCGCGCGATACCGCGCATGGGGCTGTGACAAGCTTGCCGTCGGCTGTGTGCTCTGGCTCACGCCCGCCGATGATAGCCGCTGGACATGCACGAACGAAACAGTTTATGCGCTGCCGTTGGTGATATGCTGCATCAGTTGTTCAAAGCTAGTGTCGGGCTTGATCACCTCATTGGCTCCCGCCGTGATGAGCTGGTTCACCTGGGCGGCCGTCCGCCTGCCCATCAGCAGAATATTGGTCTGCTCCATCGCCGGCACCCGGCGAACGATCCGGCAGATGGCTTGCGCTTCCGCTTCGGATTCCAGTTTGCCCAACAGGATCACTTCAGGTGAGAACTCCTGCACCTGCAGCCCGGCCTCAAAGCCGCCCGAGGCGTGCTTCACCTCAAGCCGCGGATCGCGCCGGACAGCCTCCGCCGTCGCCTGCAGATCCGGCCCAATGAGTTGCACCCGGTGCTTGCCCATATCGAGCCTGTCCATGGGAATGTCGTGGGCCTTCATGAAACTGATCAGCGATTCCCGCGGAATCCTGCGAAACTTGCTGCCCGGAACTTTGAAGCCCTTGAGTCTGCCACTGTCGAAGCATCGGATGATCGTCTGCTGCGAAACAGTGCAGATCTCCGCGGCCTCTCCAGTCGTGAACATCGTCTTCATACTCGCCTCCCTCCGCGATGCCACACCCTCATGCGGGATCGTCGGCCGGTCGCGGCATGCACGGATTGCTCGGGTGCCCGATACATAGAGGGAAAGCACCCTCGCGCTGTGCAGAGAAATTCAAACGAAGCAAGAACCCGCCGTGAGCACGAATGCCTCACCGGTCAGGCGCCATGCCTGCTTACCCTCCGCTTGCCACTCCATTACCCAGTTTACCGTACTTAGCCGGCCAAACAACACACTCGACCAGGTATTTTTGCGATTTTGTGCAGATGCCATGGCGGGGATGCGCGATGTGAGAAGCACGTCATCTTTACAAAGCCGCCGCTGCTGGGTATCTATTTCGCATGCAGCACAAGGAAGTCATTCCGATCCTCGATTTCGGCTCTCAGTACGCCCAACTCATCGCCAGAAGAGTCCGTGAGAAAGGGGTTTACAGCGAGTTGGTTCGCCCGGACATCTCCGCTGAAAAGCTCAAAGCCCTGAACCCCAAGGGCATCATCCTCTCGGGCGGGCCTTCCAGCGTCTACGAGCGCAACGCCCCCAAGTGCGACCCGGCCATCTTCGATCTGGGCGTCCCGATCCTGGGCATCTGCTACGGCATGCAGATTGGCGTGCAGGTCCTCGGCGGCGCCGTCAATCCGGGCAAAGCGCGCGAGTTCGGGCGGACGCGGCTGCATGTCATCTCCACCGATCCGCTGGTCCGCGGCCTGCTTGGCGAGACCACCGTCTGGATGAGCCACGGTGATCAGGTGCAGCAGCTCCCCGACGATTTCGAGCCCCTGGCAATCACCACGACCTGCCCGTACGCGGCCGCGCGGCACAAGACCCGGCCGTTCTGGGGTGTGCAGTTCCACCCTGAAGTCACCCACACCCCGCGCGGCGAACAGATCTTCGAGAACTTCCTCTATGAGATCTGCAAGTGCTCCGGCGACTGGAACATGGGCAATTTCATCGAGCAGTCGATCCGCCGCATTCGTGAAGTCGTGGGCGATGGCCGGGTGATCTGCGGCCTGTCCGGCGGCGTGGATTCCTCGGTTGTGGCCGCCATGCTGCACAAGGCGATCGGGCATCAGCTATCCTGCATTTTCGTTGATAATGGCCTGCTGCGGAAAAACGAGCGTCAGCTCGTCGAGGCGACATTCCGCGATCACTTCAAGATCGACCTGCGCATTTGCGATGCATCCTCGCAGTTCCTGTCGGCACTCTCGGGTGTCGCCGATCCGCAGCAGAAGCGCAAGATCATCGGCAAAGAGTTCATCGACGCCTTCAAGCGCGAAGCCAAGGAGATCCAGAACGTCCAGTTCCTGGCCCAGGGCACGCTGTATCCCGACGTCATCGAGTCCGGCCATGGTTATGCCGGGACGGCGGCCAACATCAAGCTGCATCACAACGTCGGCGGTCTGCCTGCCGAACTGGGGTTTGAGCTGGTCGAGCCGCTGCGCGATCTCTTTAAGGATGAGGTCCGCAAGGTCGGCGAAGTGCTGGGATTGCCCGAAAGCATCGTCTGGCGACACCCGTTCCCAGGCCCGGGACTCGCAGTTCGGATCATCGGCGATGTCACGCCGCAGCGGCTGGCATTGCTGCGTGAGGCCGATGCCATTGTGCTGGAAGAACTGGTCACGGCAAGCCTCTATCGCAAGACCAGCCAGGTCTTCGCCGTGCTGCTGCCGATCGGCACAGTTGGCGTGATGGGCGACGCCCGAAGCTACGACAGCGTGATTGCGATCCGCGCAGTGGAAACAAGCGACTTCATGACCGCCGACTGGTCGAAGATCCCCTATGAGGTTCTGGCGCAGATGAGTAGCCGCATCGTCAACGAGGTAAAAGGCATCAGCCGCGTCGTCTACGACATCAGCACCAAGCCGCCCGCAACGATCGAGTGGGAATAGTCAATCCAACTTCGGCTGCGGGTCGCGGCCGTACTTCTGGCGGAACAGGTCCAGGATATTCCACTTCGGCTCCCAACCGAAGTGGGCATGAGCTTTGTCCCACAGATACGGACTCTTGTACTTGGGCCAATCCGCCGGAAGCCTCGGTAGTTCCGGGCAGAACTTCTCAATCCCCTCGCGCAGCGGGATGCCGCAGCTCACTTCTTTGGCCGAGATGTTGTAGATCTCGAAGCCAGGCTTTTGGCGTTCCAGGGCCTGGGCAAAGCACTCCCCGATGTCACTGCTGCGAATATAGATCGACAGGTGGGCCGGGAAATGCTTCTGCGCATCCAGCCCGTCCAGCCAGTGCTCATGCACATCGCCGACACTGACGCCTGGAAGCCGAAACGCCGCAATCGAGCAGCCTTTGCGTTCGCAGAGTAGCCGGCCGTAGTTTTCCAGCGCAACCTTTGCCGCACCGTAGCTATTGGACGAAGCTACCGGATAGCTCTCGTCCACCGGCAGGATCGACCACTTGCGGTAGCCATCGCCCAACCCGTACACGTGAATCGAACTGGTATAGAGGATCCGCTTGTACTTCAGTTCGGCCGCCAACTGAAACACGAGCGAAGTACTGGTGCAGTTGCTCCCGAAGACTTCTTCATCGGTATAGTGGCCGACGCCGACATCGGGAATCTCGCCCATGTGCACGATCGCCTCGGCCTGTTCCATGATCGGCTGCAGGCGGGCGCGATCGCGCAGATCGATGTAGATAAACTTCGCCGGGCGATCGTATGCCGGCCGGCGGTCCAGGTTCAGCACCTCGTGCCCGCGTCCCGCGAGCACTTCGATGACCGCCTTGCCCACTTTCCCCGATCCACCCGTAACGATCACTTTCATAGTGCACCCAGTTCATTCGAAGACGTTCTATCCACAGATTTGCACAGATTCACACAGATCATGCGTGCAATCATCTGTGGAAATGTGACTTCGGCGAGCTCAGTCGAGTCGTGTTGATCTGTGGATCAGTACTCTTCATTTCCCAAACCCCTTTGGATCCCGCCCCATCTTCTTCCGGAAGAGCTCAAGAAAGTTCCACTTCGGCTCCCAGCCGAAATGCGCGCGGGCCTTGTCGTACCGGTACACCGTATCGTACTTGCCCCAACCTTCGGGCAGTTGCGGATAGGAAGGGAAATCCCGGGCAATCCCCTCACGCAGCGGCACGCTCGTCATCGCCTCGCGGGCAGACAGGTTATAGGCCTCAAATACCGGCCGCTGCTGCTCCAGTGCCAGCGCAAAACACTCGGCCACATCGGTGTCCTTCACATAGATCCCCAAATCAGAATCGAGCTTCTTCTCATTGTCGACACGCTCAAAGCGATGATCGCTCATCTGATCACTCATGACCCAGGGAAGGCGGAACGCGGCCACCGACAATCCCTTCTTCTCGGCACAGTAGCGAGCATAATTCTCCACCGCGACCTTAGCCAAAGAATAAGTGTTCTGCGGGCGCAGCGGATGATTCTCATCCACCGGCAGCCTGGCCGGCGGAATCATCCCATAATCCTGAAACCCGTAGGTTTGGATCGTACTGGTATAGATCACTCGCTTGTATTTCAGCTCCGCGGCAAGCTGCATGACCAAAGAACCCACCGCACAGTTGCTGGCGTAGACCTCCTCTTCTGTATGGACGCCGGAGCGGGCACCGGGAATCTCGCCCATGTGGATCATCATCTCGGCCTGCTCCATCACCCCCTGCAACAGGTCGCGCCGGCGCAGGTCCATATAAATGAACTTGCCCGGCCGGTCGACCGGCGGCCGGCGGTCGAGGTTGATCACCTCATATCCGCGCTCAACAAGAGTTGTCAAAACGGCCTTGGCAACCCGCCCGCTCCCGCCTGTAACGATTACTTTCATGGTGTTTCCTGATTAACCTTTTCCTAAAAGGGATGGCATTCTACTTGGCTCTATCTGGAATGGAACGCCGCTCTCACCGGCATCCCCAACGGGCGTGCCCGCTTTTCGGGAAGGCGGAGGCGAGGCGGAGAGCGAGAGGGGACGAGGGAGTGAGGGCGAGAGCGACTGTGGATAAGTAGGAGGTGCGCAGGTTCTCGGCGAGGGTACCCCCTATACGCTAAGTACTGTGGCCGCATGCGGTTAGGTGGAGATTGGGGAGGAGGTGCGCGAATTCGAGGTAATTGTGGATAACTGGCCCTACTGTCATTGGTCCCTTGTCATTGGTCATTGGTCGGAAGAGACAAAGGTGCGCAGGTTCGGTGATCGTCATTCGTCCCTGGTCATTGGGCGAAGACGGAAGACAAAGATGCTCAGGTTCGCGTGCGCAATCCGGAGCATTTGGCAAGATAACTCACAGAACATGGAAGGTGCTCAAGATCGTTGTGCATCTTGGGAAGCAACTCCTACCTGTCTGGCCGGCGTTCTGGGTATTCACTTGCCAAATAGCCGAAGGGCACGAAGGTCCTCCATAATATAGGGTCGATTTGGAGGGAGGCGATCTTGGAAGATGAGGAATGACAGGGACTTAGGAGCGGCCAGAATTCTTTCCATATTTTGGGGTAAATGGGAAACATAGGTAACGCGTTTGGAAGAGTGGCGGACACAGCTATTCGGTTCCTGACCAGGTCCTGACCCCTTTCCGAACCCCTCAATGCTTCCTCCAGCAGTACAGTAGCAAGAATACACCAGACATGACGACTCCGCTCAAAACTGTCCCAAGTTCTTGGTAATCGAGCGCGGCGCTTGCTGTTGCAGAACTTGAGCCGTGGAAGTGAATCCATAGGTCAATGCCAAAGCGGGCAAGGCCGATAACTGTCACTACCAGCGAAGCTAGCATCAAGAACGCGAAAAGTGATTTGAGATTCATCATGCTTCACTTGGGGCGGGAATCCAAGGGCGATGTATTTACTTCTTCGCCGATCCACGATCTTTCGTCCGCTCCTTTCCGCCTGTCGTCGGCCGCCATGGGTCGCGGATAGTATACTCCAAACCCAGTTTCCCGGCCGTGCGGCCTGTCCAGGCATCATCGCCATAGGGGCGGCTGCGGTTCTCGCTGGTGGTCAGCCGGGCCAGTTCCTTTGCCGTGAGGGCCTGGTTCACGTAGTTTACCCACCCCCGCGGCCGGCCGCCCGGCCACTCGGCCAGCAGCTCCCGCAAGGGCTTGGGACCCTCTTGCCGGACCCACAGGCTGCCCCAACGCCAGTCCTGGGCGCGTTTTGTCAGATCGGCCGAGAGGGCATTGCGTTCCACGTAACGCAGGACCTCCAGCAGATGTCCCCCGGTCTGCACCGGGAACGCCTTGAAGCGGCCACGGTACAGGTGCCCGGCACCGACGTTGCGATGGGCCACCCGCCAGCGCATGGCATGGGTCAACGTCAGCCAACGGAAGAACCGGCTCATCTGGCCCTCTTTCGTTGGACGGACGACGAAGTGCCAGTGGTTGCCCATCAGGCACCAGGCGAGGATGGGCAGGGGTTCACGCTCGTAGGCCTGAAGCATGATCCGCTCGAAGGCTGCGAAGTCCTCATCTTCTCGCAGCATGATGTGCTTTCCCGCAGTGCGGTTGATGACGTGATACACATAGCCCGGCGGCGCTACTCGTGCTTGTCTTGGCATGGTGTGCAGTATACTTGTCTGAAGCCATCGAAGCTATAAGTAGTTACGTCCCTCTTGGATTCCCCCGCCAGCATCGGCACACAGTGATCGGCAAACAAGCGCAGGCTCATCATGCCACCACTTGATACTCAGCCAAATCCCTGGCGAAATCCAGGCACGCCAGGACATCTTCTCGGGTCAGGTCGGGGAATTGCTCAATGACCTGCTGATCCGTCGCCCCGGCGGCCAAGTAGCCCAGCACGAGGCTGGCCGGAATCCGCGTTCCCTTGATTCGCGGCTTGCCGCCAAGGACCTCAGGGCTGCTCTCAATGCGTTCTCGCCATTTTGTGGGCATATCGTCGCTCCAGAACGTGCCGCACTATCCTATGCTCAGTGCGAACAGGACGAAAGGGCATTCCTGGCAAACTGAACTGATATCTGGCAGGCTCTCATCGGGTTTCCACTCGGTGCGGTCTTTGAGTTCTTTGTGGTGGATGACGGTTTACGTTGACGGGCGGGGTCGCCCGTCCTACGGAAGAGCATCGGCCGCGGGGGAGAGGGCGAGGGGGAACGCCGAAAGGATGGGGTGGAGCCTGCTGGGCGGGCAGTAAACCTACAGCGGCTCCGATTCCGGCGCCGCCTGCGCCAGATCGAGAGGGGTGACGGCTTGCGGGCGCCCGAGTCGCGAAAGTAGCCGCGTGGCCGTCGCGCCGAACATCATGAGCAGTGCGAGGACAGCGAAGACAGGGATGTATGAGCCGGGCTCATTCGAGCGCGCTCCCAGACGATCGGTCCAGAACCCGATGATCCAGGGCGCGACCGCTCCCATGGTTCCAGCCAGCGTGAGGTAAAGGCCCATTACTCTCCCGCGCACATCGGGCCCGACGCGCTCGATCACCGAGACCTCGCTGATGGAATAACTGCCCAAATGGAAGATCGAAAACACGGTGAGCACCACCAGGAGCCATGCGAGCGGAATGATCGGAATCGTGGCGAGAATCAGGCCTGCGACGATCATACACGTCGCCAGCCCGGGGAGCCGCCGCCGACCTGATGTCGCCCATACGCCCAGCGGCGTCGCGATGATGCTGAGGAGCCCCATCGCGCCGATGATCCAGCCGGTCTGCCGGGGGTCGTAGGCGTGGGCCTTCTGGAGATAGATGCTCAGCAGCGACATCATCCCAACGCCGGCGAAGTCGCGGCAGCCGGAGAGCAGTGCGATGCCGAGCGTCAATCGTCGGGTGCCACGCGGCATGGGGACGGCGTCGCGTCGAATCGTCGTAACGTGCGGGGCCTCACGAGCAACCAGCAGAAAGAGGACGCCAAAGACGATCCCCGCCAGGCCCATCTCCACGCATGGGACCTGCCAGCGCGAGAGGCCACCGATGGTGTGGCCAAGCGTCTGCGCCCGCCAGCCGGAATACTGCGCGCCGACAAAGAACCCGACCCCTGAGCCGATCCCCAGGATACCCAGAGCCATTCCCGGCGCGTTGGGGTAATGCGCGGGCGCCAGCGCGTTGGCCGCGGGATGGAAGAGCGTCCCGAACAATCCGGCCATGATCCCCAGGCCCAGCAGAGGCCAATACTGATGCGTGAGCCCCATGAGCAGGATGCAGCAGGCGTTTCCGATCAGCCCAACGCCCAGGAGCATCTTGCGGTTGAAGCGGTCGGCCAGCATTCCGGCCGGATAGCTGGCCAGGAAATAGACCATGCCATATACGGACACGATCAGGGCCACGGGTTTGACGCCCGCCAGGTGAAGGTCGTCGCGGATGAGCAGGTAAAGCGGGATCAGCGCCGCCACGAACGCATGGGTGAAGGCGTGCAGGAGCATGCACAGGGCGAGTGTCAGATGGCTTCGGAAAGTCGGGCGGCCGCTGGTCATGAGGGGCGGATTATACGGGAGGGCCGCGCTGTGGCGAGGGATGTACAAGGAGCACATCCCACCCTCCCACCGTAGTCGTCATGCTGTCTCTATTCCGCATAGACCGCACAGAACACAGAGACGAAGACCGGGCAAAGCCACATGAAGATGGACCACAAGAATAGAGTTTGACTCCTTGTCTGAACTCCGACCTGGATCTGCTCGATGTTCTTCTTGATGGGATTGCCCTACTGGTCATACCCCCCCGCTGGTCCAGGGATTAGCGGCGAGGCCTATTGGTTACAGGAGCTTGCTATAATGTGGAATGTCCCCTTTTTTCGCCCTTCTTCGCCGAACAGGGAAATCTACCTCACCCTAAGGTAATCCACGCGGATCGCCGCACTCTCTTTCCCGGGGTGTCCGGGGCCGATCTCCCCCGAGACAATCCTCGCATCACCGCTGTTCAGGTCGAGCCATAGTGGGCGCGCGATAGCGGTACGCCAGAGGGTATCCTGCTTCCTCACCAGCTTACCCGTTGGATCCCACTCTCCGACGAACAAGCTGCCACGCCCGTTCCCGATCGCCACGATATTGCCGTTGGCTCGAGCCGCTAGGCGCAGAGGGAAGATGAGCGATGCCATGGGAACAGGCATCTCCGCCAGTGCACGACTGTCGAGTTCCTTCAGATCACCATTCAGCCGCGTCAGGACAAACCGGTCAGGTTTTTCCATGCTCTCCCTGTCCATCGGTCGCGCTATGTCGCGAAACAACAGATAATCTCCGCCCGCCATTGCAAGTCGAATTGCCAGGCCGGGAAGTGTCGCCTCCTTAACCAATCGCCCTTTGCCATCGATCGCCCGCATGCGCACGTGCCAACCGTCCGTAAGTTTGTCGGTAATCTTCTCGCCCATATACGCGACGACAAACTGCTTCCGTTCCGAGTCGTACAGTCCAGCCAGGGCTGCGTTGTAGCTCTCCGGAAGCCGCCATTTCTCTTTTAGATCTCTTCCGTAAAGGATCGTGTCCTGCGCAATAGTCAGGAATTCATCGTCCCCGTTCATTACCATACCCCTGATCACCGGCGACACCATCTTCGCAGTTGCCTCATCGGTATAAGGCACCTCGCGCAGCACCTCTCCGTTCATCCCAACCTTGCGAATCGTCGAGTAGCCCACCGTGAACCTCCCCGCCAGGAACAGCTCACCATGGGAGTTGACCACCATCGAACTCAACTCGCCGGGGGCAAAGCCGAAAGGCCTCTGGCCTTTGGGAACCGGCGTCTGGAAGAGCTGCGTCGTCTTCCCCGCCGCATCGACCGCATACACCTGGTACGCCTCCAGTCCCTGCTCGGGATCGGATTGGGCAACCGCGATCAGCAGTCCTTTGCCATCCGCTGAAGGAACAACGCCGATGCACTCCAGTACCTTCCCGGCCTCGCTGATCCGTGCGATCGGCTCAACCGCAAACGTTGCCGGCAGCCCCGTCACCGTCGACTGCGTGGATGCGGGCGAAGGCGTAGATACCGCGTGAGTTCCGTCAGTCGGTACAGTCACCTCCGCAGCCGCCAACCCACCAGCGCCCGCCAATAATCCCACCATCACACTCGCCGCTCTGCGCTTTGCCCACGCCATTATCTTCACCGCGCCTTCCACGATGATTTCCGCTGATTCCGCGACGACCTCGCAACCGATGGCACCAGCGCCTATTTGTCTGTCTTGCCCTTAAGGATGATCTCGACAAGAGCCTTCCTCGCCGCGGCATAACGCTCGCTGTCGGTGACGAGACCCGTGCTTGTGCCCTCGTTAGGCAGACCCTGGTTGAGCTTGGCGCCCGACGCGATGCTCGAGGCGATCTTCAGCGTTGCTGCGGGGTCGATCTTATAGGCGGCCGCGAGGTACTCGTAGTCGATGAAGCCTTGGCGCCAGTTGAAGAACCGGACGCCGGGAACCGGGCCGTCGAGGCCGGGGCTGCGTTTCTTGATGAAGACGTCGGTGCCGGGGTAGACGAACATGCCGACGCCGGCGCCGACCTCGCCGTATTGATTGGAGAAGTTGTACGCATCGCGGTACTCGTCAAAGGCGGGCTGATAGTCGCTCCATGCCCACATCCACCAAATGCTCGTGTCCTCGTTGAAGGCCTGCCAGCCGACGATGCGAAGGGCGGCGGAAGGATACGCCAGGCCCTGCGGGCCGTTATAGTGGACGTTGATATCGCCCTCCTTCTTCATCTCGGCGGCCTGCGCGCGGGTGCCCTGGTACATGTCGAGGGCGGGAACGTCCTTCGCGACCTGGTAGTTGGTGGTGGAGTATACCTTCACGTTGGCATGGTACTTATCGTTGAACGAGTGCACCCACGGCGCGACGATATTCATCCACTTCTTGAAGGCCTCGATTCCGCCGAAGAAGGCGTGGCTGGGCTCATCCCATGCGTACCACGCGATCATCGCGCCCGGCGCGTACTTCTCGACGATCTGCTGATACTTGAGCAGGCCCTTGTGCCAGCTCGCCTCATCACCGTAGGGGTCGGGACCGCCAAAGGGTTTGAGGCCGCCGCCGTACATCGTGATGAAGATGACAGAGGCGGGAAGGTCGGAGCCGGGGCCCTCGTAGCCCTCCTTGCGGGTATAGATCTCGCCGCTGCTCAGACGCCACTCGCCAGCGTCGGCAAGCTGCTCGTCGGTGACGCCCGCGCCGATGCCCTTGAACATCTCGGTGTAGTTATGACGGAAGAAGCGCCGATAGGTGGCCTCCAGGTTCTGGTAGGCCGGGGTGCCCTCCTTCAGGCCGTGTTTGGCGGCCGATGGCGCGCCCCACATCATCGCGTTCGTGGAGGGCTTGTTGGGCAGGGCGAAGTCATAGACCGTGAGCTCGACGGGAAGAGACTTTATGGTTTTACCCGCCACGGTAACGTCCACCTGGCCGCTGTAGAGACCGGGCTTCGCTTCCTTGGGGATGTAGGTGTCGATCCAGACGCTCTGGGTCTGGTTGGGGAAGATGGAAAAGCGTGCGCCGCCCCACTTCGCCTCGAACGGGAGCTGGATCTCTGGGATCCACTTGCCCACCATTTCCTTCGGGCCAGGTTCCATGGATGCATTCTTATCGTACTGGATGTAGCGCGAGCGGTAGAGCTGGATGTACCTGCCGACGTAGTCGTAGGGGTCGGAGGGGCGCTCGGCTTTGGAATTGTCGATCGCGACATCGCCGTTTTTCACGCCGGTGAAGACGACATTGACGTCGTTTACGCCGTCGGTGCCATCGGCTGTCTGCATGACGATCTGGAAAGGGATGATCTCATTGCGTGCGCCCGAGATAACAACCTTGCCATCCTTCCAGACAGAGTTGCCGGCCTTAAGCGGGCTTTGCGTCTCCTGGAGGCATACGCGGTCGGAGCCGGAGATGGCGAAGATGTCTTGGATTTTGCCGCTGCTCCACTTGGGGTCGGGCGCGGGGTCGTCGGGGTAGCGGTCGGCCATCGTCTTGTCGATGTTTACCTCCATCTGGGTGATGTGCATGCCCTTGGGAGCGCTCGTCGCGATGGCGAAACCGGTGATTTTCCCGTAGTGGCTGCCATCGGGATGTTCGGCGAAGACGGCCGAGCGGGCGCAGGACTCGGTCATGTACTTCGGGCCGTTCTTGTCGTAGGCGCGGAAGGGGAACCACTCGATCGGAATGGTGATGCCAGAGGTGGTGAAGACCTGCACGTTGGCGTAGCCCGGCTGGTACTCGTTGCCACCGGTGGCCACGATCTTGAACCACACCTGCGCGAGGTCCTTGCTGGCGATGTCGATATCAAGGCCCTTGACGGTGAACGTCGACTGCCCGGTGATGGGGTCGGTAACGACCATCCCATCCTTTATCTGCCCGCGCTCGATCGTGATGCCAGGGGCGAGCTTTCCGTCGGAGAAGACCTTAATCGTATCGCGGTCGGCGCCATATGCGGCCGCCGAGAGGAAAAGGAACGCTGCGACAACACACAGCACGATTCTTGCGAGCGTAGATCCTGTCTTCATCTGTCACCTTCCGCGAAAAGAGAAAGAGGCAAACTCCCGAATCATCGCCAACCGCCTCGGCGAAATCTGCGATCTTTTCCGGGTTCGGCGGCTCTGAGCCGCCAAGGGTCGCGAACAGTATACTCCAAAACCAGTTTCCCTGCCGTGCGGCCTATCCAGGCATCATCGCCATAGGGTCGGCTGCGGTTCTCGCTTGTGGTCAGCCGGGTGAGTTCCTTAGAATATGCAGCAGGAAGGAAGGATCATGTTCAGGTTATCAACTCTCGCCGTTCTGATTGCCTTTGCATCCGCCGCACTGTGCTTCGCCCAAAGTAAACCGGCCGAGCCGCAAGCATTGCCGGGCGCCAAAGCCATCAACCTGCAACTGGAAGCCGCTTCGCCGGAAGAAGCATTTGCGGAACTGGCCAGGCAGGCCGAGGTGCAGTTCAAGCCGATGGGTCAGAATCTCTGGACCAAGGCCGATCCGGTGGAGTTGAAGATTGTTAATGGCCGGTTCTGGCCGGTTTGCATCGACATGTGTCAGCAGGCCAATGTTCGCTTCAATCCAAACTTCTTCTCAGGCATCCCCAGGACAGTAGAGCTCTTTAGCGCTGATCAGGGAATGGAGCCGATCACCAAGTGCCCGTATGCAGAGACCCAGGGGTGCATCCTTGCCTTGATGAGTGCGAACCGGAGCTATTCGATCAGCTTCGCCAATCCGAATCAGACCGCAAACACCTTCGGGATTCAGGCGATGTTGCTGGCCGACCCGGGCGTGGATCTGGGCGGCAATCTTCAGGCGCTGGCCACAGAAGCGGTTGACGAGAACGGAGCTTCTTTCCTTCCACCAAACAACCAGCAGATGTTTGGAGGCGGCGGCGGTCAACCGCGATCGCTGGCCCGCCACCTCTTTCTGAATCTGGCTTACCCGGCCAACGCCGGAAAGAAGCTGGTGCGGTTGAAGGTCGACATGCGAGCCAGCATCGTCACGAAATCGGATACCCTGAGCATCGATTCGCCCATTGATGCCGCACCGCAGAAGAAAGACCTGCCTGCCATGTCCGTGGAGGTCAAGTCCGTCAAGACCGTCGGGAACACGGTCGAGGTTCAAGTGGCGATAAACTCGAAGCGGCCGATGCAGGGCATGGAACGTCAGGACATGTGGAACTGCATATCGGCCATTGAGCTCATCGACAGCCAGGGCAACCGCTACACTCAAATGGGATTTGGTGGATCAGGTGGCACAGCAAACTCCCTGACCTTCACGCTTCACTTTGGCAGCCCCAGCCAGACGCCAGGCAAACCGGCAAAACTCATCTGGACACTGCCGGTTGAGACCAAGGAAATCCACCTGCCATTTGAGTTCAAAGATGTGCCAATCCCTTAGGCCCGGTACCCGAAACGAAAAACCGGATCGGCATAGCGCCGATCCGGTTCTTTTGATCGTGATTCTGATGGCCGATACTACAGTACTGCCTAGGCAGGCCGACGGCGGAGGAGCAGACCTCCCAAGACCACACTCACCATCCCGAAGGAAACCGGTTCAGGCACCACCGTAACGTCATAGGTCGTCGTGCCAATGTCGACGGTATCGAAGGCCTCGTTCGTATAGACGGCATTGGCCACGGTAATGTGGTATGTTCCCTGCGGAGCGTTTGCAGCTATAGCCAGCGTCAGCGTGTACAAGGGGTACGTTGCCGCAGGCTGATTAAGGGCATCAGGCGTAGACCCGCCCAGATCCGCTCCGTTTGTCGGGTTCAACTGCGGGGTGTTGGCAAATACCACCGCATTCGTGCTGCTCAGGTCCGTGAATGGGTTCGCACCGTCCACGGTTCGACCCGTGATGGTGAAAATATTGTTCTGGGAGGAGTGCAGGAGAAAGCCGATGCCCGATGCATCCTGCCCGGCATCCAGCGTCAGAACAGCATCAATGGTGATGGAGGTCCCGGGAGCAGCACTGACAGATGCCGGATCGCCAGTTGTGTCCGTAAGCGCGATGATGGCACCCGGGGAGGTACTCGCCAACGCGGCTAAGACAGCTACACCAAGCAATCCAAGAACTCTACGCATAGGTACACCTCTTCTGTTGAAGGTAGCCTAACAAAGATACAGCCGAGGTCAACGGTAAACTTCCCGAGATTAGCGGTGCGCCAAAGACCGGCAGCACCGGCGGATCCACCGGCAACGAGGAGATCGCGGACCTCGATTTGGCATAAGTGATGTCGGCAACATTGACCAGGTTGTTCCCATCGAAATCAGACCGGTAGCTGCTTGTCGTCTCCGGCAGGCTGCTGCGGCTCTTGGTCTGATTGATATCCGCCACATTCACCTTGCCCAGGCTCCCGCCGGTGGAATCCCCCGGCAGAACATCGAAGCGGAAGGCGAAATCGCCCCCGGCCACCCCATCGCCGGAGGGGAATGTATCCGTAGCACCTGCCTGGCTGTAGCTGGTCGGGTTGGCCCATTCCCCATCCAGGATATTCCCCGCCGTATCCCTCACCGGCGATGTGCCAGTGCCGGGAAGGGCAATATAGAGCTTATCAGCACCGATGACGGCCGAGAGCGACCAAGTCGCAACATGATCGGTCGAGCTATAGGAGAAGCCCGAAACGCTGTAAGTGCCTACTGAACCTGCAATTACGAATTGGGCCTGGGCAACCGAGACATCCTCACTAAAGGCAATGGAAATCTGATTGAGATTGCGCCAGGGCAGCGTCTGCAGTTGGGTGTCTCCCGACCCCACCGGGATGGCAAAGCCATAGGTGGAACTGGAACCACTCAGATTACCTGCCAGGAACGAGAGGAAGCCGGTAGTCCAGGCGGAGCCCTTTACATACACCCCCGTCACAGTCGGGGCGGTATCATCAACATTCGTCACACTGATCGTGAACACCTTCTCAAACCAAAGGCCGCCCTGATCCGTACTCCGCACACGGATGCTGTAGCTGCTCTTGGTCTCATAGTCGAAGATCGCCGCCGTCTGTAGCGTGCCGCTGGAGATCGTGAACGAAGCGTTGTCGGTACTGCCGGTGCCGCCTACCAGGCTGTAGGTGAACGTGTTGCCCACATCGGGATCGGCCGTGCTGAAGCTACCCACCGCCGTCCCTGAGGGCTGATTCTCGGCAATGCTGCTGGGCGACAAGGTGATGTCGGTCGGGGTCTGGTTGGCGGACAAGGTTGTGGCGCTGGCCGAACTGCTGTTGGCCGACTTGTCAGCTCTATTGGTGGCGCGGATGCGGAAGTAGTATGGCGTCGACGGGTTAAGCCCGGTGATCGAGGCGCTGGTCGCGTTCTGAGCGGCCGTGGTGGTCACCAGATTCTGGGTAAAGCCCGAGTCCGTCGCCCGGTCGATGGCAAAACCGGTCTCATTGGATGAATTGTCCGCCCACGTCAGGTTGATCTGCGTCGAACTGGTTGCAGTGGCCGTGAGCGTATCGGGCGCTACTCCACCCCGAATGATGCCCCCGCCAAATGTTGCCACCCAGATATCCTGAGAGTTGTACGGGTTTGTGAATACTCGCTCGGTCTGGCCAAACGGGAATGAGGGCACATCCACGATGTTGGCCGCCGAGAATCCCGGCACCGTGACATCCGGGGCATAGCGAATGCCGCCACCCTCACTGGTCAGGTACATCGCCTTGGTAGCTGCGTCGATGGTGATGGAGTCGATGGATATCGAAGCCCTTCCGGGGCTGCCGGGTAGTCCCATCTTGGTCCAGTTGACTCCGCGGTTGGTGGTGCGGTAAAGGTCGCCCAGGCCGTTGCCGGTTCCACTCCAGCCATCGTGCACCCCGGCATACCAGGTATTCTGCGTCGGGTCGGTGGGATCGATGGCCATCTCCATCGTGTACCAGTGCATGTTGGCATGTGAGCGGTCGATCCAGGTTGTCCCGCCGTCGGTGCTCACGAATACGCCACTGCTGTCGGTGAATACCTCTGGCGAGCCGGCGCGCCGGCCGGAGTAGGTGGCGACGAGCGTTCCATCATTCAGAACCTGCAGGTCGTACGGATGCCCCTGCGTTCGCGGCGGATTGGCCAGCTTGGTCCACGTGGAGGAAGCACCCAGGTTCAGGTTGCTGGTCACCCAGATGCCGCCCTTCGCGCCCGCATCGCCCGAGCCAATGCCATCCACTGCGCATGCATACATGCGATTGGCATTGTTGGGATCGAGCTGAATCCAGATGATCGGCACGCCGAAACTGTGGACATTCGCCCACGTTGCCCCCTGGTCGGCAGAAACCACCACCGCGCCGGTTTGCCAGCTCGGATTGCAGCTGGCATCGAGAAGGTGAGTGGATTGGTACATGTCATGCACGTTGCTGGTCGCACCATAGAGCTGGCCGCCGGAATAGATGGTCTTGTACAACGTGTTCACCACGACGCCGTTGTAGGTGGGATAGGACCAGGATGCCCCGCCATCCGTGCTGCGCCAGCCATCGATGTCCGTATAGCTGGCCATGATGTTGCTGGAGCTCGTCCAGGTGATGTAGTGAACACTGGTGACATTGATTCCCGAACCGTGATAGGCCTTGTGCGTCGGCGTGAACTGGCCGATCGGGTTGGAGTCCGCCTGTTGCTCATAGGTCTGATGCCAGGTGACGCCGCCATCGCTGGTCACGTGGATCCAGCCCTCCGACATGATCGCCTTGTTGGCATCGGTCTGACACACCGAGAATCCCCAGGCCGCTCCACCATAGCTCCAGTCAAAATCGCCCTGTTGCCCCTCGTAGCCCGTGGCGACGTTGGCATTAGGAACATTGGGCGTGACATCCCATTGCCGGGTGAAGAACGTGTCCGCCCACGTATCACCACCATTGCTGCTCTTGAGCACCTGCGGCCGGCCATTGGGATCGCCGCCACCGGTATAGACGATGTTGATATTGTTCTGCGCCATCGAGACAAAGTTGGGATCCTGATTCGGCGCCACCGCCGTGATGGCAGCGGTCTTGTCAACCCAGCTCCCCCCCACATCCAGGCGATAGAGCCCGTTGTAGTTCAGGTCCGCGGGGCTGTACTCATCCCAGGAGGAATTGCTGGTCGTCAGTGCCAGCAGGCGCACCGTGCTGCCCTGTTTGGCGCCGGTGAAGGACATCATGTTCGTATTGGCAGGCTGTTGGGCGGCCAGAGTGAAGGTGCTCCCCCCGTTGCTGGAGATCAGGAAACCCTTATTGCTGCCGACATAGACATTGCTGCCATCGAAGAATGCTCCGACGACAAAGAGACTGCTGGAGGAATAGGCCGTGCTGAAACTCGTGCCGCCGTTGCTGGAGTAGTACAGATTGGTCCCATTGGAGACCAGGATCTTCGTCGTGGTGGACAGATCCGCCGCCATCCAAATGGCGCTTCCGGCCGACCAGCCGCTCAATGACGCCCAGGTAACGCCGCCATCGGTGCTTTTCACCGGCCCGCTGTTGGTGCTGGCGATGTAGAGGGTATTGGGATCGCTGGTGAAGCGCACCTGCGAGAATGTGCCACCGTTCACGCCGCCAGTGCTGGCGTGGAAGTTCTGCATCTGCCAGCTATTGCCAAAGTCGCTGGAGTGATAGATGCCGCTCATGTCACAAGAGGCCCAGAGATCCTGGCCGTTGGGAGCAATAACGGGGTTTAGGGTGGCGCCGCCCCCGCCGGGACCCTCCGCCGTCCACAGCGTGGGCATGGCAAGCAGGACTCGCGGCTCCATCGGCTCAATCTGCGGCCGCGCCGTGGCGAGCCTCAAAGCCGTGGACCGGCGCCGGGATGGATTGGGAGCCAAATGACCGATAACGGTGCGAAATGACAGCATCGACGTCTCCTCAACGATGACACCTGCGCCTCTACTCCCCTATCAGCGAATTACCACGTTTTGTGCGACAAGTCTAGGTGAATACTTAAGATGCACCAACGAAGAACCGGATCGACATAGCGTCGATCCGGTTCTCTTTATCGTGATTCAATTCGCGGTTACTCCAGCTCTGCCTCGGCGGTCCGGCGGCGAAGCAGCAGCCCTCCCGAGATCACACCCATCATTCCGAAGAAGACAGGCTCAGGAACGGCGGCCGTGAAAACCGCCGATGCTGGCGGTGTTGGATCGTCCAGCATCACGCCACCCCCCAGGCGGGAGATGATGTTGCCCGCATCGTTGTTATAGGGCAAGACCGTGAATGTCGTCAGCCCCACTCCCAGATCATTTCCCAGCGTGATGCTGCCCAGAAAAACTCGGGCATCGGCGTTCAGGCCCACACCATTGGAGGTGAAACCCGTGCTCTCCGTCAGAGAGGCCACCGTAGAGGTCACCGACTTGGAATTGAACGGCACGCCGGCGTCGAAGGCGGGGTTGAAAGCCAGGTCAAGCAGTTTCGCACTGTTGCCGCTGTCCAGTTGAACCTTGAAGGCCGCTCCATCCAGCCCGCTGGACGCTCCAGAGGCCCCGATCTGAGTAACGCTTGCGCCGGTAAGGGTTTCCTGCAGGTAGACATTGACGGTCGCCGATCCACCAGACACGTTGTAGCTGGCGAAGTCGGTCACATAGCTGTAACTCACCGCAGCCAATCCGGTGCTCCCGAAATACGCCACGCACGCGCCTGCCAGAAGACCCATCGCCTTACTTCGCATTGCAGACTCCTATTTTAGTACGTGTAAATGACGCCGACTCGCTTCTTGAACTGGAAGTAGTCGCCGTTGTTGACCGTTCCGTTACCATCATAATCAAACAGATCGAGGAATCCAGTCTCGCCAAGGCTTTTGTTGAACGTCTGCTTGAACCAGAAGTAGTCGGCATTGTTTACGGTCTTGTTGCCGTCGTAGTCGCCATAGAGACGATGGAATCGCTGGCTGAAGCTGCCGACCAGTCCATTACCCGCCAGATCCTGCACCCCCGCGGCCGCAACCGAAAGGTCATAGATTCCATCTGGCAGGGAGCCGCCCACCACACCGGTGCCCGAGAAGCTCAGGACATAGTTCCTCTGATCTCCCGTGGGGTTGCTCACCAGCAGCGTGGTGTCCGCTACCGCCGAGCCATCGCTATTCGTTACCGTCACCGCGCCAGTTCCCAGCACCACCTTCTCGCCGAAGCTCAACGTGAGCTTCCTCACCATCGACCGCTGCGCGGCCCCATCATTGATCGATGCGGTGGGCAATGCCGGTGCCGTTCCATCGATCGTCACGGCATAGGGCGCTGACGCCGCCGTAGTGTGGCCCAGTGTGTCGCTGGCCGTAGCCGTGAAGTTGTAGCTTCCGTCGCCCAGGCTGGTGCCGGTGTAGTCAAAGATCCAGTTGCCAGATCCATTGGCCGACGTCGTACCGGCCAGTACGCCGCCGCGATAGATGGTGATGGTCATTCCCGGCTCTGAGGTGCCATTGATCAGCAGCGTCGGGTCACTGGTGATGCCATCGCTGGCACTGCTGCCGGTGTCGGTGCTGATCCCCGTGATGGTCGGCACGACCTCGGCCACATTGAGCACCCCGATGATGAAGGTCTTTTCGAACCACAACCCGCCCTGGTCGGTCGTCCGCAGGCGGATGCTGTAACTGCTCTTGGCTTCAAAGTTGAAGATCGCCGCCGTCTGTAGCGTGCTGCCGGAGATGGTGAATGAGGTGTTGTCGGTGCTGCCGGTCCCACTTACC
>CAIQIQ010000014.1 GCA_903871935.1 uncultured Phycisphaerales bacterium
AATCCCAGACGTGATGCGCTAGACGTCGGCCGAACGCATGTTCTCGAAGCGGCAAATGGCATCATCCCTGGGCCGGGTCGGGCAGTGATTGACCAGGCGTCGCAGTGAGCAGGACTGAGCCCAAGCCGCTGGGTGCCAGCCCTCGTATCTGACGTCAAGTCATCTCTAAAGGATTTAATAGATACGCCGAAAACCGGAAGGTTAGTCTGCCGGCCGATGGCGTGCCTGCTGGAGGTAGCGTTACTGGGGATACGTGCGAGTCACCCCCGATACCTGCGGCCACGTCGACGTTCCCCCGCCAAGCTGATAGCTAAAAAAAGATCGGCCCCACCGCCCAGGAGCGATAGAGGTGAGCACCTCTCCCGCTCAAGCTCGCAACCAGCCGACGTGACCGGCTTGCCTATCCCGCCGCCACCAGCTCGCTCGACAGCAGGTTCAGCATCAGATCGGCATCGACGGGCAGTGCACGCAGCCAGCGGGCAAACTGGCCGACCATCAGCCCGGCGGCAATGTTGGCAGTAAAGATGGTGCTCCACCTTAAGCGAGAAGGCCATCAGTTGTGCAAACCCGGATCGAATAGCTGTTCTTCGTCTCATAGTTGAAACTGGCGGCCGTCTTAAGCTGGTTGCCATTGATCGTGAACGATCCGTTATCCGTGCTGCCCGTGCCAGTCACCAATGTGTACGTGAACCTGACGAGGAATAACCGGCTCAATGGCAAACCCAAAGCGTCGTGGCCGTCACGGAAGCCAATGGCTAAAAGAAGAGTTACCCGCCCCGCCCAGTATTGAATGGACCTCGTGACCGCCCGGGTCGAGCGGGAATGTCCCACGCGACCCAGGCGATCACGGCGCCGGCGCCTGCAGATCAGGCATCCACCGGCTGGAACGCTTCCCAACTCACTTGGCACTTCTTACGTATCTGGCTGACACGGGCGGGTGAAACGCCCAGTCTGCCAGCTACCGCGGCCGGTTTCTCCCCAGCCGCCAGCCAGCTCAGCACCCGCCGGTGACGACGGTTCTGCATGGCCATCCACTCTCTGAAGTCGATGACAAAGGCGACATGGTCAGCGATGGAGGCCCTGCGATCTTCCAGCCGAAGAGTGTCGATGGCTCCAAACGTAGCCGTCGTAAAGTGATGTTTCCTCTGGGCGTTGCCGGAGAGAACATCCTTGGCCGAGTCCTGGGGGATGCCGGCATGGCGGCCGGCACGCACCTGGCGGACGGCGTAGCCGGCCAGAGGACCGGCGAACGCCCGATCGCCCTGGCCACGTGCTAGTAGCCTCTGGTAGGCAACCCAGGCGATCGCCACAGCTTCCTGAACTTGGTCCTCTTTCCGCTCCGGGGTGTCCTTCCGGAAGCTGATGCGGGCATGAGCTTCGACGTGGGGCAATCGACCAAGCCAGCCCGCCGCAATTGCGATCCTTTGCAGTAGTGGCACATGGAAATCGATGGGATGATCGGCATCAGTTTCCCCAGAGATCCATACACGTCGGGATCGTCAAACCACTGGCTCACCTTGCGATGCACCTCCTCGTTGGGGGGCAAAAGTGGAGAATGGTCGCTCGATCCTCAAGCGCCGGGACTTTGGGGTTGATGCTCCGCCATTCGTTGGCGATCAGAATCACACTGCTAGAGCGGTTTGCACATCAGTGTAGCGGATATCCGCGATGGAGCATGTAGTGAGTAGCATCTGTGGAACTGATTGAGGCCAGTGCTTCTGCGATTGCGGTGAACAGCGTGTCCACGCTTCGGCGCGCGAGCTTGCGCA
>CAIQIQ010000015.1 GCA_903871935.1 uncultured Phycisphaerales bacterium
AAAACTGGCCACACCACCGGTACGATCACCCAGGGCGGCGCCAAGAGCCTGAGCAGCAGCGTTGCCCTGCTGCAGGATGGCGGCATCCTTGGCGGGGTGCTGCCCAGTGCAGCCGGGACTTTTGCCGACGGGACGGATATCAGTACGTTATCGGCGCGATAGCTCCGTGAGAAACCTGGGGCCGGTAGCTTGCCTGCGCGGCAGGCTATCGGCTCCGAGTGCATGCGTGCAGTGCGTAGATGACCGTGATGTATCCTACGTTATTGAGTTGGATTACCCGCGCCCTACGTGGTAATCATACTATGCTATTGAGATTGCCATCATTGCTATGGAGGTCTACATGCCGCTGTTTAGCTCTGTAACCGGTTATCCAGCCTCACATCAGTCCCGCCGCCGGTCCACGACTTTGAGGCTTGCTACGGCCCGGCCACAGATCGAAGCGATGGAGGCGCGGGTGCTACTTGCCATGCCAACGCTGTGGACCGCCACGGGCCCCGGCGGCGGCGGCGCTACCTTGTCGCCGGTCATCGCTCCCAACGGCCGGGATCTCTGGGCCTCTTCTGATATGAGCGGCATCTATCACTCCAGCGACTTTGGCAATAGCTGGCAGATGCAGAACTTCCATCCCAGCGTTGGCGGCGTGAACGGCGGTACCCTCTCGCAGGTGCGCTTCACCAGCAATCCCAATATCCTCTATATCTCCAGCACCAACAGCGGACCGGTAAAAAGCACCGATGGCGGAATCACCTGGGCCGCGCTGAGCGGGTGGTCGAACGGCGCGGCAGTTTGGATGGCGGCCGATCTATCGACCACGACGAAGATCCTGGTTTCCAATGGAAACAATCTGTACTACTCCAGCAATGGGGGCAGCAGTTTCACTACCGCCTATGCCTCCAGTAATCTCTTTGTGGTCGGAGCATTTTTCGATGGCAGCAATGTCTATGTCGGCAGCAATAAGGGTTTCCTGACCTCCAGCGATGGCGGGGCCACTTTCACCCTGGCCGCCCAGCAGCCTGCCAATACCAACATGATGTCTTTCACCGGCGCCAAACAGGGCAGCACGGTACGGCTGCTGGCACTGACGACCAGCGACAACTTCTGGGATGGTTACAGCCCCGCGGACCTGACCTACAACGGGCTTTATCGCCTGGACGTCGGCGGAAGTTGGGTTGATGAGACCCCTGCAATCACGGCGGTGGCGCCCAATCAGGATCCGAACTTCGTCGCGATGGCCCAGAACAACATCAACATCGTCTATACCGGTGGCGGCGATCCCAATGGCCGGCCACAGGTGCTCAAGAGCACAGATGGTGGCAACACGTGGGCGGACACGTTCTTTACCAGACAATGGGATGTCACGCCCAATGTGCCCAACGCCAACGTCGCCACGGGCTACGAGGGACAGGGCGGGGATTTCGACTGGAGTTATGGCGGAGCGGCCTGGGGCTTTTCTGTTTGCCAGACAGATGCCAGCAAGGCGATTATGTCCGAGGGCTGGATCCACGTGACCAGCGATGGCGGTGTCACTTGGCATCAGACCTATGAGCAGCAGGCCGATTCAAATCCGATTGGCCAGTTCACTCCGCAGCACAAGGCCTATCGTGGTTCGGGCTTCAACGTCACCAGTGTTCACTATATCGCCTGGACGAGTCCTACCAACATCATGGCCGGCTACACGGACATCGATGGCTGGCGCAGTACCGACGGTGGAACATCCTGGACCTATCCAACCTACAACGGCGTCGTGGTTAACACGTTGTACAAGACCATCTATTCCGGCAATCTGCTTTATGGTGCAACCAGCAACGTCCACGACATGTACCAATCCACCCACCTGACTGATGCCAGTTGCAATCCAAGCTGGCAGACCGGCGCGGTGGTGGTGTCGGCCGATCAGGGGGCAACCTGGTCGAATATCCACAGTTTCGGCGTGCCGATAATCTGGATCCAGCTCGATCCGAACAATGCCAATCGCATGTACGCAATGGCGGTTGATGGTGTGGGCAGCAACGGCGGTGTCTGGGTGACCAGCAACCTGAACCTGGGCGTTGCATCCACGTGGACCAAGCTCGCCAACCCACCGCGGACACAAGGCCATGGTTACGACGTGCAGGTTCTGAATGATGGCACGCTGGTCGCCACCTACTCGGGCCGAATGTCCGGCAATGTGTTTACCGACAGCAGCGGCGTCTTTGTTAGCACCGACGGCGGGACGACCTGGGTCGACCGGACCGGTCCCAACATGCACTGGTACACGATGGAGATGGCCATCGATCCCACCGACCCGACCCAGAATACTTGGTATGCCGGCGTGCATGACGCCTGGGGTGGCAACGGCAACGGCCTGGGCGATCTCTACCGCACCACCGACCGCGGAGTCACCTGGACCAAGATGGGGCTTCCCGGCAGCCCTGGGAGGTCTTCAATATCCATCGACTCCATCACCATCAACCCGACCACGAAAGAGATGTACTTGACGGGCGAGGGTGGAGGCCTTCGTTATGCTCCGGATGTTACGGTTCCGGGCTTCTCCGCTGCCAACATCGTGGATGTGCCCTCATTCCCCTTCGCCATGACCGAGCGAGTCTTCTTCAACCCTTATAACTCTAAGGATATCTGGGTGGCAACGTTCGGCGGGGGCATCATCCGCGGTGGCGTTGGTCCCAGCAGCCTTGCTGCCACTGCCATCAACTCCTCACAGATCAACCTGAGTTGGGCGGATAATTCCGCCAATGAGACCGGCTTTGCCATTGACCGGGCGACCGATGCCGCCTTCACGCAGAACGTCGTAACCACCACGGCCGCTCAGAACGCCACCGTCGCCTCGATCACCGGGCTGAATCCCACCACGCTCTACTACTTCCGC
>CAIQIQ010000016.1 GCA_903871935.1 uncultured Phycisphaerales bacterium
ATTTAGCGGATCTGAGGGGAACACAAAACAGGAGCATTTACGTGAAACCTATGCCCCGCCGTCGTGTAATGAACGTCCTAAAGGGTGAGATACCCGATCGAACCCCGTTTACTGTCTACTCAGGAAAGCTGCCTCGATGCACACTTGAGCGCGAGCTGCGCAACCGCGGCCTGTGTCTGATCGAACGCACCACTTCCTACCGAATCGACAGGCCCAATGTTACCTTTGAAGAGCACCGCTGCGTCGACCGATCCGGCAAGCTGATGGTCAAAACGATCTACCATACGCCGGTTGGCGATTTGTCTCTCCTGACTGAACCCGCCGGGTTTACGAGCTGGACCCACGAGTATCTCTTTAAGTCCCCTGCGGACTATAAAACGATTCTGTTCATGATCGAAGATTCCATCGTTACCGAGGATTACGCCAGAGTTGCCAAACTCCAGGCGGATCTGGGTGATGACTTTGCCGTGCGTGACGGCCTGCCCCTGGAACCCCTGCAGAGCTTCATATCAGGTTCGTTCTTCGATCCCGCCGAATTCTGCGTGCAATGGATGGACAACCGGGATGAGATGCTCAAGCTGTACAATGCCCAGGTAAAACTGGCTCGAAAGATCTATCCGATTGTCGCCAAGGGCCCTCTGGAGTTCTGCAACTACGGCGGCAATGTCGTCCCGCAGATCGTCGGCCGAGAGAACTTCCAGAAGTATTACATCCCCAACTACAACGAGGCTGCCGAAGAACTCCATAAGACAGGCAAGCTAATTGGTACTCATTTAGATGCTGAGAATGAGACCATCATGGATCTGGTCGCCCAGACCAATCTTGACTATATCGAAGCCTACGACCCGGGTATGAGCCCATCCGTATCTCAAGCAAGAAAAGCCTGGCCTGACAAGGTTCTCTGGATCAACTGGCCCTCCGCCTGGCACCTCGGTTCACCTCAAGAAGTGCACGATGGCACGTTGCGGCTGCTCGCTGAAGCCAAGCCCGGCAACAACTTCATCATCGGGATCACCGAAGATGTGCCCGAAGACAAATGGGCAGTCAATTTCACTCAGATCATGAATGCGATTGGTGATTAGCTTCCTCGGTCGATTCAGGGATTATGACCGTGCTCGGCCGGCATCCGCGAGCCATTTCCACAGCGGCTGGTATTCGATCTCTCCGCGCAAATCCATCCAGGCGGCGGTTTCCCGTCTCTCCTCGCTTTCCGTCAGAATGAGCAGTCGGTTGCAGCGCAACTCGCGTGAGCCTTTCAACAAAGCGCGAACTTCACGTTGACCAGTACGCTCCGCACCGGTATCGGCGCACACCTGGATCAGTTGCTCGACTCGCGTTCCCTTGTGAATGACGAAATCGACCTCCTCCTGCTGAAGGTTCTTCCAAAAGTAGAGGCGATGCCGCCCTTCCAATTCCTGCCGGTGCAGTTCAATCGCCACGAGGTTCTCGTAAAGCCGGCCAAGGTTTGCGGTAAAGCGAAACCCCGCGGCAATCGCCATGCCATTGTCTATGGCATAGACCTTCTTGTTGGACCTGGCCTGTTCGCGAACCTTCCAGGAGAACCGCGGCACCGAGAAAAGCAGGAATGCTTCCTCCATCGCCCGGAAGTACTTCTCAACAGTGTGGACGCTTCGGCTCTGGGCGATTTCGGTCAGGCGCGTCAGCGAGTATTCGCTGGCAATGTTGGCGAACAGATACATCGCCATGTTATCGAGTCCCTGGGGATGACGCAGTTGGAATCGCTGCACGATGTCCTTGTAGAGAATCGCGCGAAGCAAGGTGATCAGGTAGTTGTGTGCGTCCAACTTCCGAAGCAGGGGTTCAGGATACCCGCCGGACTGAGCGTGAACGGCTGCGTGCGATTGCGCCTCGGCCCCGGTCGGCATCGGCCCGAGCGTCTGCAGGTACTCGGCGAACGAAAACGGAAACACAACCATCGGCACGTGCCGCCCGGTGAGATGCGTCGCCAGTTCCCGGCTGAGCAGATGGGCATTGCTGCCCGTAAGGGTCAAACGATAGCCCTGGCGCTGAAGGCGATTGGCGACCAATTCCCATTTGGAGAGATTCTGGATCTCATCGACCAGCAGATTCCGCGTACCCGGATAGATCTCGTTCAGAACCGGAAGTACCGCGTTGAAATCGCTGAGCCCGGCCAGAGCCTCGTCATCCAGATTCAGATACGCAAACTCCCCAAACTGCTTCATCCAGTGGATAGCGAAGAATGACTTGCCCGCCCGGCGTGGACCAAGAATCACGCGAATCAGATTGTCCTGCTCCCAAGCGGGCGCATGCAGCAGGCGCGGCACATAGGACTCAGCCAGTCGTTGTGCCAGTTCACGCTTCTGCAGCACAAGCGCGTCTGCCAGGCGCTGGCGAGAGAAGGTGTTGCGGGCATATTCCGAGTTCATAGTGCACAATATGATATAGTACTGTGCATTAGAATGCAATTCATGCCGTCGCCGAGCTGGTCATCTCACACCAGAATTTCTCATCCACAAGCCCCGGCCACTTCCAAGTCCCGCAGCAGCCTCAACTTACATCTCGCCCCGGCCGACTTATACACATGGAGTGGGGCGCATGTGTCGCGCAGGCGCGCACCGCGACTTACAGCAATCTTCTCGTTTTCTCCAAAACATATCTTTGATTTTCCATTGAAAATCGCAAATACGCCTCGCCCTGGTGCGCGCCTGCGCGCAAAAAGCGCGACACCGGGGGGATATATAGAGGGCTGTATCGGACAGCCCCCACAACCTGATACCGCCCAAGCCCGCTGCCCCTATTGGTCATTGGGTCTTGGTCATTCATTGGACATTGGTTCTTGGTCATTGGTCATTTACACAGGGGGTTCCCATGCTCGTTCAGCCCGCTCTTTTGCCTCTCGTCCAGCTCGATCTCGACTCCGTCGCCGAACTCTCCGACCTCCCTCCACTCTGGGCCCTCCACGACCTCTTCCCCTGCCACCGTCTCTCCCTTGTCGCCGCTCCCACCGGCTCGGGCCTCACCCAGCTCGCCTGCCATCTCGCTTCCGCCTTTGCCACCCAACCCGGCATCCCCACCGGCCAGGCCTTCTACCCCGCCGCCAACCCCGACGGCTCTCTCCCCGACCCTATCATCATCCCCAACGAGACAGGCCCGCAAAGCTGTCCCACCGTCCTCCTGATCTCCTACCGCGACCAACACGATGTCCTGAAACCTCGCCTTCAGGCCCTGGGCATCGATCCCGATCAAGTCCTGATTCTCTCCAAGGTCCATCGTGAATTCCCCAAGGTCTATGGCCAGGAGCCCCGCAGCCGCTATGCCCCATTCTCCCTCGACGATCTGGATGCTCTCTCCGAACTGCTCCATGAGCACAAAACCATCCGCCTGGTCCTGATCGACAACGCCGACCTGCTCTTCGCCGCCACCAACGATCCCGCCCGCGCCAAAGTCCAACGCGATCTCGATGCCCTGGCCAATGTCGCCCAGCATCGTGAAGTCGCCATCGTCCTGCTCGCC
>CAIQIQ010000017.1 GCA_903871935.1 uncultured Phycisphaerales bacterium
GACAGTCTTCCGCCCGGCCTTCTCTCCCCGTTGCCGGGCGCATGGCGGCCAGCGGTTCGCCAGCACCACGCCCCTGCGCACTCTCTTGGGCCCCCAGCAATCGCCATTCCAAGTAAATCGACAGGCCCTGTAATCGGGATAAACTCCGGCCGGAGACGGTCGGGGAGGCGGAAACGAAGGTCCTCCATAATATAGGGGTGATTTGGAGGCTGCAAAAAATGGAACTTTAGGAATGACAAGCACTTGCGCGCGGCACAAAATCTTTCACGATTTTGGGTAGAATGGGGAGCTTAGGTAACACGTTCAGCTATATAAGAGTGGCGGACCCAGCTATTCAGTCGCTGATCCGTTTTCAATCATGCGAATATACCCGCCCGCCAAGTTCCTGGGCCGCTGCAGGTGGGGTATTCGTTGTACCATTATCTTGCTATAATGTGGGATGTCCCGTTTTCTGAACCTTTCGCCTGTACCGGACGGCCTTCGCGACGGATGGTGTGCTCCAGACCCAACCTCAGCACCGTCCTCGACATCCATCCATCATCGCCAAACGGGCGGCTCCGCTCAAGACTGGCTTGCCAGGCCGCCTGCTCCTTGGCGGTGATCGCCTCGTTCACCTGTGCCAGCCAATTCCTCGGCCGGGCCACCGGCCAAGGGCTCAGCATCGCCTTCTGCTCCGCCGTGCCATGGGCCCGCACCCACAGGCTCCCCCATGGGTATTCATCCGCAGAGGTCACCGCCCCGGCCGTCACAGAATTGCGCTCCACGTACCGGCAGATCTTCAGGAATGACTCCCCGCCCTGGACGGGGAACGCTTTGAACCGTCCGCCGTAGAGATGGCCGTACCCCACGCTGCGGTGGGAGACCCGCCAGCGCATGGCGTGGGTGTGGGTGAGCCAGCGGAAGAACTCGGTCAGTTCTCCATCGCGCTGGGGCCGGACCAGGAAGTGCCAGTGGTTGTTCATGACGCAATAGCTGTAAATGCACAGCGGCAGGCGCTCATACGCCTCCAGCAGCAGGCGGTCAAACGCCTCGAAGTCCTTGTCGCGCCGGAAGAGCTTGATCCGTCCTGCCGAGCGGTTCAGAACATGATATATCCAGCCACCCGGAGCTACGCGAGGTCGTCTTGGCATGGCCTGAGACTGTGCCAGAACGCGGCAAGAATGTCAACTATCACTGCCAACTAGCTACGTCCCGGTTCATTCTCCCCGCGAGATACGGTTCATTGCTTTTTCTCCCAATAGCCGAGTGATCAGCGGAACGGCCGCCCATGTCGAAGGCGGCGGAACTACGTATATCGGTCATACTGATCGATCTCTACCAAATCGAACTGCGTCCTGTTTTCTGGTCACAAGGCCAACACAATCTGGCTGCCGTCGCAGAATCCAACTGCGTCCTGCTTTCCGATACGTCCTGCTTTCCGATAGTGCTCCGACACTCGTGTCCTTCGGACTCGGTCCATCAGATCATGAGTAGTTGGACTTCCCGAAACACGTACACGTTGCTGCGGAGTTCGTGATCCCTGCAAAGGAATCGCATTGTCGCGTTGCGCATCGTTTTCGGAGCATAGCCAGCCAGTTCACTCGCGGCTATCCGCTGGAGGATTTCGTCGTTGGTCAATCCCACTTCTGAGATGTCTGCAAACACATCATAGATCAAGCGATGAATACCTTCTTTGCCAACACAGGTGGGTACGTTTAGTGGCAGATCCATTGCATGGTCGATCCCCTTTGGCTGAAACGCGTCGAACTCCTGAAGGGTCTGCGGATTTCCCGCGATGAACTCCTCAAGGCGTCTTCTATCGTCATTGGAGAGAGCGCGCACAAACTCTGCAGTAGCCAACTCGGCACTAAATGCAGGTTTCCATGACTCATCAACTAGACGTTTGCTGAATATCAGCCGCCGCCTGTCCACGCGCTTCCGCTCCTGCAGATTGAACCTCAGTCTTTGAGTGCTCTCCAGAATACGAAAGACCCTCCAAATCCCGGGCGAATCGGAGTATACCCAATCGCCAACGCGAACATCCTTCATATCAAGCTTCATGGGATTACCTCCCCGTCAACCAGTCGACCATCATCTGAGATCGGTTGATAAACGGACCTTGTGTCGGTATCTGCGTGTTTCCCCCATGTATCAAGCCGTGCTCGGTCCAACGCTCCACAATTTGGATGTTGTTGGCGTTGCCCGCTAACCAAGGATTCTGAGCGACGCTATTGATGTGATGTGGCGTGTAGCCGTCCACTCCTCCGTTTTGCATCAGTTCGCTGATCTCCGCCGGGCTCCAAGCTCGTGTGCCCTGCCCGGTAAGACGGACCATCTGCGATTCCTCTGCCCAACCAAGATTTGCTCCAACCATTCGAAGATCGTTCCTCAGTGTCGGCGTCATACCACTAGCACGGGCTTGATACAAGAGATCTGCGGCTTCCCCACGGAGTGCAACGTGTTCGGCTGTTCGGGCAGCGACCATTTCCTGACGCGCCGCGAGGGACATTCCATTCTCTGCGGCGGCTCCACCTAAGCGCAAGCCAGTCAGACTCAGCCCCGCTGTCACGGAATCGACGCCTATCGTGAACCAACGGCCGGCCTTGCCGCCAAGACTCAGATCCTGACCAATGTTCGCACCGTATAACGACAGGCCAGTATACAGTTCTGTGCCAGCAATCACGCTTTGCAGGATCGGCGTCTGCCTCGCAAGCGACAATGTGAGGGTGTCCCACGGTCCGAGCCCCGCTTCATGCATCGCCGCCATATCGTTCATCATCGGCGCCACCGATGCCATATCCGCTTCATTTTGCATCCGTTGCGCCGTCGCGGGACCATACTTCAAGGCAGTAGCAAGGAACGCGCCTTGATTCCATGACGGGTTCATGTTCATGGGATCGTACGAAAATGGGCCGGCACCCATCAGCGGATTCGGTTGCTCGCTGCCAGCAGCCTGTGGGGCAGGATGCGAAGAGATCTCCTTGATGATCTTCCTGGCGTCGGCAAGTGAGATCGTTCCCCACGAATCATCACTGATGCGGTTCGCCGCAGCCGTGCGCATATCATCGGACCAAGATCGGTCCTGCCAACCGCTGTAGAGCTTTATATCGGTGTTAATGCTCTGCTGGATATCACTGCTGGTCGGCGTGAGGTGGAAGCCACCAAAGTCACCGAGACTCGGAATATCGGCCGGGGAACGATAACCCAGATACAGGCCATCACTGGCCGAGCTGTTGTCGTACGACGAGGATGATCCGTAAGTGTCGGACCAGTCATTGCTATAATGGATCTCGCCGTCAGGCCCGCCATAGTTCTGTATGTTGTCCCCGCTAACCAACTGCTCGCCCGCCTGGTTGATCATACCGTTGGCCCACGCAGCGCCCTGGCTGATGCCGTCGAAGAGCGAGGAAATGCCGCCGGTCAGTTGGGCAGACTGCTGTCGCATGTCCTCAAGAAGTTCCGGATCCCAGTCATAGGTGGAACTATTCGTGTAGGCATCTGCCGGAATTCCTGGCAGCGAGGTAGCGTAAGCCTGGGCCTGCGGGACAGGCAACGTCGAGACGGATGGCGAATCTGCGATCGTCCACAGGCTATTGTTGTAGTTGATGCGCTGCTGTAGCGCCTCGGACCAGGTGGGGATGAAGGCGGGATTGCCGTTCAGACCCAGTGCACCGGCGGGGTTGAGGTCGTACAGGGGCTGGCCCATGAGCAAGGTGTCCGTGAAGCTTGTGGGCCGACCGCCCCACGAGCCAACCAGATACGTGCTATCCAGCGCGAACCTGCCGAAGTCGCTGGAACGGGCAGCGATGGCGGCATTGGCGTAACCATCGTAGCCAAGAGCGGAGGCGGTGCCCGGGGCGCTGATGGTGACGCCCTGGTTGATGCCGCTGTGGGTGCCGCCGGGGCCGAAGTTCCAGCCGTAGCCGGCGCTGTAGTTCACCGCTCCCTGGAAGGGGATGACGCTGAGGCCGGCCGAGCCCGTCCAGTAGTGACCGGCGGTGTTGTAGCCGATGGAGCCATTGAGGGGCCCGATCGAGCCGGAGGCGCTGAACGTATCATCCATGTAGGTTTCGCCGACCGAGGCGTATCCGTTGATGCCCACGCCGAAATGCTCGCCGAAGGTGGTGTCGATGTTGCCATGGTAGAGGTCGTCGCGGACCTCGCCACCGAAGGCACCGAACTGCATCCCCTTGTGGCCATCGTGGTTGTAGAAGCCCACGTTGACGAAGCCGAGGTCGACACCGAGGTTGCCGCCGGTCTGGTCGGCCGCCCAGGCTCCGGCTTCGATGAGGTAATTCACGGCCGAGACGTCGGCACGTGCCACTGGTGCTGAGCGAAGGCAATTGTCACACCCAAGCAGCGGGTGCGTGACGCTTTAGGTGAGAACTCGCACGACAGTATGCCGGTTTCGCCGACAGAGAGCGTGAGGGCAGGCGTTTGAAGCTGGACTGGAGGGAACGGGCGTGGAAGGCGATTCACGTGATGAGGCTGCTCCAAAGACTCCGGTTTCGGCGAAACCGGAGTACGAAGAGGGCGACTCCGCACGTCGTCTGAAGTATCACGCACCCCCAAGCAGCCACGCCCCTGCCCAGGGCAATCGCATTTGGCCAAAGGACGCGGCTTCGCCACGGCGGCAGTGCTACGGCCGAGGGCGGATCGTGCCACTAATGGGCCAAATGCGATTGCTCTGCGCCCCTGCCCCCTGCATTGTGTCCGGCCGTTCATCCGTCTATATTGCAGGGCTTCGGCATCGAATACAGAGGTATAAGCAACTATGCAGACCGTCATTACCGGCAAGGCGTTTGTTCTGGGCGATAACATCGATACCGACCAGATCATCCCCGCGCACTATCTGTCCTTTGATCCCACCATTCCTGAGGAACGCAAGCTGTTCGGCAAATATGCCCTCTCGGGCGTTCCCGAAGGCCAGTCCGGCCTGCCCGACGGCAACATCCGCTTCACTCGTCCGAACGAGTTCACCAGCGACTACAGCATCGTCATCGGTGGAAAGAACTTCGGCTGCGGCTCCAGCCGCGAACATGCCCCCCTGGCTCTCGCGGAGGCCGGCGCCAAGCTCGTCATTGCTGAGTTTTATGCCCGCATCTTCTTCCGCAACTCAATCAACGGCGCTTACATCGTCCCGGTTGAATCCATCGGGCGCCTGGTCGACAAGATCAAGACCGGCGACCAGCTCGAAGTCCACCTGGATAAGCAATATCTCCTGAACAAGACCACCGGCCAGAAGCACGACCTTCGCCCCCTTGGCGATGTCCTGCCCATCATCGAAGCCGGCGGTGTCTTCAGCTACGCCCGCCAGACGGGAATGCTGAAATAGAGATTTGAACAGGCCAGGGGAGCCAATCTCCGCGGGTGGCGATCGGCTTCTTAGGACCAAATTCGCCTTGCGCTTCCGGGCCTGCTATAGATTGGATGAACGTGGCCAACACCGACATCATCATCGCGGACGAGAACATGCTTGGGCATGCGGTGGAGCTCTACAACTCCATCTTCCGGCCGCGCTATGATGTGGGCTATTTCCACCGCCGCTTCCTCGGCCGCCATAACGTACTGACGCTGCTGGCCCGCATCGATGGCCGGCCGGTCGGTTTCTGGATGGGATTCGAGCTGAAGCCCGGCATGTTCTATCACTGGCTGGGCGCGGTGGTTCCCGATCTGCGCCGACAGGGAGTTGCCCGCCAACTGCAAGAGGCCCAGCAGGCCTGGGCTCGCGACCACGAATACGAATACATCCGCTGCGAATGCCTCAACCACCAGCGCGAGTTCATCCACTTTGCGATCGAAGTCGGCTACGACATTGTCGGCATCCGCTGGGATTCCACCCATGCCGACAATCTGGTCGCCTTTGAGAAATCCCTGGCATAGAATCTGCCCAACTGACCCTACAGGGAAATTCAACAGGAGAATCACGCAATGCCCGAAAAACAGCCCGGACTCGATACCATCGCCCTGCACGCCGGCCAGGTTCCCGACCCCACCACTGGCGCCCGTGCCCTGCCGCTCTATCAAACCACCAGTTACGTCTTCAAGGACTCTCAGCACGCCGCCGACCTTTTCGCGCTGCGCGCCTTCGGCAATATCTACACCCGCCTGATGAACCCCACCACCGATGTGCTGGAGAAACGCCTCGCCGCCATGCTCGGCGGCACCGGCGCCGTCTGCACCGCCTCCGGCCAGGCGGCCGTCTTCTACGCCATCGCCTGCATCACTTCGGCCGGACAGAATATCGTCACCGGCGGCAACCTCTATGGTGGCACCTACACCATGTTCACCTCGCCGCTGAAGCGATTTGGCATTGAGGCCCGCTTTGTCGATTCGTCCAAGGCCGAAAACTTCGAGAAGGCCATCGACAAGAACACCCGCCTGCTCTACACCGAATCCATAGGCAACCCGAAGGGCAACGTCGACGATTTCCGCGCTATCGCCGATATCGCTCACAAGCACAACCTCCCCTTTGTCGTCGACAACACCGTCACCCCCCCGCCGCTGTTCAACCCCTTCAATCACGGCGCTGACATCGTCGTGTATTCGCTGACCAAGATCATCGGCGGCCACGGCACCAGCATGGGTGGCTGCATCGTCGAGAAAGGCGACTTCAATTGGAAGGCCGCCGGCAAGTTCCCCGATATCACCGAGCCTGATGCCTCCTACCACGGCGTGAATTTCTGGGATGCCTTCGGCCACCACGACAAAGCCGTCGCGCCCGGCCTCGCCTATGTCCTGAAGATCCGCACCGGCCTGCTGCGCGACCTGGGCGCCTGCATCTCGCCTTTCAACTCCTGGCAAATCCTTCAGGGCGTCGAGACACTGCCGCTACGCGCTCGCGCGCACGCGTCCAACGCTCTGCAGGTTGCCAAGTGGCTGGAGAAACACCCGCTGGTTTCCTGGGTCTGCTTCCCCGGCCTCCCCTCGCATCCGGATTACGAGAGAGCCCGCAAGTACATGCCCATCGGCGCCGGTGCGATCATGGGCTTTGGCATCAAGGGCGGCCTCCAAGCCGGCAAGAAATTCATCGACTCGGTGAAACTCGCCAGTCACCTCGCCAACATCCTCGACGCCAAGACGCTGGTCATCCACCCCGCCAGCACCACGCACCAGCAGCTCTCGCCCGAGCAACAGGCCAAAGCCGGCGTCACCCCCGACTTTATCCGCGTGTCTGTCGGCATCGAAGATGTCAATGACATCATTGCTGACTTCGATCAGGCCCTGCGTGCCAGTCAGACGTAGCTCCAAGCCGCCACACGGAACGAACCAGCCTGGGCAAGCGACCACCAAGCCCCTTGTCCAGGCTTCTTCTTTGGCCCTATGCGCGCCTACTGATCCGGATTCAGCGACTTGCTCTCTTGCACCACCGAGTCAATCGTCCGTTCCAGGCAACAGACGTCCACGGGCTTGGTCAGGTGAGCGGTGAAGCCGGCGTCACGGCTTTCCTGGATGTCGCTCTCCTGGCCATAGCCGCTCAGGGCAATGCCCGGCAGCTTCGAACCGTGCCGCCGAATCGCCCGCATCAGATCCACGCCGCTTCCATCGGGCAGCCCCAGGTCACTCAGCAGCAGGTCAAACGTCTGTTCATCAGCCAGTTTCAGTGCCGTTGCCACGTCGCCGGCCGTCTGCACCTGATGGCCGTGGGCCGCCAGCAGCCGTTTCATGATCTTGACCGTGTCGCCATGGTCCTCCACCAGCAAGATGCGTAAGGATCCGACGATGACCGGCCGCGGCGAGATCGGCGATTCAGGGGGCTCGGGACCCACCGCCCCCGCCGGCACCAGCGGCAGCCTGACTGTAAACGTCGCCCCCTTATCGGCGCCTTCGCTGCTGGCGACGAGAGTTCCCCCATGCAAGTCCACCAGCGTCTTGCTGATGGCCAACCCCAAACCCAGGCCGCCGAACTGTCGCGTGGTCTGCCGCTCTCCTTGTTCAAATGCGTTGAACAGCCGCGGCAGCATGTCCGACTCGATGCCCTTGCCGCTGTCTTTGACCTCGACGATTACGTGCGCATCTGCGTCGTCACGGCAGCGGATCACCACGCAGCCGCCCGGTGGCGTAAACTTGACAGCATTCTTGATCAGGTTCCAGAAGACCTGTTGCAGGCGTGCGGTATCGGCATCCACCCAATACGGGGCCGATCCCATGTCGATGCTGAAGTCGAGCTTGCGCGCCTCGATGTCGGGCTTGCTGACTTCGACGGCCCGACGGATGACGGTGCCCAGTTCGACGCTGTGCCGATCCAATACGATCTTGCCTCGCTCAATGCGCGTGATATCCAGCAGATCGTCGATCAACCGGGCTTCCAGTTCCGCGTTGCGGCGAATGACCTCTAACTGTTCACTGGTATCGGCGTCAAATCGCCGGTCTTTCTGAAGCATGGAAACGGTTGCCAGCACAGGGTTCAAGGGATTGCGCAACTCGTGCGAAAGCACGGCGATGAAGTGATCCTTGGCCCTGCTGGCTTCTTCAGCGGCGCTCTTGGCGGCCGCCAGCGCCTGCTGGGCCCGCTTGCGCTCCTCCTCCACCTTGATCGCCGATACCGTCATGCTCAGCAACGCCTGTTCCTGCTCGTCCAGGACACGGTCTTGTGTATATACGACGCACAAGCTGCCTATCATCGCCCCACCCACCTGGACCGCCTTGCCACAGTACGTCTGCAGTCCATACCTGCCCACATTGGGGTCGCTCCGAGCATACGCCGTCGCGGGAAGATCGCGGATGCATACCACCTCGTCGCGCCCGTCGCGAATCACGTCATAACAGATGTGGCCCTCCGGCAGATCGATGGCCAGGAAGTCAGCAGGAACATTCCATTGTCCCAGCGCGCACAGGTGGCCACCTTCAAGCCGGCTGTAGAGCGCACAGGTGGCACCCAACATCTCGCCACACAGGGCTACAAGGCGGTTGATGTTCTGGTCGGCATCGGGACCAAACGCGAGCCAACAGGCGTTGAGCTTCGCCAGTCTCTCCTGGGCACGCTTGCGCACGGTGATATCGTTGGCAGTGCCGAAAACGCCGATCACGTTGCCCGCCGCATCCAGTAGAGGAAGCTTGTTGGTCTCAAACCAGACGACGCTGCCATCCGCCTGCACTTGCGTTTCGACGATGCCCAGCTTGGGCACGCCGCCGTCCATCACTGCGCGATCATCGGCACGGTAGGCATCGGCTTCAAAGTGGGCCCAGGGCAGGTCGTAATCCGTCTTGTCGATCAGCGCATCCGGGTCATCCAGCCCTGCCGCATGCGCAAAGGCTTTGTTGCAGCCCAGGAAAACGGAGTTGCGGTCTTTCCAGAAAACAACGCCCGGGAAATGATCCAGGACGTTCTGCAGCATCTGCCGCGAATTGAGTAGCGCTTCTTCCACCCGCTTCAACTCGCCCACGTCAGTGCTGGTTCCGAACCACTGCACGATCCGTCCCTGGGCGTCTTTGAATGGCTGAGCGCGCGTCAGGAACGGCCGGAAGATGCCATCAGCTCCGCGCAGGGGGAACTCCATCTCGAATGGCTCGCCAGAGAGGATCGATGCCTGCCATTGCCCCAGGACTTTGGGCAACATGCGTGGATCATGCACACTGTGCCAGCCCCACCCCTCCATCTGCTGCGGCGTGGTCCCGGTATACTCGTGCCAACGGCGATTGTACCAGTGGATGTAGCCGTCGCTGTGGGCGATCCATGCCAGTTGCGGCATGGCATCGGCCATCGTCCGGAACCGCCGCTCGCTTTCTCGCAGTTCCTCGTGCCGTCGCTGCTCGCGAGTCAGCGCTGTCCGCTGCATGTGGGCCATCAAACTAACGCCCGTGCCTCCGACGAGGAAGATCGCCAGTTGACCCATCGCCACCGGGTTCGTCCACTCGATGGTTCCCGGGGTCGCGTCGAAGACCATTTCGACGCAGAGGGCTGAAACAACGACCGCGAGCAGTCCCGGCCCCATCCCACCGAACGCCGCCGCCGCCACAACGGCCGGATAGAACGCCAGGTACGGAGTGGGCTCCAGAACCTGGGGCAACGTCCAGCACGCCAGCGCCCCCAGCGCTGTCACCAGCGCCGCCAGCATGTAACCGACCCAGCGTCTTGAGTGACCGTCCTGTTTGGCCTCGGTCATATCGGCCATGGAAGCTCCCGCAAACAACACGCGTCCGCGCTACGGCAGAGCGTGCATGATTGACGACACACACGTGCGATTCTACGCGCGCCGGTATGTGAAGTTCACCCGTGGTGGGCAAGCGCCGACCATCGACGGTATCGGCGACTTGCCCCAAGGATGAGCTTGCCGGGCCACCGACCCCGGACATGGGCGCAAAACACAACGGCATGCCACCATACCATCTCAAACGGCACCAATAGTACCTGTCACCGATCCTTGGGCATGACAACCCAAAGGATGAGATAGACCAGTATCCCCGGGAACGCCGCCGAAAAAATGCTCAACAGAACGTACGCAACTCGCACCGCCGTGGCATCCCACCCCAGCCACCTGGCGATGCCTCCGCACACACCTGCCAGCATCCGATCCGAAGATGACCGCATCAAAGCTCCAGTAGCCACGCATGCCTCCTTATCGCACGGCATTCTACACCTATCCCCTCGCGTCCGCCGCTATGATCTCGCGCCGGCTTTAGAACGCCCCTGGAGCCAAGACGCCGCAATGGCAGAGCCGTCCGGCCGCATTCCCTCGTACGGCGGGTCGTGCAAGTGGTCACTGTCCGTGATGTCGCAGTCTACTCACCGGAGTTGCTCGCACCCAGCGTCACGGAGACCGTGCGCTTCTCTCCGCCGCGCAGATACTGGACGGATACAGTCTTTCCCGCGTTCTGCAGAACGGCGTTGCGCAAATCATCCGGTCCGCCAATCTGCACCCCGGCAACGTTCACGATCACGTCATCAGGCAGGATCCCAGCGTTCCATGCCGGCGTATTCCGCACGCAGCAGATGACCGCTACTCCCGCATTGAACCCCAGGCGTTTGCGATCGTCGACGTTCAACTCGCGCGGCAACGCCCCAAACGCGGGTGGCTCGATTCGATGGGTATAGTAGATCGCCCGCTGGGCGTACCAGTTCTCCGCGTAAGGCATGTACGAGGTCTGCGGAACGTATGCCGTCTCCACGCGCGTTGCCCGGCGGCCGCCGAATCGATAGACGGACACCGGCTCGTAGGTCGTGTACGGCGTTGCTCCCTGCACCCTCTGCCCCAGCACACGAGACAGCAGCACAACCTCGGCGCCAACCTTCCTGGCCTGGTCGGTTAGTGCGCCATCGGACTCCAACGGGCCATAGAAACTCGACTCGCCCAGCGACACCCAGCCCTCCTCCAGGTACTGGATCTGCTCCTCTGGAGTCAGAGTTGACGCGATGATGCGCGGCCTGCCCGCAAACGCAACCAGGTTCATGTTGCGGTACTCGGTCAGCGCCGGCGGAGGCATCCCCATCGAACTATGGAACGATTGGGCGTACTCCGACTGGTTGCAGCCGCCCGTGGTCAGGCCAAGCAGCAACCCCAGCAAAGCCAACGGAAGCACTCTCATGCCTCCGATCATACCGGCCCAGCGGCATCCCGGCAGCACCGAATCCGGATGAGCGCTGCCCGAACTGGCCAAACCATTCGGTGAACCAGAAAACACCGGGCTCTTCCTGAAACTTGAATTACGCGCTCTCTTCGATAATAACAGTGCCAGAAAGCAGTTGACGCCGACAGTGTTGACTTAGTGCGTGGTAGCATGCGCGGCAATCGAGGCGTCGTTGAAGTCTGGAGTGCGGTGATTCATCATCGCATTGGTGCCGGCGACTCGTCGCCGGCCGTATTTTAGGGACAAACCCATGAAAAAGATCGCAGTACTCGGATGTGGCGGGCGAGGTCAGGGATTCCTGGAGATGTTTCACGCTGCCGCTCCCAAGGCAGTGGTTGGCGCGATCGCCGAACCGCGCGACGACGTGCGAAAACAGCTCGCCGAGAAATACAAGCTGTCGCCCAAGATGGTCTTCCGCACCTGGCAGGAGTTCGTGAAGCAGCCCAAGATGGCCGATGCCGTCTGCATCAGCACCATGGACCGAGATCACGTTGACCCGGCCCTTGCCTGCATGAAACTGGGCTATGACATGCTGCTGGAGAAACCCATGGCCGTCACCCTCAAGGACTGCCAGGCAATTGAGGCTGCCCAGCGCAAGAGCAAATGCATCTTCGGCGTATGCCACTCGCTGCGCTATATCAAGGGCTTCACGAAGGTAAAGGAAGTGATCGACTCCGGCGTGATCGGCCGGATCATGTCGGTGAATCTCACCGAACAGGTCGCCTGGTGGCATCAGGCCCACAGTTTCGTTCGCGGCAACTGGGGCAATGAGTCGCGTTCCTCCTTCATGCTGCTGGCCAAGAGTTGCCATGACATCGATTACCTGCAGTACATCATCGATCGCAAGTGTCTGAAGGTCTCGTCATTCGGATCACTGTCATACTTCACGAAAAAGAATGCGCCCAAAGGCGCCTCGGAGCGCTGCGTCGACTGCCCGGTGGAGCGGACCTGTGCATATTCGGCGATCAAGCAATACGTCTACGGCAACCGCAACCACTGGCCGGCGGCTTCGTGCTCCACTGACCACTCTGCCGAAGCGCACATGGAAGCCATTCGCACCGGCCCATACGGCCGCTGCGTCTACAAGTGCGACAACGACGTTGTCGACCACCAGACGGTGAACATGCTTTTCGAGGATGACATCACCGTCGTCTTCACCATGACGGCCTTCACACAGGGCGGCGGGCGGTACATGCGCGTGCACGGCACTCTCGGCGAGATCTGGTTTGAGGAAGACACAGTCACCGTCAAGACCTACGCAGACAACAACTCAGCGGCGATCCACATCGGTTCTGAGCCCGGTGGCCACGGTGGCGGCGATCAACGGATTGTCGATGAATGGATTGACGCCCTCTACAGCCGCGATGACAGCCGCCTCGTTGCCAATGCCCAGGAATCCCTCAAGAGCCACGCCGTGGTATTCGCTGCGGAGCGCTCGCGGCGGGAAGGCAAGATGATGGATATGGCCGAGTTTTCATGCACTAAGTGACCGGGAAACTCATTGCATAGGGTCTCTTCAGCACTGCCCCAAGCGGTGAAGCCCTGCGCTGCTCGTAGTGACGGCGCAAGCCGGCACGTATAGGTTGGCATGGCGTGGGGGCTTGCGCCCCCACTACGAACTACGCCTCACCGTCCTTGGATTCCGGCTCTGCCGAATCATCCACCGCGGGCGGTGGAGCGGGAGCAGCGGGATCGTCGTCCGCAGACGGCGCTTCGACCGCACCTTCCGCGGACTCCGTGTGCTCGGTCTCGGTGATATCCACGCGCGCCAGCGCCACCAACCGATCGCCATCGTCGATGCGGATCAGCCGGACGCCTGAAGCGCCTCGGCCGGTCTCGCGGATCTCCTTCGCCCGCGTGCGGATGATGATCCCCTTCTCGGTGATCATCATCACTTCGTCGTCCTCCTGAACCACCTTCATGCCCACGACCTCGCCGTTGCGGTCGTTGGCATCAATGTTGATCACGCCGCGCGTGCCACGTCCCTTGCACGGATATTCTTCCAAAGGCGTGCGCTTGCCAAAGCCGTTCATGCACGCCGTGAGCACCTGATGGCCTTCATTGCTGCCACCGGCCAAGACAAGCATCGACACGACCCCGTCGCCCTTGCGCTTGAAGCGGGCGCCGGTCACACCGCCGGCCTGCCGACCCATCGCCCGGACATCGTTCTCGTCGAACCGGATCGCCAGACCGCTCTTGGTGCCCAGCATCACATGGTCCTTGCCGCTGGTGATCTCCACGCCGATCAGCGTATCGTCATCATCCAGCCCGATCGCGATGATGCCGCGTCGGTTGATGTTCGCAAATGCCGAGAGCGCCGTCTTCTTCACCGTGCCCTTGGCAGTGGCAAAGAAGACAAAATGTTCATCCTTTTCGAGACTCTCAATCGCCAGCACATTGGCGATCTTCTCACCTTCCTGGAACTCCAGGAAGTTCGCGATCGCTCTGCCAGCACTGGTTCGGGAGAGCTCCGGCACGTCGAACACGCGGCGGGTGTACATCCGGCCCTTGTTGGTGAAGAACAGGATGTGATCGTGTGTGTTGGCGACAAAGAGGTGCTCGACAAAGTCACCCTCGCGGCTCTCGGTGCCTTTGATCCCGCGGCCACCGCGGCTCTGCGAGCGGTAGGTGTCAATCGGCAGCCGCTTGATGTATCCCTCATGACTGACTGTCACCACCACATCCTCGCGAGCGATCAGATCTTCCATGTTCAACCCGGTCACCTCGCCGGTGATCTGCGTGCGCCGTTCATCGCCATACTTGTCGCGGATCTCGAAGGTGTCTTCGCGGATAATGTCCATCACCAGGCCTTCATCGGCCAGAATCCGCTCATATCCCTCGATCTCTTCAGCGACCTGGCGATACTCCTCAACCAGTTTCTCGATTTCCAGACCAACCAACTGAATTAACTGGAGCCGGCCGATGGCCTCGGCCTGTGCCTGGCTGAGCGAGTGCGGCCGATGCTCCACCCGTGCCATCAGGGCATGCGGAATCCGCGCGGCATAGGGATGATCGGCGGCAATCCGGAATGCCTTCTTGCGCAACTTTTCAATCGCCTCGTCGCGTGTCTTGCTCGAACGGATCAGGCGCACCACCTCATCGATGTCGCACACCGCAAAGATCAGACCTTCCAGGATGTGCCCGCGTTGCTGCGCTTTTTTCAGCAGGAACTTCGTCCGCCGAATGATGACTTCCTTGCGGTGGGCAATGAAGTGCTGGATCAGTTCCTTCAATCCCATCGTGCGCGGCTGCCTGTTCACCAGGGCGATGTTGATCATCGACACCGTGATCTGACACGGTGTGTACTCGTAGAGCTGATTGATGATGACATTGGGATCGGCATCGCGCTTCAGGTCCACCACGATCCGGCACTTATGCTCGCGGCCGGAATGGTCGTTCACATCCGCGATTTCCTTGATGTCTTCCTTGGCGCACTCCGCGATCGCTTCGACGATCGTTTTGCGGATGATTCCGTAGGGAATCTCCTCGATGATGACTGAGCTGCGGCCGTTCTTGTTCTCCTCAACGCTCATCTTGGCGCGCAGGGTGATCCGGCCGCGGCCGCTCTTATACCCCTCAATGATCCCATCTCGGCCGCAAATGGTGCCGCCGGTCGGGAAATCCGGACCGGGGACAATCTCCAGCAGTTCGGGCAGCGAACACTCCGGCTTGTCGATCACATGGACAATCGCGTTGCAGATTTCCTTCAGGTTGTGCGGAAGGAGGTTGCACGCCATGCCGACGGCGATGCCGGTTGAGCCGTTCACCAGCAGGTTGGGGAACTTGCTCGGCAGGACCAGCGGCTCTTCGCGCGTCTCATCATAGTTCGGCTGGAAATCGACAGTGTCGAGGTTGATGTCCTCGAGCATCTCCATGGCCGGGGAGTGCATGCGGGCTTCGGTGTAACGCATGGCGGCCGGCGGATCGCCGTCGCTGGATCCGAAGTTTCCCTGCCCGTCGATGAGCCGATAGCGCATCGACCATTCCTGAGCGAGGCGCACGAGAGTCGGATAGATCACCGCTTCGCCATGCGGGTGATAGTTACCGCTGGTATCGCCGGCGATCTTGGCGCACTTACGATGTTTCGACCGCGGGCCAAGTCCCAGGTCATTCATTGCCACCATGATGCGCCGCTGCGATGGCTTGAGACCATCGCGCACATCGGGCAGGGCACGATCCATGATCGTGCTCATGGCGTAGGTGAGATAGCTCTCCTGAAGTTCCGTCTCGATCGGCCGATCTTCGATACTTGATTGTGGCGGAAGCGGGGTCTCCGACATCGTTTTCCTTCATCTCCCGCCAGTCCTTGGCGAGTCGGTGGATTGTAACGGAAAAGGCCCAAACGAGGTAGGGCCAGACTCCCTTAGCTGTGAGTGTAAACCGTTATGACGCATACACTTACGGAGGCGTCGTTTTCTCCGGTTTTTACCTCGCCCGCACGGCAGCTTGAGCTTGCCGGCATTAGCGAACTTCATGCGAATTAATCAGACCCGCCGATACGGCAATAGCGATCTCGCCAGCAAAGGTAGGATCCTGCGGCCGCAAGAGCTGTTTCCGCATCTCCAGTTGGCTGACGCCGCCCTGAACCGTACACTTGGCCTCCATGGATGAGTTGGGCATCCGACCGATCCCGCCGCCTCTGCCACGGCTTCCGGCCATTCTCCGGCAAGTCGAGGCCATACCGCAAGTCCAGACAAAGCCGCAGGTCTGGCCCTGCTTCGTGCTGTTTGGCATCGAGATGGTCGTGACGCTCGCGGTGGGCATTACGGTCGGCGGCGCGGTCATGGCGCTGTATGGCGAGCAGGCGATCACCACCAGCGAAGGCTTGGTCCAGTACTATGGCGCATTCCTCGCGACGATTCCCGGCCTCCTTTCGACAACGCCAACTGGGTTGGCAGCGCTCGGGATGGCGATAGGAGCCGCGATTTTCTCCAAGACGCCATGGCAGCAGCGCCTGCGGCTTCGACCTGGCACCGGCCGATGGTGGGTCTGTATCCCGTCGCTCATTGGCATCCTTGCCCTGGGCCAGACAATGACCCAGACGATGCAACTCTGCGGCATTGCGCCGGGGCCGACCTTGACTGCCATAGCAACTGCCTTCGCATCGCTGACAGGGGCATCGCTGATAGTAGCCGTTGCTACCGTCGGTGTGCTGGCGGGCACGGCCGAAGAGTTGTTCTTCCGCGGCTATATTCAGAGCAGATTCCAGCAGCGCTGGGGGGCGCTGCTGGCAATCCTGCTGACCAGCGTACTCTTTGGCGTGCTGCATCTGGACCTGGTCCATTCACCCCTCGCGATGGGCCTCGGAGTTTACCTGGGCTATCTCGCCTTTCGGACCGAAAGCATTCGCTTGCCCATCTTTGCTCACGTAACGAACAACGCGCTCTCGGTCCTTATGGGCGCAAGTCACCCGGAAACGACGAGCAGCCTCGGCGAACTGGCGTTCTCTTTGGCGCTGCTTGTGGTGTCTGTACTGCTGATCCACATCGGCACGCGGCCGCGTTCCATTGCACCCATTGAGCACCCGATCCCGCAGACCACCAACGCCGCCGCCATCGACTCCCGCAACGAAACACCCTTACAGTAGGCTCCAGCAGTTGCCGTTACCGCATCGCGTTGTCCAGGGCGCCGATCTTCTCGATCTCGATCCGGATCGTGTCGCCTTTCTTCATGAAGACCGGCGGCTTGCGGGCGAAGCCGACGCCGGGCGGAGTGCCGGTCAGGATCACTGTGCCAGGCGAAAGGGTCATCGTGGATGACAGGCTCTCGATCAGTGTTGGCACATCGAATATCATATCGCCGGTGTTCGAGTTCTGCATCAGCCGGCCATTCAGAATCGAACGGATCGCCAGGTTGTTGGGATTGGGGATCTCATCTTTCGTTACGATACAGGGACCCAGCGGGCAGAATCCGTCGAAGCTCTTGGCGCGGCACCACTGGCCACCCGACATCGTCTTATCCCGTTGCCAGTCACGCGCTGAGACATCGTTGCCGCAGGTGTAGCCGAAGACGTAGTCCATCGCCTGTTCACGCTTTACCTTGCGGGCGGTCTTACCGATCACGATGGTCAACTCGGCCTCGTAATCCACTTGTGTGCTGTTATCGGGCAATTCGATTAGGGCGCCTGGATCATTCAGGGCGTTGGGGTTCTTGATGAACAGCACGGGATGATGCGGTATTTCCGACCCACTCTCGGCGGCGTGGGCGCGGTAGTTTAAACCGATGCAGAGAATGGCCGCCGGGATGATTGGGGCGAGAAGTTTCTCAATCGGCTTCTGCGTCGCGGTAACACGATAAGACCCCAACAGATCGCCTTCGATGACCTTGGCGATACTGTCACTGATGCGCTGTCCGATGTATGTCTGGTTGCCGGACCGGAAACGGATGATTTGCATGGTTGATACTCCGCGATGTTCTGCGCGAAACCCGCCCGCCGCGGCGGGCGGCTCTTTGTCCCTATAGCGTTTCTGCCAGGATCTTTTCGGCCTGCTGGGCGCGATAGTCCTGCAGCTTTTTCTTGTACTCCGGTCGCGTGCTGCCCAGGATCGCGATTGCCAATAGCGCTGCATTAGTCGCTCCGGGCTTGCCGATCGCGAGCGTGCCCACGGGAATGCCACCGGGCATCTGCACCATGGATAAGAGCGAATCCATTCCTTTCAAGCTGGCGCTTTCCATCGGAACACCCAGAACCGGAAGGACGGTGTAGGCTGCAACGACGCCCGCGAGATGGGCTGCCCCGCCGGCCGCCGCGATGAATACTTCGGTACCTTGGGCCTCGCACTTCTTGACCCACTCCTGCAGTGCATCCGGCGTTCGATGGGCAGAGAGCACCCGGCATTCATGGGAAACGCCGAACCTTCCGAGCATTTCATCGCAGCTCTTCATGACGTCCCAGTCAGACTTCGATCCCATTACCACTGCGACCAGTTTTTTGCTCATGTGTTCCTCCCGGTTTGGCCGCGCGGATCATAGCGGGCATGGGCCCCAATTCCAACGGATGAATGGGCTTAAGTCTTGAGACTTGCCACCACGCGACCTTCGCGCTGGGCTATCGCCAGGTCCGCCAGACAATCCGTCGCATAATTGACGTCCGCGACCGACAGGAACGGTCCGAAACTGAATCGCGTCGTCCCATTGGTCGCCAGCGTGCCGATCGCCTCATGCGCCAGCGGGGCACAGTGAATACCCGCGCGCGTCAGGATCCCATACCCTTTTTCCAGTGCCAGCGCCAGCTCGTGTGGAGTAAATCCATCCATCCGCACGGAGAACACACCTACGCGATTCGCCACGCCCTGCGGTCCGAAGTAGCGCAGCCCCGGAATTTCCACCACCGACACACCCTCAATGAAGGTCGCAATCAGCTCGCGATCGTGCGACATCACCTGCTGCATCCCGCGATCCAGCAGCCACTGCACACCTTCGGCCAGACCGGCAATGCCAATTGCATTGTGCGACCCGCTTTCAAATCGATCGGGCAAGACCTCGGGTTGACGCGGCTGCTCGCTGACTGAGCCGGTGCCACCCTCTTTGAGCGGCTGCATGATCTTCTCGATCCCCGGCCGGATGTATAGCACGCCCGTACCCAACGGACCCATGAGCCCCTTGTGCCCCGGCATCGCCAGCAGGTCGAGCCCATCGGCCTCAACATCGATCGCCACATGCCCCGCCGCCTGGGCTGCATCCAGGACCAGCGGGATATTGTGCCCCCGCGTAACCGCGCTGATATCGCGCACGCTCTGCAGCGTTCCAGTCACATTCGAGGCAAGGGTTGCCGCAATCAGGCAGGTCTCCGGCCGGATCGCCTTGCGGATGTCCTGCGGGTCCACGAGCCCGGTCTTCCCGTCAACCGGGACGCGCGTCTGCGTAATCCACCCCAGTTCTTCCATCGCCGTCAGCGGCCGAAGAACAGAGTTATGATCGATGCATGTGCAGATGCAGTGCGGTTTTCTCCCCTGCTTCAGTTGGTAAAGCACCAGCCCCTTGAGCGCCAGGTTGAGCCCGTCCGAGCAGTTGGATGTGAAGATGAAATGTTCAGGCCGCTGTCCGTTGAACAGCTTCGCAAGCCGTCTGCGACACTCCGCAATGACGGCCGCCGAAGCCATTGCCTCACGATACGCACCTCGCCCGGCCGATGCGCCGATCTCCAGCGCATAGCGTTTCATCGCTTCGATTACCGCCGGCGGCTTGGGAAAGCTCGTCGCGGAATTGTCCATGTAAACTCTGCGGATATTCATAAGGCAAGCCCCGCATTGTACGGTGAAGAGAGGGGATTGGAAACCTGGGGTCCGTTGTCATTTATCCGTCAACCAGAGGCGACCGTCCGAGTCGGCGGGTTTGGGCTGGGCGCGAGATCTCGTATCATGAGAAAGGTCTTGGGTTGGAAGGAGACGCAGCAGCGTGGAGAACACTTCGAGCGTGGAGACGATTGGGCAGGATACTCCCTGCTTCCGCTGCGGGTATAACCTGCGCGGTCTGGCGATGAATGGGTGCTGCCCGGAATGCGGGACTGCGGTGGAAGTCTCACGGGCGGGGCGGCATTTGGCGGCGAGTGATCCACGCTGGCGCTGGCGGCTGCGGCTTGGGGCGGGACTCCATGCCGGTGGCCTGATCGGGTTTCTGCTTATCCTGTTGGACCTCTTCTTCTACAGCCACACCCCCCGCATAGCCACGATCCGGTGCTATGAGCTCATGGTGATCGCGGTCTCGCTCGGCGCGACGGGGGCCTGGCTTACGACATCTTCGGAGCCGGGTGGACCGTATTTCGACGATGCCCGCTGGCTTCGGCTAATCGTGCGCGGCCTGGCCGCGCTGTCGTGGAGCGCAATGGTTGGCTATGCGACGCTTGAGGTAGCTGATTGGATCAAGCCGCGCTTGCGCGGCCAGATGGTGCTATGGGAGACCACCATGGGGTTCACTGCGTTCGTGGGAAGCTTACTGGTGACCGGCCTGGCGATCTGGCACTTCTCCCGGTTGGCCAAGCGGCTGGACGCGGGCCGACTAGTGTTCTATGGACGACTCTCAGCGTTCAGCTCGGCCATTATGCTTGTGATCATGGTCGGGCTTGTCTACCTGATACGATACCTTCTGGTGACACCTCAATGGGTGGGCCCCCTGTTTTACGCCATTCTTTTTCTCTGGCCTGCTGTATATCAGTTGATGTGGTGCGATCGGGTTGGCGTGATCTGCAGGCGACGCTCGTAGTAGCGGCGGAAGCCGCGTTTCGAATCAGGAGAAACTTCTGCCCTCCGTACCGCGGCTTCCGCCGCTACTACAAACTACTTATTCCTTCGGCTGATCATCTGCGTGAGCCACTCCAGCAGCGGGCGGTCGGTGGTGTACTGGTGTTGCTCGACCCGCATGGCGCGACAGCTCTCGGCGAACTGCTGCTGATGCAGGCGGAAGTTCTCCAGGTAGGCTTTGCGGACCATCGCCGGCTCGGCCAGCATGGCGGGCTCGCCTTCCAGGCCGCGGAAGCGTGACCAACTCCGGAACGGGAACTCCTGCTCATCCGGGTCCATCACCTGAATCGCCATCGTCTCATGCCGCTCATAGTTCAACCGCGCAAATGCTTCGCGCACACGGTTCATCGGGGTGAAGAAATCCGAGACGATGACCACCAGCGCCCGCCGGCCCAGTCGATCGGCGATCTCCTGCACGGCCTGCGGCAGGTTCGATTCGCCACGCGGATCGGTTCTCTCAAGTTGGTCGATGACGCGCGATAGCTGCGTCGAGGTAGCATGGGGTGGCAGATAGCTGGTCATCTTGCCGGCAAAGGTAGCCAGGCCAACGCTTTCGGTCTGCCGCAGCATCAGGTACGCCATGGAGGCCACGATCCGAGCTGCCGCATCGTATTTCGGGCCGTGTTTTGGCCCATAACCCATTGACCCGCTGGAATCCAGCAGCAGCACACAGCGAAGGTTCGTCTCCTCGTCGTATTCCTTGATGTACGGCCGGTCCGTCCGGGCCAGGACGCGCCAGTCGAGCCGGCGCGGCTCATCGCCGGGCACGTAGAAACGATGCTGGCGGAACTCGACACTGGCGCCCTTTATAGGGCTTTTATGCAGGCCGATGGTCGAACCCTCCACCACGCGCCTGGCTGAAAACTCCATGTGGTTGAGCCGTTCAACGAGATTCGGATCGAGGTAACGTGATACCAATGCCATGGATTACCTCGGTTTCAAGGCCTCGATGGGAGCTTCGGGCGGCGGCGCCACCGACCGGGAGAACATCCACCACCCGGCCAATGCCAATACCCCCGCCACCATCGCGCATGCCAGGGCCCAGTGCAATGCCCGCCGGCGCGATCGCTCCTCTCGCTGGTCTTCGGCCGCCTGCGCTGGGGGCGTATCCTGCGGCTGGATCATCTGGCTGATCAACTTGGAGAAGCCCGCCAGCGCCGCCCCGCCGCTGGTCTGACGGATCAGACTGGCGCCCAAGTTGCTCTCCTGCTCGCCACGGTCATGGATGATCACCTCAAACAGTTTGGCCATCGCGGCCGCATCATCCTGTGGATCAGTGAATAGCAGCGGGCTCACATCCAGCAGCCGAAGCACCCCTGCCTCATCCACGATGATGTTCCGGCCGTGCAGGCAGCCGTGCACGATGCCCTGGGTGTGCATCGCCTCCACCGCGAGCACCAGGTTGCGCATCATCCGCGCTACCTGCCGCTGGTCGCGATCTTTCTCGCATGCCCAGACCTCGAAACTTCTGCCCTCGATGTACTGCCACACGGCATAGACCGTTCCCTGTGCATCGCGCTCAACGCCAATGAGAGTTGCGACATGTCCGTGGGCCAGTTCGCGAATCCGTGCCAGCCGCTCGCGCACATCCGGGTGCAGATCCCCTTCAAGCAGACAGTCCTGCTCCAGCTTCTTGAGCACCAGCATGCGCCCGGCATCCGAGCGGCATAGCGCGGTCCGCCCTTCTTTGAGCCACTGCACCAGCGCGTAGCCGCAGACCTGCTGCGGGGATACCGATGGCGAGGCTTGGGTAGCTGGTTCGGAACTCATACGTTGGTCTCTAACAGCGACTACAAGTCGCTGCTACGGAAGTCCCAACAGCGACTACCAAGTCGCTGCTACAAGAGTCGTTCGCCCTTCCCCTGCGGCACCAGCGTCAGAACCTTCTGGATGATCTGCTCCACCGTTATCCCCTCGGCCTCGGCGTTGAAACTGGCAATCAGGCGATGCCGCAGCACAGGCGCCGTCACCGCCTCGATATCATCCGTCGTCACATACAGGCGCCCATGCAACAGTGCTCGGGCTTTACCCGCCAGGATGAGGTACTGCCCAGCTCGCGGCCCAGCGCCCCATGCCAGCCAGTGGCGCACAAAATCCGATGCTCCCTGCTCGTTCGGGCGCGTCGCCCGCACGATGTCCAAGGCATAGTTGTACACGTGATCGCCAACGGGGACTCGGCGGACCAGGTCCTGCAGCTCCATCAGTCGCTGCGCCCCAAGCACACAATTGACCTTCCCGGGCAGTTGCCCGGTGGTGCGCCGTAGAATCTCCAGTTCATCCTCCCGTGCCGGGTACTTCACCAGCACCATGAACATGAATCGGTCGAGCTGCGCCTCAGGCAGAGGATACGTTCCCTCCTGCTCGATCGGGTTCTGCGTCGCCAGTACGAAGAACGGCTCGGGCAGATCAAACGTCCTGCTCCCGGCCGTCACCTGCCTCTCCTGCATCGCCTGCAAAAGCGCCGCCTGCGTCTTGGGGGGCGTGCGATTGATCTCATCAGCCAGCAGCAGGTTGGCAAAGATCGGCCCGCGCTGGAACTCAAACTTCCGCCGTCCGGTTTCCGGATCCTCCTGCAGGATATCGGTGCCAGTGATATCCGAAGGCATCAGGTCCGGCGTGAACTGGATGCGCCGGAACGACAGGTCCATTGCCTGCGATACCGTCGAAATCAGCAGTGTCTTGGCCAGACCCGGCGCGCCCTGCATCAGGCAATGCCCACGCGCCAGGATCGCGATCAGCAGTTCCTCAATGACCAGCGTCTGCCCGACGATCACCTTCGCCAGTTCGGTCTGCACTTCTTTGCATACCTGCGTGAGATACTCCGCTGCTTTCACATCGGATGAACTGGTAACCATCGTCGTCTCGGTAACTGCTGACATAACAACCGCGCTCCCTCTGCTCTATTGTTCCATTCACTGCTTTGGGGCTTTTCTCCACTGCTCATCACGGCGCCATCACTCGCAATGACTTGACCGTGACCCCCATGCTTTTATCGCCGCCGCGCGTCAGATACCGGACCCCGACATAGCGCTGCGCCTCGCCCGACAGCAGATTCCTACCCGACCAGATCGTCTTGCCGCCCAGTTCCACAACCGCCGACTCGCGATCAAAGCGCACCTGTATCGCCACTTCCCCCGCCGGCACCGCCGCCTCAGCGACACCTTGGCCATCCGACAACATCACCCGCAGTTTCCCAGCCTCCACAAGGCAGACCAGTTCATGTGGGCTTATGCCTGTTCCCGGAGCAAACTCCGGCCGGTCGCTGATGAACACCTGCGTGACCAGTTCGGTATCCGCCTGCTCAACGCCGATCACGCTCTCCAGCTCGTATGCTTTGGCCGGGTCCAGCCCCGTAGCATAGTAGAAACCGCCGCCGACATGCTGTTCTCCCTCGCGCGACCGAACCTCCACCTTCATTCCGCCATCGCATGCAACCGGCAATAACCCAAGCCGCGCAAAACCGTGCGGCTCTGGCGCGTCGAAGTTCTCATTCACCAGCGCATTTACGAAGTAGGTTTCCTGCAGATCCACCGTCGTGCTGCCCGGTCGGCTGGGCTTGAACACCATCCACGCCGACCCGCCCACCACCAACACGATGATCGCAATCGACAGCAGCGTCACGATGTTCGCCGTCGGCAACTGCCACTGCCTGCTGTTCTCGCGTTCCAGCCTGGTCATCAGTTTGCGGGTAAAGCCCGGTCCCGCGCGCACACTGCGGTATTCCCGCCCCGCTGCCAGGTCCTCGCGAGCCCGGCACAGCATCGCCATTTCGTCGCCCGCCTGGCCGGCCGCCTGCAATGTCTCGACCGCCTGCCGCCAGGCCGGCGTGCCCGGGCCCGCGCGCAGGGCCTCCGCCAGAAGCTCCTCAAACTGCTCGGAATGGATGTCTGTCATCGACATGGCCAATGGGTACTATCGCAGTCGCGGCGAATCGTTGCCGCCAATCAGTTTTGCCAGCCGCCGCAGCCCGTGGAACATCCTCGACCGCAACGTTACCGCCTTGGTTCCGGTCACCTCTTCCATCTCGGCATAGCTCATATCCTGGAAAATACCCATCATGATCACTTCCTTCTGGTCATGGGGCAGGTCGTCCAGCGCCTCCAGAATCCGCCCGATCTCTTCGCGTTTCTCCACATCATTGGTGGCCTTGGCGGCCACCTGATAGGCATCGCCGTTCTCTTCCGAACCATCGAGGTTCAGTTCGGTCATGGTGCGGATCGGACTGCGTTTGCGCTTGCGGGCGTGGTTGATGGCCAGGTTCCGTGTGATCGTGAACAGCCATGTGGAGAGTTTCTGAGGATACTTGTAGGTGGGCGCGAAGCGGAATGCCCTCAGGAAGACCTCCTGCCCGATCGCCTCAACATCATCCATGTTGCCCAGCATGCGGAACAGGTATGAGAGCACGGCCGCGTTGTAGCGCTCATAGAGGATCGAAAACGCCTGCCGGTCCCCTTCCTGCGCCCGGCGCATAAGCTGCTCATCGGAGCTCTTGCCCAGTGATGCCGGGGTGAACGCCTCCTGCGCCGCCGGCTTGGCGGCAGGCTTCACCCGCGCATCTGGTACTTCTCGCTTCGGACTCAAAAGGGCCTCATAGAGACTTGGGCTGTTTTAGGCTCCACCACATAACGTTGAGCTCGCCTGATGGCAATGTATCGCCCCAAGCCTGTGATGTTTAACGCCAAGAGCGCGGAATGAGAAGAGCGCCCTGACCTGCAAATCGCGCCACCGTGAATCGGCCCACGGTCCGGGGCACCTTGGCCAATGCTCGTCGGGACGATGGGATCGGGGCATTCATTGCTCATTGGTGCCTGGGATGTGCTCTTCTTGCTCCCGGTCCACCGCAGTTGCCCTGGCTTGTCTTTTTTTGGCAAAGAACATCTTGAGTACCTCCGCGCACTCCTCCGCCAGTACACCCTCGACCACCTCAGCTCGGTGGTTCAGCCTTGGGTCATCGCAGATCTGATATAGCGTGCGCACCGCCCCCGCCTTCGGGTCGCGGCAACCGTACACAACCTTGCCAATCCGCGCATTGACTATCGCCCCAGCGCACATTGGACATGGCTCCAGCGTCACAACCAGTGTGCAATCCACCAGCCGCCAGAATCCCACATGCTTCGCCGCCTCGCGCATGGCGATGATCTCCGCATGAGCAGTGGGATCGCGGTCCATTTCGCGTCGATTAGCGCCCCGCCCGATGATCAGCCCGGTAGGATCGTGAACGATCACACATCCAATGGGCACTTCCTCCAGCGCTGCCGCCTGCCGCGCCTGCTCCAGAGCCTCGCGCATGTACGTTTCGTAGTCGCTCAATAGCCCCGCCGCTACCTTACCGCCACCACCTGTTTGACCTCAGGCACCCTCTCCACCAGCACCCGCTTGATCCCGCCGTACAGCGTCATGCTTGCGCTGGGACACCCGCAGCACGCACCATGGAACCGGATTCGCACCGTCCCATCCTCTGAGACATCCACCAGTTCCACGTCGCCGCCATCCGCCTTGATGGCCGGCCGGATCAGGTTGATCGCTTCTTCAACGCGTTCTTTCAGGGTCGGCTTGGCGGCAATCGTCTCTAGGGCGTTGGACATTCTGGGCCTCGGTGGTTGATCGTATCGCTGTTCGTGCCAGCGAAGTATAGAACCCCGGTGGCATATGGACAACCACGCGCCCCCCCCATCCATCATCGTTGACCTCGCTGTACCAGCGACTTAGCATCGGTTGCATGTTTGCAGCACCCCAGCTTCTCGCCACGGGCGAGGTCGAAGCCATCGGCTGGCTCCTGATCATCCTGGTGATGGTCGTGCTGGCGTTCATCGCCTTTGTGTTCGTCCGCAGGCACTACTGGGAAGAGGATAAGCCTCAGTCCACCGATTCAGCGCCATTCGGCTTGGATGCCCTGAGAGATCTGCTCCGCCAGGGCAAGCTCACCCAGGAGGAGTTCGATCGGCTGCGCGCCCAGATGGTCGAGAAGCTCAAACCCGCCACCCTGAGCCTCGCCGATATCCGCCGGATGTTAAAAAATGAAGAGATCGGCCTGGACGAATACGAACGCCTCAAAGCCCAGATCGTCGCCGCCATGAAGGATTCGTCGATCCCCTACCCCGACAGACCCAAACCCAGGGACCCCGGAACGCCAGGTCCTGCATGACTCAGATCACTCCAACACCCTTCGCCAAGCCATTTGCGGCCACGGTTGTGCCTCCAGGCTCCAAGAGCATCACTAATCGCGCACTGGTTCTCGCGGCCCTCGCCCACGGCACGAGCCGCATCTCCAACATCCTTCTTGCCGACGACACCATAGTCATGCTCGCCGCACTCCGGAAACTCGGCTTTGACCTGCAGGTCGACGAACCGGGCCACACAGTCAACATCGTCGGTTCGCGGGGCAAAGTACCCGCAGGTGGCGCAGACCTCTTCTGCGGCAATTCCGGTACTACCATCCGCTTCCTTTGTGCCCTCTGCTCACTGGGCAAGGGCGACTTTACGCTTGATGGTATCCCCCGCATGCGTCAACGCCCCATCGGCGAACTCGGCACCATGCTCAAGAACCTCGGCATCCGCATCGACTACCCCGAGAACGTTGGCTTCCCACCGATCCAGGTTGCCGCCGACGGCCTCCCGGGTGGCCGGCTTCACTTCGGGGTGCTCCAATCCTCGCAGTACCTGTCGGCCATCCTTCAGATCGCCCCCTACGCTCGCTTCGAGACTCTGGTTGATCTTGCCTGGCCGCAGACAAGCTGGCCATATGTCGCAATGACCATGCGGCTTATGGATGAGTTCGGCAGCACGCCCGAACTGATCCGTGATGAAGACACTCACAATCCCGAGCGGATTGTCGTCCCGCGCGTGCCGTATGTCGCTCGTGATTACATCGTTGAGCCGGATGCCTCCAGTGCCAGCTACTTCCTCGCCGCCGCCGCCATCCGCGAAGATGCCAGGCTGACCATCAAGGGCCTCGGCAAACATAGCCTGCAGGGGGATGTGGGCTTTGCCGACCTGCTGCGCAAGATGGGAGCTAGCGTCAACATCGGCCCCGACGTGATCACCATCACCGGGACAGGCGAGTTGCATGGCATCGACGTTTCCATGGCGGATATGCCGGATATGGCTCAGACTCTCGCTGTTGTCGCCCTCTTTGCTGATGGCGCCACCACCCTGCGCGATCTGCGCACCCTGCGCGTAAAAGAGACCGACCGCATCGCCGCCCTCGCCAACGAACTCAAGAAACTGGGCGCTGGCGTTGAAGTCGAGGGTGACACGCTCAGTATCGAACCCCCGGAACATCTTCGCTCGGCCACCATCGATACCTACGATGACCACCGCATGGCGATGAGCTTTGCCGTCGCCGCCACCCGCGAAAGCGGGATCACCATCAATAACCCCGAGTGCGTGAACAAGACCTACCCCGATTTCTTCGCTGAGCTGTCCCGCCTCGCTGGGTAGAACCCATGTGTGAGGCCTGGGAGGCACTCGGCATCGCCCGTTTATTAGTGAACACTCACAAGTAGAGACGCTGAATCGGCCAATCAACTGAGTCATCCCCTCGCCGCCTTCCGCACTTTCTGCTAATCTGCCTCGCCACAATGACCGGCCGTCGTGACCCACACATCGGCCAAGGAGAACCGATGGCCGTCGAAACACCACAAGTGACACCCAACTCCGAAACCAGCCAATCCACAAAGAACCTTGGCTGGATCGTCACCTTCGCCGCTTTGGGCATCAACCTGGTGCTTGGCGTCCTTTACGCCTGGGGCGTGGTGGCCAAAGTGCTGGCCGACCCGCAGACCGGCTGGGGCTGGAAGAAAGCGACCGCCGCCATCCCCTTCACCGTCTCCACCATCGCGTTTGCCATCACCATGATTTTCGCCGGACGGGCACAGGACAAGATCGGTCCCCGGTTGGTCGCCATTCTTGGCGGCCTTATGCTCGGCGCTGGACTGATCCTCGCATCGTTCATCCAGAAAGACACCATCGTTCCGTTTCTGGGCCTCACACTCGACGCCCCGATGCTCATGGTCCTTACATTCGGCGTCGTCGGCGGCATGGGCATTGGCCTGGGGTACTCCGCCACAACCCCTCCTTCCGTGAAATGGTTCCCTGCCTCAAAGAAGGGATTGATCGCCGGACTCGTCGTTGCCGGAGTCGGCCTCGCCGCCGTGTGGATCTCGCCGCTGACCACCAGCCTCCTTAAGAACTACGGTGTCTCCAAGACCTTCCTGTTCCTGGGTCTTGGCACCATTGTGATCGTATCGATCTTCGCTCAGTTCCTGAAGAATCCACCGGCAGGCTATAAGCCCGCCGCCAGCCCCTCCGCTGCTGGCAAGAAACCTGCCATCACCGCCAGACGCGACATTGGCTGGACCCAAATGCTCGCAACTCGCCAATTCTGGCTCCTCTGGCTGATGTTCATCCTCGCCGCCTCCGCGGGCCTGATGGTCATCGCCCACGCCGCAATCATCGCCAAAGAGCAGGCGGGCATGGTCTGGGGATTCATGCCCATCGTCCTGCTTGCCATCTTCAATACCGTGGGCCGCATCGTTGGCGGTTACGTCTCCGATCGCATCGGCCGAACCCAAACCATGGTCCTCGCCTTCATCCTCCAGGCGATCAACATGTTTCTCTTCGCCCACTACAAAACACCCGAAATGCTCCTGTTCGGGGCTTCCTTCACCGGCCTGTGCTACGGCACCATCTACACCCTGATGCCCATGGCCGTTGCCGACTTCTATGGCCTGAAGAACCTCGGCATGAACTACGGCATCCTCTTCACCGCTTTCGGTTTCGCCGGCGTCGTCGGCCCGATTATTGGCGGCATCATTCGGGATAAATCCGGCACCTACAACACTTCGTACCTGATCTCAGCCATCCTCCTGATCATCGCCGCAGCACTCGCCTTCATCACCCGAGCGCCCAAGCCCGATGACTCGGCGACTGAATAGAGGCGACCTTCGCCCTTGGACAAAGCGACATCGCGAAGCAGGTGACCGGCCTGGTATCGGCGCAGTTGCGCCGGTGACCTCACCGGCGCCCGTTGTGCGGCAGTTCGCTGCTGCCTCCGACTTGAGTCCACACTCAAGTCAGAGGTAGCGCGAGCTGCCGCACTCTTCGCTATGATCTGCCGACGATGTTCAAGCATGATTTCCCCTTCGATCCGACTTACGGTTACACCGAACCCAGGCTCCGCACGATCATCGCACCGCCAGCTCCCAAGGATTTCGCCGCCTTCTGGCAGACCACCTATTCGTTCGCCCTCGCCACCAACCCCGACCCCGTCCTTCGCCCTATCGCCTCTCCACGTAAGGGCTTTGATGTCTTTGAACTGGTGTACACCGGCATGAACGGCTTCCGTGTCGGTGGCTGGCTCACCCGCCCCACCGACACCGCGCCCACCCGCGGCGTCATCATCAGCCACGGCTACGGCGGCCGTTCAGCACCGGACCTCTTCCTTCCTGGCTCGCCCGCCATCGCCATCTTCCCTTGCGGCCGCGGCTTCCATCGCTCCGCTCATCCCGAGCTTCCATCCGTGTCCACCTCCCATGTCATCCACGGCATCGCCCACCGCGACACCTACATACACCGCTTCTGCGTTGCCGATCTGTTCTCCGCTGTCTCAGCTCTCCTGGCTCTTCACCCTGATCTTGACGGCCACGTCGACTACATGGGCACCAGTTTCGGCGGCGGAATCGGCGCCATGATGCTGCCTTGGGAAAAGCGTATTCGTCGGGCCTACCTCGGCGTCCCCAGTTTCGGTCATCACCCTATCCGCCTGACCTGCCCCTGCGCCGGCAGCGGCGAGTCCATCCGCCAGGCCGTCAGCAATGACCCCGCCCTCGCTGACACCCTCCGCTATTTCGATTCCGCCATCGCCTCAACCTTCTCACAGACCCCCACCATGGTGTCATGCGCTCTGTTCGACCCGGCCGTTCCACCCCCCGGCCAATGGGCCGTCTACAACGCCCTTCCGGCGGCCAAGCATCTCTTCATCCACCAGGCCGAACACTTCGACTGGCCCGGCCAAGGCGCGGAGCTCCGCCAACTCTTCCGCCAGCAGGAACAGTGGTTCGACCAGTCCACCATCTGACGGTGCCGGATCGCTAAAGGCGCGGCACTTGCGGCAGATGCCCAAAGTGGGGATCACGGCTGTACAGCGTCAACCCATGCTGCAGCACCAACGCCGCGATCCAGATATCGGTGGGCGGTATCGGAGTTCCTTGCGTGCGCAATTGATTCCATAGCTGCGCGTAGATCCGTGCGGTTTCATCGTCACTGTGAACCACTCGCACTCGCGGGCTGCGTACAAAGCGCACCAGTTCTGCTTCGTTCTCTGCCTGCCGGTTGCCTGCTGTAAACCCCGCCCGCAACTCCCCTAACACCACAAATGGTACAACAATAGCCTGTGCCGACCGCACCACCTCTATGACTTCGGGTACACCCCGGAACAGGTCCGCATATCGATTCGTATCGATTGCCAGCTTCATTGCCAGTCTTCCGGATTCACCCGATCCTGCTCCGCCATCGCCGCATCAAACCCAGGATTTGCCGTCCAGCGCCCGATGGCCCAGTCCAGATCATGATGCTGGGCAGATGCCCCGACCCCTGCGGCTTTTCGCAACGCATCAATGATGGCGCAGTTCAGGCTCTTGCCCTCATCCCGAGCCATCTTCCGCAGCGCCCGGTCAATGTCCTTGGGGATATCGCGAATCGTGTACTGCATGCATGCATTATACACGAGAGATGCCTGCACTGCTACTTCACGCAGAAATCCACCAGGCGGGCGATCTCGCTGCGCAAGTCCTTGCGCGGCACCACAAAATCGACAAATCCGTGCTCCTGCAGGAATTCCGCCCGCTGGAATCCTTCTGGCAACGTCTGCTTGATGGTATTGGCTATCACCCGCGGCCCGGCAAATCCGATCAGCGCCTTGGGCTCGGCAATAATAAAGTCGCCCAGCATCGCGAAGCTCGCCGTTACGCCGCCGGTCGTCGGGTCGGTTAGCAGCGAGATAAACAGCAGCCCGGCATCATCGAGGCGCGCCAACGCTCCCGAGGTCTTGGCCATCTGCATTAGCGACAGCGTCGATTCCTGCATCCGCGCCCCGCCGGACGATGAGACGATCAAGACCGGCAGTTTCTCGTCGACCGCCATCTCGATCGTGCGGGTAATCTTCTCCCCGACCACCGAGCCCATCGAGCCGCCCATGAACTCGGGGTCCATCGCCGCGACCATGATCTGCCGGCCCTTGATGAATCCTTTGCCGCACACCACTGCGTCCAAGGCGCCAGTCTTCTTCTGATACTCCTTGAGTCGATCCCCGTAGCCCTTCCTATCGACGAACTCCAGCGGGTCCAACGGAGCGACGTCGGCAAACTTCTCCTCAAACGTGCCTTCATCGACAAGCTGCACGATCCGCTCTCTGGCCGGCACCTTGAAGTGGTACTGGCATTCCGGGCAGACCTTTAGCGCATCATTGACAGCCTTGGCAAAGAGCATCGCCGAGCATTCCGGGCAGCGCAGCCAAAGCCCTTCGGGAATGCCCTCCTGCTCGCGTGGTTTCTCACCTGGTATTTGCGACATCAGTATTCTCTCTAGCCCCCAAGCCAGCATTCTTCAGTTCTTTGGCTTCTAACATTCGGCCTTGTCACTCCGTCGGCTCGCCGCGATCACTGGCGCTGCCGGAATCCGCGCCGGTCTGCTCACCGCCGCCAGACTCGCCTTGCTCGCCACCGGCATCTCGCGGCCCACGGTCGCGCCGTTCGCCACGATCCCGGCGGTCCCGCCCACCCCCTCCGCCGCCGCCACGGCGATCGCCGCCATACCGGCCGCTACGGTTGTCGCTCTCCACCCGCGCAATGGACCCCACCAGACCACCGACCATCCGGGCAAGCTGCTCGCCGCCCTGGGCGAACTTTTCAAACTCAATCGTGTATCCTAAGTCCCTGCAAAGAATGAAGTAATAGCGAAGCTCCTCAACCGCCGCCCGGGCATCACGGTACAGGCTCAGTTTGGCGATCATTTGCCGGCGTTCAAAGCCATTGGCGATATTGGCCGGCACATCGCACGCTGCCTTACGCATTCGCAGAATCAGCCCAAACTCCTCTTCCTCGGGCAGCGCGCTGGTCAACTTGTACACCTCAAGCGCCATCGCGTGAGCCTTCTGCCAGACTTCCAGTTGTTCGAAGTTTTCTACCCTCATCGGTTCACCCTTCGGGTTAAGTCGGATTGGCTATATGGGGCGGTCCGGCGGACCACGCCTGTTGGCGGGCAAACATACCCGCCCGCCAACCCATTGTCACGACCGCAAGCCGCCACGGGCCAAGCCGTATCATGCACAAACCGAGTCGTTCTATCTCGCCAACACACCATAGCGATAGATCTCCTCCCACTCGGCTACCAATTCGACGCAATAGGCCATATTCTGCGCCATGGGACACGCATAAATGATGAGGTTCTATGAAGAATGTGATCCACCTGATATCGGTCATGAGCATGGTCTTGTTTAGTATGCCGCTGCTGGCGGCGGACTGGCCGCAATGGGGCGGGCCCAGTGGAAACGGCATTGCCCCCACAAGCCCTCCTCTCTTAACCCAGTTTCCAGCGAATGGAGTTGCCAAACTGTGGACCAGCGAAGACATCCTTGGCGGCGAAAGTGGCGGCTGGGGATCGGTCGCCGTATGCGGTGGCAAGGCATATGTCTTTGTCAATCGCGTCAAGACCGCATCGCCTACCACGCGCGAGACCCAGGACTCCGTCTACTGTCTTGATGCCGCCACGGGCAAGACCCTCTGGCGCACATCCATGACCGGCTGTTTCCTGTATTTCCCGTGCTCGACCACTCCGGCTATCGCTGATGGCCGGTGCTACGTCTGTAATTCCGAGGGGCGCATCTTCTGTCTGGACGTTGCGGATGGGAACGTTGTCTGGACCAGCGCTGCCCTGGGGGCGCGCGAGTTCAACCACAACCGATCCTCCTCGGTTCTGGTCGTGGATGGCGTGGCCATCGCCTTGATCGACAAGTGTGCCTACGGCGTGGATATCCGGGATGGCAAGACCATTTGGAACGATCCCAAGCTGGCCGGCGGGCAGAGGTCGTCCGCAGTCCTGTGGAATGACAGTAGGACGAACTGGGCCCTTCTGCATGCCGCCGACAAGCTGGCGTGCGTGAACCCCAGGGATGGCACGACGCGGTGGTCCGTGCCTTGCGGCGGAGTTGCCACACCTGCGGTCATCGCGAACTACGCCGCAGTCAGCGTTGGCGGCGGAGCCAACGGGCTGGTGGTCTTTCGCCTGACATCCACTGGCGCCGAGAAACTGTGGAGCATTCCGGCGAAAGAAGATTACTCTGGACCAATCATTAGCGGCGACGATGTCTATGTGGTAGGCGGCGCCTATCAGGAGGCCGGCAAGGGCAAGGCCCGATGTCTCAACCTGACGGATGGCGCTATCCTTTGGGAAGAGCTTCTTGGCGATGCCCAGTTGACCAGTCCCGTGCTGGCCGACGGTAAGATCATCACCGTTTCCGGCTCGCAACTGGTCGTTTTTACTGCCGACCCAAGCCGGTTTACGCCGGTTGGAAAGATGGATCTGGGCCTGGATAAATGGTGCTCGCCGACGATCGCGGATGGCAAGGCATTCCTGCGCACGTCCAAGAACGTTATCTGCGTAGACCTGACGGCACCTAAGCAATAGCGGATGGGCAGCCGCACGCTGTTGTGACGGCCGCACTCTCTGGGAGGTGTTATGAAAGCCAGTGACATCCATGAGCACTTTGCTCCACATCGAGCCTGGTTGGAGCTACAACGGCAATGTGATGGAATTAAACTGGGCGATGCCCGGACGGAAGTACGTGGCATTGCCGTAATGTGGAAACCACGGCTTGAGCAGATCAAGGCCGCCGTGGAATTGGACTGCAACTTCATACTCGGCCACGAGTCCGTATTCCGCGAGGGTGGCGCGGGCGATGAGACCGCCATCGTGCAACCGTCGGAACAAGCGAAACTGGCCTATCTACAGGCGCGGGGGATCGTATGCTATCGATGCCACGATGCATGGGATATCTATCCGGGCATCGGCGTGCGCGATGCATGGACCAGAGGATTGGGGTATGACTTGACCCCTCCGCTGCCTGATTACCCTTACATGCGCGTTGTCGATGGAGGCGGAATCACCTTTGACGACCTGTGCTTGCGCGTGCTGGAGCGTGTCCGGCCACTCGGTCAGCAGGTTGTCATCGCCCGCGGCGACGGGAAACGCCGCATCAGGAGACTAACGCTTGGCACCGGCGCCGCCAATGATCCCGGTCGCATTGTTCGGACGGAACCGGATGCATGCATTATTTCAGATGACTATTTCCGCTTTGTGCGCGATGGCGTATTCCTTGAGGAAGCCAACGTGCCGTTCATGGTCCTGAACCATGCCACACTTGAAGAGTGGGGCATCCGCAACCTCTATGAATATGCCAGCAAAGCCTTTGCCCCGGTTCCCGTACACTACTTTCCGCAAGGCTGCGGATTCCACGTTGTGACTTGAGCCCCGCGGCTTCGTCGTAAGAGCTTTCCGAGCCAGCCCATGGCCCGCACCAATGCAAACAGAGGAAACGGGATTCAACTTGCGCTGCTGAATCCGTTCCCTCTGTCTGTCTATGGGCGCAGACCTTTGTGGTCGGCTTCACCCGTTCGATACCGCTTCGCCGCGTGGCGTTGGCGGACTACTTGGCTGGTGCTGCTGCAACCGTGTTCAACTGGTTATATGGCGAGTACTTGATCAGCGGCACCCAGGCGCGCAAAGCGACGCCGTTCTCGGTCAGCTCATACACGCGGATCCCGTGACCAAAGTAGCCGGTCGCGTTGGTCTGACCGCCGAATTCGCCGAAGGTGAACGTGGCCTCAGCCGAACCGCCCCAGAACCAGTTCTCCGTGGTGAACTCGGCCATGATTGCCGGATCGTCAAACACGAGTAGAGTGCGGCAATCCTTGGCCATGAAGATAATGCCCAAGCTAAATTGGCCCATCTGCATGTAGGTTTGCTGCCCGGTGCTGTTGTTGACCAGCACACCAAAGCCGGCGCCGCCGCCGGGGATGATTCCCATGGTCCAGTTCTTGAACACCGCATATCCTGGAGCCGACTTCACAATCTCCTTGAGTTCAGGCTTGTCCAGATAGAACTCCGCCATCGTCTCATTTTTCATATTCTGGACGTTGGTTTGTTTCTCCTGCACGGTTTCGCCCGAAACGACGCAGCCTCCCATGACGACCATTGTTGCGCCAAGCAACGCACTGAGACACAGACCACGATATGACATAACCGGCTCCTTCTCTGATTGTCCGAACCGAGACGAGGCTGCCGCCGCGCCTCAAGTGTTCTTGTCAGGAAACGGACGGACGAGAGACAGTTCTCGGTCCTCCCCGTTTCACAACAACAGATAGTATGACCTAACTGAGCCGTTTCGCCACTTCTAAAATAGCCGTTTTCCGGGCTTATCAGTACCGGCCGAATTGCGGCATGCCCGGAATGCCACACAACTCCTGACCGCATGGCAGCATCTATTGTGGAGTCCCCAGGGGCTTCGGAGACGATACCGGTCCACTTGCAGCGGTGCCGGCTCCTTTCTCTGCCCGGAGCGCATCATCCGTTGCCAACTGGAGTTGGCCGCGAATCACGCGCATTGGCTGAGCATCTCGCGAGTGATCTGAACCCAGCGCCGGACCCGGTTCGGATCGCGCTCCACGGTCTCAACATCTTTGAGCGTCACCTCAAAGATGCAGCCGCGCAGGCTGGTCAGGTCACGGCGCAGGATCGAGCGCACGCGCTCTTCGTCAAACCTGTAGCTGACCATGTCGGCGGGGCTGGGACGATAGCTGATGACATAATCGCGGCCGATCTGCTGGACACACGCGGCGACATCCGAGAAAGGAGATACGGCGATGCGGCGGAGATTGCGCACTTGGCGCAGCAACGGGATCTTTCGCGTCAGGTCTTCACAGCAGCCATACGCGCTGAGTGCAAACTGCTCCATGATCGGCTTCTGATATGCCAGCATGAACTCATTCCACAGTTCCGGCCCGACCAGCGCGAATTCCTGGCTGGCGCAAAAGTCCCAGAGCTGTTTGCGTTTGACGCCGCGTTGATTGGCGGCCGGATCGGCAAGCTCCAAGGCATACGACATGGATTGGTTCTGGTGATCGCACAGGCCCCAGTCGCCGGCGCGTTCCGCCTGTTCTTGTGCCGCCAGCACACCATCGCGCATGAACGTCAGCAGGCGATGCAGCCACTCGGGCCGGTCCATCATGTCGAGCATGAAGTTTTCGATGCCGCGCAGATAGCCCAGGTCCGAGGAAAGGTCGGCCGCCCACATGCGGTAGGCCGGGCCACGGTCGAGGTTGATGGTGATCAGGTCGCCGACGGCAGATGTTAGTTTCTCCTGGTTCCGTTGCGTTGCGGCCTCATCAATCTCGTGCCGCGGGAAACGAAGTTTGCTGAAGTCTTCGGGCTCGCGGATCGGATAGTCCAATTTGAAAGAGCCGCCGGGAACGCCGGAATACTGGTGGGGGATCTCCACCCCCCAGCCACGGGATTTGTACGTTGCCTCGAGGCTGAGCCACGGCTCATAGATGAAGTCATCTCCGAGCGTGCTGTGAAACAATCGCTCGCGCAGATAGTTCTCGAAGCCGCGCAGGAATGGGTCCTGACACTGGCACTGCGATTCAGGCATCTCCTGCCAGGCGAAGGCGCGGACATAGATCAGCGGCCGCTCCGGCTTAAGACTATTGAGCCCTCGCCACTGGCGGCGGCGCTCCTGCTGGTGAGGTTGTTGCGTCAGGTCGGCGTAGCGCCTGGAAAGTTCACGGAGAATCTGGATATCGCGATTCATTTGCCGGTGAGGAATCTGCGGAAGTTTCCTTCAAACATGTTCTTGACGTCTATCTCTGGCCGGCCAAGAGCGTCAAGGATCTCCTTGTCGCGCTTGATCCATTCATCAGCCCAATTGGTGGAGTAGCCCGATGCCAAGGTGTCGGATCCGTAGAAGACGTTTTCAGCGATGTCATAGCCGATGGTATACAGTTTGGTCAGCGCTTCCTTGCGGTAGATCACTGGCGTACCGGGTGTGGCATCAATGAACATCGGATTGGGCTCATTGCGGTACTTGCAGCAGTTGAGCACTTTGCCGTAGACGGCCAGGCACTCATCAACCCATGGCCAGGAGATGTGCGCCAGGGCGAAGCGCAGGCCCTTGATCTCAATCATCGCTTCGTACTCGGCCGGGCGGTTGTAGCGCGAGGAGTTCTGGCCATCCCAGAGGATGCCGGAGTGGAAGAGAATGGGTTTTCCGGTCTGTGCAATGGCCGCATACGTCTTCATCGCCCGTGGGTCGGAAGGATAGAAGTTCCCGCAGATGATCTTGAAGGCCGCCACGCCGGCTTTGACCGCCTGCTCAACCTGGCCGACCGCATCATCTTCGGTGGGGTCAATCCAGAAGGCCGGGAAGAGAGTGGGCCGGCCGCGACACCACTCCATCAGGTTGTTCAGCCGCGACGTGGTGTCCTTGGGGTTCTTGGTATGGGGGAACGATGCGGGCGGCCATGACAAGAGCATACCCCCCTCCATGCCTATGGATCGCATCCGCGCCAGCAGGGCCTCCGGATCGGGTTTGTCCGTCGACATGATGTGAATATGTGCATCGAGCATGATGGTCTCCTGTCCTGGTTTGGTTTCGTGCACGGGCACTATCCGATACGGCCCAGCGAATGTCAAAACGACAAGTCACGCTGATTGTACTTCTTCCGAATTGGCCATTTCCCGTTTTCTTCATGCGATGTAAAAGGGCGGTTGAACGCCACTATCACACCATCTGCGGCAAGGAGAGTCTGATGACCATTACGAACAGCCAATCCGGGACGAATGTGCATGAGGTCGCCGAGGGGATCTATCGCATTAACACGCCGGTTGTCATCGAAGGCGCGGGCGGATTCTCGTTCAACCAGTACCTGATCACCGATGATGAGCCCCTGCTCTTTCACACCGGTCTGCGAAAGCTGTTTCCACTGGTGCGTGAGGCGGTGGCCAGCGTTATGCCGGTCAAGAATCTCCGCTACGTTGCATTTTCCCATGTGGAAGCCGACGAGTGCGGATCGCTGAACCAGTGGCTGGCGTCCGCTCCGCAGTCGGTCCCGCTTTGCGGCACTGTCGCGGCGATGGTGTCGATCAGCGACCTTGCCGATCGGCCGCCCCGTGCGCTGGCCGATGGAGAGTTGCTCGCCCTGGGGAAACACCGCGTGCGTTGGTTCGACACACCGCATCTGCCGCACGCATGGGAATGCGGCTTTCTGACGGAGGAACGAACCGCAACGCTGCTCTGTGGCGATTTGCTGAGCCAGGGAGGCGCCAAGCTTCCGCCCGTCACAGAGTCGGACATTCTTGGCCCCAGCGAGGCGTTTCGCCACCAGATGGATTACTTCTCACACACGAGCAGCGCATCTGTGATGATCGAGAGGCTGGCCTCGACAAACCCAACAACACTTGCGTGCATGCATGGCAGCGCATGGCGTGGCGACGGGGCGAAACTGCTTCGTGCGCTTGCCGGTGCGCTATCTGCGTGATTTGCTTCGGTCACCCTGTCACGTCCGGCCGTCGCCAGGCCCGGACTTGCCGAACGCCGGGAACCCAAAGTCAGGGCGATGCTGGCGATCTGGCAGCGCCGGTTGAAGGTGGCAACGGGCAAAGTGCGGAAGTATCATCGGACTGTGACGCGCTATGAACAGAAGAGGTGAGCCATGCCACATGCCCCGATAGTCTGGCGGAAGACCAGGGTAATCGTAGTCCCATGCGCCCAGTGCGGTCGCAAAGTGCGCCGGTACGCACCCCTCCACCAGAAGAGGGCGCACGGATATTTCTGTTCTCAGCAGTGCCATGTGATCCATCGGCGCACAGGCCTCACCCTCAAGTGCGAGCACTGCGGCAAGGGGCACTATGTCCAACGTCGCGGCGTGAGACAGGACCGGCACCACTACTGTTCGCAGGCATGCTTCCATGCCGCCCACGTCGTGATCGTCCCATGCGCGCAATGCGGCAAGCCGGTCAACCGGGCGAGGAAGAAGCACGACAAGGCATTCTGCAATTTCGCCTGCTACTCAGCTTGGCGACGGGCGGGGTTGTTCCAGGCATGGAAGGCGAGCAAGCCGCGCGCTGCCCATGCTGTGCGGGCGCGGAAAACTGCTTCGGCGCCTTCCCCTCGTTGACCCCGTTGTTAGTACACCCGGAGGGACTTGAACCCCCAACCCTCGGTTCCGAAGACCGATGCTCTATCCAATTGAGCTACGGGTGCAGCGGCGAAAGATCATACGCAACGGAAGGAGTTCCGCCAATATGGCATCGCTTCTGCCTCAAGTGGCAACCTGATTACCCCTACGCGCACCTGCCGGACTGGAGTAGACTTGCTAACCATCATGGTTGGATCTCGGAACACCTTGCGCGGATTCTGGCTGGCACTTGCCTTGACCGGCATGTGCCTGATCGGTTGTGCCCCGGATGTCCTGCTTATCTCACCTGCGGCACGGCGAACGATTGACCGCTCTGTGGTGGAGTATCCGGCCGGATACCGCCTGCAGACGATCGTGCGGGAACTGACCGGGCCTACGGCGATCACGTTTGATAAAGAGGGATCGCTGATCGTGGCCGACCGCGGGCTGTCCGACACTCCGCACATTTTCGGGTTCAAGCCTGATGGAAGTCGATTCGAGATCTGGCCGGACCCGAAGCGACTGCCCTTTAACCTCGGGGCAACGCGCAGGCAGATTCGCGGGCCGATTGGCGGGATGGTCGCAGCCTATGGCAGCATCTACATTTACCATCGTGATGCCAGAGGCCGGGGCGTCATCTCGTCGCTGGACTATAACGGACGCTCCGCAACCGTGGTGGCGGATCTGCCGTGCGAGGGAGAGAACGGCGTACTGGATCTGGTGCTCAATTCCTATGATGGCCGGCTCTATTTCGCGGTTGGAAGCATGACCAATTCGGGCGTGGTGGGGCTGGACAACTGGGATGAGGGATGGGTGGGCGCGTATGGGTCGGTGTGCGACCGGCCGGCCGGGCGGTATCGGCTGCTGGGGTATCGCTTTGACACGCCCAACCCGCGGGCGGGATGGTTCATGGGGAGCGATATCGCGGTGACAGCGCCATTCCAGGCGTTTGGCAGAAGCAGCCAGATGTGGGTAACCCCGGCAGAGAACGGCAAGCCGACGGCCGCCGTGTATTCGGTCGCCGTTACCGGTGGCGATCTGCGTCTGGAAGCGCACGGGATCCGCTGTGGCAAGGGACTGGCGTTCAATGAATTTGGCCGGCTGTATGCAACCGATCAGGGAATGGAACTGCGCGGGACCCGGCCGGTCAAGGAAGATCCGGATACGCTGCTGCGGATCGTGAAGAACACTTGGTACGGCTGGCCGGATTACTCGGCCGACCTGCGGCCGATCACAGAGCGGCAGTTCCAGCCGCCGGTGGAACTGATTATCAAGACGGGGTATCCGGAGCTGTCGTTCTTATTGGACCACCAGGCGAGCGGGTTGATCCCGCCGGATCGGGATACGTTGTTGCAGACCACTTTTGCGCCTATGGCGGGCGCGTCGAAGATGGCGTTTGCGCCCTCCATGGGGCCTATGAAAGACCTCAACGGATCGGCGGTGATTGCGCTCTTTGGCGACCGGGCGCCGTTTGCCACCTCCGACCTGCCCGTCGGCGATCCGCAGGGATATAAGGTGGTTCAGGTAGATGTGGACAACCACCGGTGGCGCGACCTGATCTACAACACCCGGCGCGGACCGGGAAGCCGGCATGGCGGCAATCCGGATGCGCTGGAACGGCCGTTTGACGTCAAGTTCGGGCCTGATGGGGCGATGTACATCCTGGATATGGGGCAGGTGCGGATGGCGGGCGGCGAACTCGATCCGGCGACACGGACAGGGAAGATCCTGAGGCTGGATGTGGGCAAGTGATGCGGCTTGATCCTCACCCCGACGGCGCGTAGAGTCCGCACCCGTTAAAACAAGGTAAGGAGTTTATGGCCGAGAAGAAGGTTGGGATCTGCCTGCTGGGCTGTGGCACCGTCGGCGCGGGCGTCGTCAGCATTCTGCGGGAACAGCGGGCAATGCTCCGCCAGCGGACGGGCATCGACTTTGAGCTGCGCCATGTGGTGGTAAAAGGCCCGGAGGATTACCCGGCAAATGCGGCCGAACTGCCAATGAGCACTGACGCCGGGGCGGCGATCGACAATGCCGATACCGACATCGTTGTGGAACTGATCGGCGGAACCGCTGTGGCGGGCACATTTGTGGAGCGAGCACTGCGAGCCGGCAAGCCGGTGGTGACGGCGAATAAGGCGCTCTTGGCAACGCGTGGGGTCGAGCTGTTCAAGATCGCCCGCGGAAGCAAGACGTGTGTCGCATTTGAGGCATCCGCCGGCGGCGGCATTCCCATTATCGATGCGATCTCGCGCGGGCTGGCGGCCAACCGCATCGATGCCCTGCTGGGCATCGTCAACGGCACCTGCAACTTTATCCTCACCAAGATGACCCAAAACGGCTGGAGCTACGCCGAGGCACTCAAGCAAGCGCAGAGACTGGGCTTTGCCGAGGCGAATCCGGCGATGGACGTGCAGGGACGAGATGCCGCGCAGAAGCTGGCGATTCTGGCCGGGCTGGCATTCAACTGCCGCGTGACTGAGAAGGATATCTTCGTGTCTGGCATTGATACGCTGGATGCCATGGATATCCAGTTTGCCCGTGACCTGGGCTATGTGATCAAGCTGCTGGCAATCGCCGAGCGCAAGGAAGGAAGCCGGCTCTCACTTCGCGTGCATCCTTCACTGGTTCATAAGGACGATGTACTGGCCGATGTGTCGGGATCGTTCAACGCGATCAGCGTCTATTCGCACGCCCTGGGCCATGCGCTCTGGTACGGCCGTGGCGCGGGGCGGATGCCCACGGCATCGGCCGTGGTGGCGGACATTATCTCGGTAGCGCAGGGAATTCAGGGGCTTCTGTTCAATCAGATGCAGATCCTGATGGATGTGGTGCCGCCGGTGTCGGTGCAGCCGTTCGAGCAACTTGAGTCGCGCTATTACATCCGCCTGTCGGCCAAGGACCAGCCCGGAGTGCTGGCGCAGGTTACGGCGATCCTGGGCCGGCACGGCATCAGCGTGGCAAGCATCAACCAGCGTGAAGGCGGCGAGGATCGCACCGTGCCGGTGGTGATCACCACGCATAAGTCGCGCGAAGGCGCGGTGCAGTTGGCGCTCAAAGAGATCGATGCCCTGGGAACGATCCTGAGGCCCACGGTCTGCGTGCGCATCGTGGATCAGCCCGAGGAATTCGCGGCGGCATGATGCATGCATCGCTGGCATAAGGCACACCATTGGGTTTTGCGATGGCGACAGCTTTTGCAGCATTCGGTAACATCGGTATAATCCGGCAGCCTGCAAGTTGTTTGGCTATTGGGCACGAAAGGGATGACTTCGGATGAACTACCGGAAAATGCTGGTCTGCTGGGCTGTCGGCGCGACCCTGGCAGCGTTTTATGGATGCGCCCCCGATCCGCTGCCCTTTGACCCCTCCAAGATGCAGCAGAACAACCGGCAGGCAGCCAAGGAACTGACGCCGAGTCCGATGCAGCCGATCTCCACTCGGCTGGAGACAACCTATGAGCCGCGCAAGCCGGGGCAGGTGACCACGCGCCCGACGACGCTGCCAACAGCCGCCACGTCGCTCGATGCCCTTCCCACACTCCGCCTGTCGTTGCGTGAGGTGATTCACCGAACGGTGAACAACAACATGGATATCCGCGTGGCCGGTTATGACCCGGCGGTGGACTCCAACCGCGTCGTGGAGGCGGAATCGAAGTTTGACCCGACGTTCTTCTTCAATCCGTTCTGGCAGAACCAAGACTCGCAGTTCAACACTGCGAACAACATCAATAGCGAGTATCGTCTGGACACCTGGGGCGTGGCAACCGGCATCCGCCAGGACACCGAATCCGGCGGCAACTTCGAGCTGCGCCATGAAACGAATGATTTTCACCGGCCGTTCCAACCGTTCCAGACAGGCCCGACCACGCAACCGACCAGTCACCAGGATTTCTTCTCCAATAACCTTGTGGCTCAATTCAAACAGCCGCTGTTGAAGAACTTCGGCACGGAAGTGAACCGGGCCCGCATCACGGTTGCCAAGAACGATCAGCGCATCAGCCTTCTGGAATACCGGAAGAAGCTCGAAGAGACGCTGTTTGACACGGAAAAGACCTACTGGCAGCTTTACGAAGCTGAGCAAGAAGTGGTGATCACGCAGAAGCTGCTGAAGGCGACGGAAGATACGGCCGAGCTGCTGGCCAAGCGCGGCACGCAGGATGTGACGCGCGTTCACACCTCACAGGCGAATTCCGCGCTCCAGTTGCGCCGGGCATCGCTGATCAGTACCATATCCCAGGTTAAGGATCTGTCCGATCAACTCAAGCGGCTGATGAGCGATCCTGAACTGCCGGTGTCCGGAGCACTGCTGGTGTTGCCGGAAACGACGCCGCCGTTAACCGCAGTGATCTTCGACCCGCAGGACCAGATCAATCAGGCCCTGGAACATCGTCTGGAACTGGCCGAGCAGATCCTGCGCATCGACTCCAATTCGCTGATTACGCGCGTGGCGAAGAACAACCTCCTGCCGTCCTTGCAGGCAGTCACCACCATAACGAGCAACGGCGCCAGCCCCTACTGGGACACCGCGACCGGCAATTCTTTCGACTTTGACTTTATGACCTATAGCTTCGGTCTGCAGTTCGAGGTCCCGCTGGGCAACCGGCAGGCCCAGGCAATCTATCAGCGCACGCTGCTGCAGCGGCAGCAGTCGATCGATGCGTATCGGGGACTGGTGGATCAGACGGCGCTGGATGTCACCCAGGCCCTTCGCAGCGTGGAGACCGCATGGAATTCGCGCGATGCGAATCACCTTGCCGTTCTGGCAACCGCGGAGACCCTGGATGCCATCACGACGCGTGAAAAAGGTGAAGAAGCTCTGACACCGTCATTCGTGCAGCTTAAGCTTGATACCCAGTTGCGCCTGGCTGATGCCGCCCGTTCGGAATCGCAGGCTACGGCGAATTACGCGCTTGCGATCGCGGCATTGGAGCGGGCCAAGGGCACACTGCTGCGTTACAACAATGTGGTGATGGAAGAGGACCGCCTGGATGCGATCCAGCGCGGCATTGTGCTGGCGAATATCCCCAAGTACAAGCCGATGATGGCGGCAACTCGGCCGACGACCGCCGTTGGTAGTGGGGGCGCAAGCCCCCAATAAGCCGAGAAATCGCTTATTCAAACTCCATTGTCCCCGGCGTCACACCCATCAGGTCAAGCACCTTCAGCTTGGCGCGCGGGCGGCCGACGATGACATCACCGGCAAGGATGCGCCCATACCAGCTTAGTAGTTCGCGGGTCCCGTCGGCGGTGTCGCGCAGAAGTTCCACGCGGAAGTGATCAACGCCCAGGTCGCGCAGCCGGGGAACATAGGCGGCGATGCTCTGTGGCCGGCCGTTGTAGAGGGTATTGCGACAACCAGCGTCAGCCTGCAACGGATGCTCCACCCCGACGCGGTCGCGCAATCCGACCTGGTGCTTTTCGCAGGGCCGGCCGCAGTCGTGATAGTCCTTGCCGTTGGAGAGCAGGTGCGCATAGACGCAGTGTTCCATATGAAACATCGGCATGTGTTGGTGAAGCACCACTTCAAAGATACCGCCGGAGATGCGAGAGAGCATCGCTTCAAGCTGCTGGGCATTCAGATCATGGCTGGGGGTAAGGCGCGTAAGCCGCGCGGAGTTGCCGTCCGGCCGCCAGCCGTGACCTTCCATCAGCAGCCAGGCGGACAGTTCGTTGGCAACGTTGAGCGAATAGTCGCAGACCAGTTCGATCTGAGGATAGTGCTCGGCCATGTACGCCAGGGCACTCAGGCTCCGCACCAGAACCGCATCAGGGCCGCAATCGGCGATCAGCCTCAGGAAACCATCTTCACCAGGTTTGACGATGCGCATCGTAGCCAGTCCGACGCGAACGCCAGCCTGGCGGGCAATATGCACAGCTTCGCTATACCAGCGGATGTCTTCGAACTCGCACCAGATCGCCGCGGGCGGAGTACTCGTCTGCGGATCGCGCCAGAAGGCGGCAGCACGGAGTTGATCGAGGGTACGGACCAGGACGGTGAACTGGGCGGGAGCACCGGATTGATGGCCCTTGATCGGCGGGTAGCGTCCGGTGATCTCCGCTCGGATCTCGGCCAATGCGTCGGGAAAGGTGATCGGATGCGATGGCGACCGCTGGCTGACAAGCTGCTCAACAGCCTTGCGGCGCAGGTCGTTCAGGACGCTCTTGGGGGCCATGATCGGATCGGATGGCGCATCAGGCGTCTTGCCGTGCAAGCGTATCTCGCCCAGCTCATAGGGTGTATCACCCAGCCGGCCGAGTTGATCGCGCAGCAGGTTCTCATCGAGCGGGAACTTCCGCGCTGCCTCCGCTGGAGCATCCGATTCCACCGAGGCACTTCGCCCCTGCTGATCCATCAGAGTGAGGTGAAGCTTTTCCCCGGTCACAGCGCGGACATCACAATGGAGCATCTCGCGGTGGACAACCTGATCTCGGTTGTACGACTGTTCAAGCTGGCGATTGATGGCCGGGTCGTCGGTCTTCCAGACCATCGCCCCCGCAGAGATTGCGGAGGTGGCAATCGAGCCGTGGGCAAAGCGAAGTTCGGCCTGCCCGCTGCGCAGCGGACGCACTTCATAGACCCGCCCGCCCTGCTCATCCTGCTCAGGATGACCTTCGTCGAACACGATGCCGTCGCCGGGTTTGAGGGTCTCTCCCGGGCGCAGTTGAACAATCACTGCCTCACCCCGCGCCGCCGACACCGTGCCAACCTGCGCTCCACGTTTCTTAGAGAAAGTGCCTTGCACCAATGCCTGATGGTTCACACCGGAAAGGAACCCATGGCTGAAACCGCGCGAGAAACTCTGTGTGAGTTGAGCTTCGCGCTGCCTGCTGATCGCAAACTTTGTGCCGGCCGCCGCGGCATCGATTGCCTCGCGGTATGCCGCCGTCGTGGCCGCGACATATTGGGCGCTCTTGAGCCGACCCTCAATCTTCACACTGGCCACACCGGCCCTGGCCAGATCGGCGATCAGGTCATAAGCGGCCAGGTCCTGCGGTGAGAGAAGAAACTGCTTGCCCCGCTGATCGACCTGCTTGCCATCGACGATTATCTCGTAGGGAAGGCGGCATGCCTGGGCACACTGTCCGCGGTTGGCGGAGCGGCCGCCGATGGATTCGCTGGTAAGGCACTGGCCCGAATAGGCGACGCACAACGCGCCATGACAGAACACCTCGACTGGCATCGAGGTGCCGGCGGTGATCTTTGCGATATCGGCGATGGCAAGCTCGCGTGCGAGAATCACACGGCTGATCCCCAGCCGTCGCACCACCTCAATCCCGCGCGTATCGGAAATCGTCATCTGCGTTGACGCATGCCGCTGCAGGCTCGGGGCCATCTTGCCGATGAGCCAGAGCAGACCAAGGTCTTGTACGATGACGGCGTCGGCCGCCGCCGCGGCGATCTCGAGAATGCCCTCGCATGCCTGTTCCAACTCATCCGAGAAAATCAGCGTGTTGAACGCCACATAGCCGCGGACATTGTGAGCATGGAGATAGCCCAGTGTCTCCTGAAGCGTCTGCCCGGCAACATTTTCGGCACGATGGCGGGCATTGAAGTTCGTCAGGCCGAAGTAGACGGAATCAGCGCCATTGGCGACCGCAGCGCGCATAGCCTCGCCGTCGCCCGCCGGCGCCAGAAGCTCAATGGAAGATGTACGCTGACATTGCACGATCGGTGATCATACGCCAGATGGGGCCAAGTCCAACGCTATCGAGATCTCGCCAGCGACCTCGTCTACGTGGCTCTGTTCGTCGATCTCTGCGTGGAGATGCGGATGGGCAGCCAGCCCAGCGCAATGAGCAGCAGTTGGCTGCCGACAAAGATCAGCAGCCACACCAGTGCGCTATCCATGAAGCCGTAACTGTGCAGCCCGACGCCAAGCATGTTGGTTCCGAACCAGCTCCAGGCTGTGACGATGTTGCCGAAGATCGCCATCAGCGCCATTGCCCGATCTCCACCACCCACCCAGCGAGCGTGCAGCATGATCGCAACCCAGATCACAATGAGGACAGCGCCGTTTTCTTTCGGGTCCCACCCCCAGAAGCGGCCCCAGGACTGATCCGCCCAGATTCCGCCGAGGATGGTTCCTACGAAGCTGAACAACAGCGCGAAGCAGGCGACGCCGTAGATCATTCGCCCGATCGTCTTGCCGCCCCCTTCGGCAAATCCTGCGCTAAACAGGTTGCCCAGGACATACGCGATGCCTAACCCGCCTGCCACGAACACTGCGGAGTAGCCATAGGTGATCGCCAGCACATGCGTGGTGAGCCAGAAGTTGGAGTCGAGCACCGCCTGCAAACTGGCCATCGTGTCGCCGCCCTGGGCAAGATTCTGCGCGATTACCAGCGTCGCAGTTCCCACCAGGCTGGCCATTCCCATCACGATGCCGTTGCGGAAGAAGTACTCGAAGAAGATCGCCATCAGCACCGCGCCCCAGCCGATGAACACGGCCGAAGAATAGAGATTCGTCACCGGTGGCCGGCCCATCAGATAGATGCGCGCACTCATGGCCAGCGTCTGCACCACAAACGCCAGCACCATCACCACCATGGCAGATCGCCAGAGCGGCCGCTGCCAGAAGAGCATCGACCCGCACGCCAGCAGGAAGACGATCACATAGAGAGCCAGCGCCTGCAGGAACGGCTGGAAGCGACTATAGAAGACCTCCAGATTCATCTTCGCCATATCGCCCGGGCGCTGCTGCTGCAATATGCCGAGCCACTGTTTGATCGAATCGGTTGGCTCCAGCGATGGTTTCGCGCGATAGTCGCCCAAGGCTGCGGAAATCGCCTGAGCAATCGGCTCGGACTTGCCACCGTTCTGCATGGCCTGGTTGGTGACTTCGCCCAGCGGCCGCCAGGCATCCTGGCCGGCGGCCGGCGGCACCAGGTACAGTTCCGACCACTGACTCACCTCACTGTACAGTGAGATCTTCTGATACAGTTCCAGGATCTTGCGATCCACGACATCACGGTGATTGGCCGGCGTATCCGAAGCCCGATGCGCCTGCCGCTCCAGTTCATCCATTTTCGGACGCAGATCGTCGAATGAGAAACGCTTCTTGTTGGTATCGAGGTTCAGAATCGCCTGCACCTGCGGGTTATCAACGCGCAAGATCGGATACCGCAACGCCTGTTCCGGGCGGCATAGAACATCCAGCAACCACTGCAGCGAAGTGACCTTGGCGCCGGCGGCATCAACAGTCTGATCTTCGCCCGCGGTCGCCCGCAGGGAATTGCGTGCGAGGCTATCCAGCGGCTGCAGACGTCCCTCAAAGTAGACCGGCGCCTGGGCGATGTCATCTGAGGCAACCTCCGCCGCTTTGTTCTGGCCTAACAGGTAGAACGCGCAGCACACGCCGATGATGGCAGGAACTGCCACGCCTGCCCATCCGGCGGACTGGGCCTTCGGGCGGCCGGCAGGTTGGCTCGTCGCCGGTGCATCACGGGTGGTCGCAAAGCCCCAAACCCCGACACCAAACTGCAGCAGCATCCCGATCGTCCCGATGATGCACGCCGCATAGGGCATGAACATGGCCGGATTGTGCACCACCTGGAGAATCGTGGTGTCCTCACCGACAAAACCGCTCTGGTAGAACGTCTGCCCGCCATAGCGCAGCGGGTGATTCATCCAGATCACCTCTTCGCGATCAACGTTCTGGGCGCGGTCGGTTACCCGGATACGGCTGGAGTAGTTTTTCGGGATGTTCGTTCCCGGATAGCGATCGTTACGGAACTCGACCAGCTTGATTTCATATGGCAGCGAATAGCGTTTGGGCCGGATTTGCAGATACAGGCTCTTGCCATCTCCCAGCTTCACTTCCTGTGCCCTGTCCAGAGGCTCATAAAACGAAAGCAGATACGTTCCGCGCGACTGGCCCTTTTCCAGCACCGTCACATACATTGAGGGCGCATCGGATGAACTGCTGGCCGATCCTTCCGTGCTCCGCGTGCGCATGGTAACGCCCATGCCTGCCCCGGCCGTCGCCTTGGCCGTGGAGGCGCCGCCCGTCTGCGATGGTCCCAGCAATTCCGAGTTGGGCGCAAACTCATCCACCTGCAGGACAACCGGCATCGCCGAGTCACTGATCACCGCGCCGGTGCGCAATAGGTCCTGCCGAATCGACCACACCTTGTCATGATCGGGGGTGGAACGGTCAATCAGCGCCAGCTCAATTCGGCGCGAATCCTCCGTGTAAGCCACCGTTTCGCCCTGCTTGATCATCATCCGGCTATCTACCTGGGCAACGCTGGTCCAGGCCTCGCCCAGAAGCAGCACGATCAGCCCAAAATGGATCAGGTGAAGCCCAATCTTGTTCCACGTCAGAGCGAAACGTTCGTACAAGCTTGCCAGCAGATTCAACAGCATCAGCAGGCCGATGGTGTAGCCGCCGGGCATGGGGAAGCCGCCTGAGATCGCCAATTGGCCATCGGATGTGCGCGGCAGCACGGTGCCAAAATTCGCCCAGGTGAACCAGGAGTGGAAGTAGCGCTTCTGGACCTCGTAGATGCCTGCATCCACCTGTGCCCACGTACCGAAGTAGACCAGAAGCAGGGCAAGCACAAGCAGAACGATGGAGAGCTTTAGCGACGCCAAAGCCTGGATCACGTTTTTGATCATCGGTTATTTGTCTCCAGCAGTCACAGTACGAACAGACTGGAGGAATTGATCGAAAGCCGGTGCATTCTGTGTGACGGTGGCTTTGTCGCCAACCATTTTGAAGAACCAGGTGCTTTCGCCCTGCTTGAGCATGCCAACCATAATGCTCTTGGCCGGCCCATCCATGGTATAGACCTTCACGTCGCCGGCCGGCGATTTCACATCGCGAGGGACCGTCGTCGCCATATCCGTAACCGGCTCAAGGCCTACCTGCCCGCGCCAGCGGTTGATGTTGGAGACCATGTCGCCGAACTGTCCGCCAAGCCGGGTCACTACGATCTCGGCCGCCTTTTCACCCTCGCCAACCTGAAATGTCGCCTCGCGCATCATCCGCGGAGTCTTGTCTTCGCGCCAGGCTGCCGGGGCGGACCACACCAGTTCAGGCAAGGCAGCAGCCTGATCCATACCCGGCATCGCCGCACCGGGCTGAACCGCAGGGTGCCCCGCGGGCAGCGGCGTCGTAGTCGGCGCCGGCGTCGCTGCCACCTTTGCCGTATCCTTGGGTTGGCTGGTCTGGACGACGCCTGGCTCGCGGTTGCATCCTGCCAGCGCGCAAAGCGCCGCCACTACGAGCAATAGCCTCTCGCGCTTGCTTCTTCTCATACCCTAACTCTAGCATCATGCTCGCTTGTTTTCACCTGCATGAGCCAAGAGGAGCATGACTCAGCAAAAGGTCGGGCGCAGAGCATATATTTGGGGCTTTAACTTCCCGTAGTTTGCCCGTATCTTCTAGGCGAAGCGATCGTCCGGTCTACACGATTAGAGGAAGGAACCACCGTGGCCCAGATTCGGCCGTTTAACGGAATCCGTTATGCAAGCGAGTTAAACGCTCAGTTTGCCAACCTCATCGCACCCCCCTACGACGTCCTGGACGAGCCGGGCAAGAAACGTCTCCAGAACCGCCACCCGAACAACATTGTCCACGTCGATCTGCCGTTCATGCCCCCGAAAGCGGCCGGTCCGGATGCCCTCTACCAGCAGGCCGCCAGCACTCTACAGGCCTGGCTGGGCGCTGGAGTGCTGCACCGTGATCCGCGACCATGCCTCTATCCGTATAGTCAAACCTATCAGCACGGCGGGCGCTCCTTCCATCGCCGCGGCTTCATTGCTCTGGTCAAGCTTTCCCCATTTGGCGAGGGCGAAGTGGTTCCGCACGAGCAAACCTACAAAGGCCCGATCGAAGACCGGCTTAAACTGATGCAGCACACTGGCGTGCAGCTCTCTCCCATCTTCGGGCTCTTCTCCGATCCTCGGAACGAAGTAACCAACCTGCTGTATAAGAATCTCAGCCGGCCGCAACTCTCCGGCACACTGGAGGATGTGCGCAACGATCTCTGGCATGCCAACGATGCCAATACCATCAATGAAGTCACCGATCTGCTCAAAGCCCGGCCGGTGTATATCGCCGATGGACATCACCGCTATACGACTGCCCTGCAATACCAGCAGATGATGGCGCAAAACGGTCCCCTGCCGGTGAACCACCCTGCCAACTACTGTATGTTCGTCCTGGTCGGCATGCAGGACCCAGGGCTGCTGATCCTGCCGACCCATCGTCTGATCGGCGGAATGGCGAACTTTGATATCAACAGGCTCCGGGCGGTCGTCGGCAGTAACTTTACCATCGACCTCGCGCAGAGCCCTCCTGGCGATACCTTGAAGCTGGCCGAGTTGGTTGCCCACGGCCCGGTCCACACGTTCGGCCTTTACGATGGCAGGTCGAAGCAGGGCTACATCCTTAAGTTGAACAGGCATTTCGTGCTGGATACGCTGGAACCGAAGCGCAGCCAGGCGTGGCGTGAGCTTGATGTGGCGATTCTGCAGCGGTACCTGATCGATGAGGTCATCAAGCCGACCTTCTGCGGCACCGGCGAGCCCAACCGTGGCTATACGGCGGATGCTTCTGCCATCGCCGGAACGGTCGATGGATCGGTGTACCAGATTGCCCTGCTGTTGCAGGCCACGCCGCTGCATGCCCTGGAACATCTGGGCAAGCAAAATGAGGTGATGCCGCAGAAGAGCACCTATTTCTTCCCCAAGCTGGCGACGGGAATGGTGCTCAATCCGCTGCAGTAGCAGCATGATCGTGCGTCTGTTCCTGTCCGACCGTTAACGATTGCCCCAAAACGCCACTACCATTTGCCATGAGTGATCGATTCTATATCCACACGTTCGCAAACGGACTGACGCTGCTGTGCGAAGCCATGCCGGGGATGCAGTCGGCGGCGATGACGCTGCTGTTGCGTGCCGGCTCGGAATCCGACCCCCAGCAGTTCTGCGGCATGTCGACGATCCTGTCCGATGTGATCACTCGCGGCGCTGGCGCTCGCGACAACCGGCAGTTGACTGCCTATCTTGACTCGCTGGGATTGCAGCGCTCCACCTCGGCCGCCGTGCATCATCTGCGCCTGTCCTGCGCGGCGGTGGCCGAAAACGTAGTGACCGCCCTGCCAACCTACGCCGACATGGTCCGCCTGCCGCACCTGCCCGAAGATGGCTTTGAAGCCGCCCGTGGGCTGGCGCTGCAGGCGCTGGATTCGATCGAAGATGAACCTCGCCAGAAGCTGATGATCCGCCTGAAGGAGATGTTTCTCCCCTACCCGATGAATCGCAACACCATGGGCGAGCGCAAGCACCTCCAGGCGATGACCTTAGCCGACGTCCAGGCGAATTTCGCCCTCCGCTTCCAGCCCAACAACGCTATCCTCGCCCTGGCCGGCAAGATCGACTTCGCCCAGGTGCACGAGATGGCAGAGAAAGCCTTCGGCGACTGGACCGGCACCCAAAGCCCCGAACTGCCCCGCAAGGCCACCGGCCAGCGCACGTTCCACGAGACACAAAAGAGCGAACAGACCCACATCGGCATCGCCTGGAACTCCGTCCCGGAAACCGATGCCAGCTATTACACCATCCGCCTCGCCATGGAAGCCCTGGGCGGCGGGATGAGTTCACGCCTCTTCACCGAGGTGCGCGAGAAGCGCGGTCTCTGCTACAGCGTCTGGGCAGGCTACTCCAGCCTCAAGGGCCTGGGGTGCATCCTCGGGTATGCGGGCACTTCCAATGAACGGGCCCAGGCAACGCTGGACTGCTTCCTGGGCGAACTGGATCGGCTCAGCAGCGGCATCACCGCCCAGGAGCTCGAGCGCGCCAAGACCGGCCTCAAAGCCAGCACCATCATGCAGGGCGAATCTACTTCCGCCCGCGCTGGCGCCATCGCCTACGATCACTTCATGCGCGGCCGCATCCGCACCCTCGAAGAGATCAAGGCCGCCCTCGATGCCGTCTCGCTCGACCAGGTGAACACCTATCTCAAAGCCAACCCCCCGCGCGATTTCACCATCGTGACGGTTGGCCCCAAGCCGCTGGATATCCGCGGATGAGCGATATTGCTCACAACGTCCTGGATCTGCCATTGCTTAGTGTATCGGTCCGGCCGATCCGCGTGCACTACTTCCCAACCCTTCGTTCGACCAACGACCAGGCCGCCGAGATGCGCAAGCTCGGGCTGCTGTACGCCCCGGCCATGGTGCTTACCCCCATTCAGACCGCCGGCCGCGGCCGCGCTGGCAACCGCTGGTTCAGCAGTGCCGGCTCGATCACCGTCACTTTCGCACTTCCGGTGGAAGAGAACCTGCAGCCACACCAGCTTCCGCTGGTGGCCGGGCTCGCCGTGCGCAATGCCTGCGCGGAAATGACGCAACGCCGCGACATCCAGTTGAAGTGGCCCAACGACGTCATCTACGAGGGCCACAAACTCGCCGGCCTGCTCTGCGAGCGCATCCTGGGCGTTGACTTGATCGGCATCGGCCTGAATGTGAACACCGCCCCTGCGGATATCCCGGCCGACGTGCGCCTGGGCATGGCCTCGCTCTCGCTGATCAGCGGCGCACCCCACGACCTGACGCGCACGTTAATCCTGCTGACGCAGCACCTGCAGCACGCCCTGCTCACACGACACTCGTGGACGTTCGCGGCATTTATCCAGCAATATCGCCAGCACGACGGCCTGCTCGGGAAACTGATCACCGTGCAACCCCCCGGCGAACCCGTCGCGATCCGAGGCACCTGCGAAGGCATCGACACCGACGGCCGCCTCCTCCTGCGCAGCGGCCCGATCCTCCACCGCATCATCGCCGGCAGCGTCACCGTCCTGTAGGTGCCCCGCATCCCGACTCGCTCTCGCATCGGCGCATCATTCAGCGTCGGTGCCTCCTTGCCTGTGCGGGCGGACGACACTTCAGGCGGTCCATCTGCCCCGAACGGGGCAGGAGATTACAGCCCTGGGTAATAGCCAGCCCCGCCCCTCACCCTTACTTCTCCAACTTGAGCAACTTCAGTTCCGCCAACGCACTCTGGTATTCCACGAACTCCCGCACGTCGCTGGCAATGCACTTCTCAAAACAGTCCTTCGCCGTTACCTTGTCCGCATCAATAAGCCACTTGGTACCCGCATAGAAATACGCCTCACAGTGTCGTTCCTTCTCCGTCTTCGCGTCCGCGCTCGCTGCCGCCTTCAGGAAATCGGCCTCCGTCATCTGCCCGGCCAGGAACCCGCCTACCTTCGCCGCCCAATCGTCCACCTTCCCTTGGCGCGCCGTCAGGAAGTCCTGCAATTCCTTCCTCGCTGCCGCCGTCTCCCCCAATCGCGTACGCGCCATCCAGACAAAGATTCGCCCGTAATCGTCGGCGGGACTCAACTCCACGCCCCTTCGGAGATCCGCCAATGCCTCCGCCCAAGCTTGTCCTTCATAGCGCAGAATTCCGCGACTTCGATATGCCACCGCGTTCTTCGGGTCCAACTCAATGGCCTTGCTCAAATCCGCCAGCGCGCCCTCAAGATCGCCCTTGGCCTTCTTCGCCGAGGCGCGATTGTAGTAGACGGCGGCATAGCCCGGCTTGAGTTCGATGGTCTTGCTGTAATCCGCCAGCGCGCCATCAAGATCGCCCTTAAGACATTTCGCACTGCCGCGGCCGTAGTAGGATTCGGCATAATCCGGCTTGAGTTCGATGGCTCTGCTGTAATCTGCCAACGCGCCATCCAGATCTCCCTTACGATATTTCACACTGCCGCGGCCATAGTAGGCTTCGGCATCATCCGGCTTGAGTTCGATGGCTCTGCTGTAATCCGCCAGCGCGCCATCCAGATCTTCCTTACGATATTTCGCACCGCCACGGTTGATGTAGGCTTCGGCAAAACTCGGCTTGAGTTCAATGGCCTTGCTGTAATCCACCAGCGCGCCGTCAACGTCGCCTTTGGCCTTCTTCGTTAGGGCGCGATTGTAGTAGATCAAGGCATCGCGCGGGTTGAGTTCGATGGCCTTGTTGTAATCCGCCAGCGCGCCATCCGGATCGCCGTTACGATCTTTCGCATTGCCGCGGCCGTAGTATGCTTCGGCAGAATCCGGCTTAACAGCGATGGCCTTATTGAAATCCGCAAGGGCTCCCTCTGGATCGCCCTTGCCCCCCTTGACGCTGCCGCGGTAGATGTAGGCTTCGGCATCATCTGGCTTGAGCTCGATGACCTTGTTGTAATCGGCCAGGGCGCCATCAAGATCCCCCTTGGCCTTCTTCGTTCGGGCACGATTGTAGTAGACGGCGGCATCGCCCGGCTTTAGTTCGATGGCTTTGTTGTAATCCGTTAGCGCACCGTCATGGTCACCCTTGGCCTCCTTTGCAAGACCACGGCCCCAGTAGGCAGAGCCCAAATCCGGCTTGAGTTCGATGGCCTTGTTGTAATCGGCCAGCGCGCCGTCGAAGTCACCCTTACGGTATTTCACACTGCCGCGGCCATAGTACGCGTCAGCATAATCCGGCTTGAGTTCGATGGCCTTGCTGTAATCCGCCAGCGCGCCATCAAGATCACCCTTAAGATACTTCGCACTGCCGCGGCCGGAGTAAGCATCAGCAAAATCCGGCTTGAGTTCGATGCCCTTACTGTAATCCGCCAGTGCGCCGTCATGATCACCCTTGGCCTTCTTCGCCAAGGCACGATCGTAGTAGACTTCGGCATAATCCGGCTTCAGTTCGATGGCTTTGCTGTAATCCGCCAGCGCACCGTCAAGATCGCCCTTGGACTGCCTTACACCGCCGCGGCTCACGTAAACATCGGTATAATCCGGCTTCAGTTCGATAGCCTTGCTGAAATCCACCAAGGCACCGTCAAGATCGCCTTTGGCCCGCTTTATAGCGCCGCGCCTATAGTGGATGGCGGCATTACCCGGCTTGAGTTCGATGGACTTATTGTAATCCGCCAGCGCGCCGTCAAGATCGCCTTTACGGTATTTCGCACTGCCGCTGTTGGCAAGATCACCCGCGCTCTGGGCAAGAGCCGCACTCGCCGCAAACAGCAGGACCATCACCCACGCAATTACTCTCTTCATCGCATTCCTCCCGACCTTTGCTGTACCCAAGCCTCTCGACGCGACGCTTCCCGCATATCCTACTGGGAAGCCAAGTGAACTTCCAATTGCAGTTTCCTGCCCTACCTTCTCTGCGGCCCTGCGCCGCAGTTCAGTCGCCGCGGCGACCGTGAGACCGTATTTCTCTTCTTCCTAACTTTGTGCCTTTTGTGCTTTCTGTGTCCAATCTTCTTCCTAACTCCTTATCCAACCCGAACTTATACCGCTCCTGCAAAACTACCGAACTTCGGCTTGATTATATACCGAACACAAGTATAATACCCAACCTGACAACTGGGGTATCTCTCGAACGCACTAACTCTCTTTCACGAAAGGGGCTTCTTGCTATGCGCTACCATCCATTCCTGATTAAGGAAGACGTTCACGCCGAACTCGACACCGTCGCCGATCTCTCCAAACTCCCCATCCTCTGGGCCGTTCCCGACCTGATTCCCTGCCATCGTCTCACCCTCATCACCGGCCCCTCCGGCGTCGGCCTCACCGACCTCGCCTGCCGACTCCTCGCCCAAACCGCCCCCCTCAACCATCTCCTGGACGTAACCCCGTTGACGACCGGGACCACCACCGGGACCGCCGGCGTCTCGCCGGCGTATGACAATCCCCCACCCCAGCAGGAACCCGGTGCCAATGACCCATCCCGTTACGGAATAATCGATGATCACTATGATTCGCCCTTCCTCCCCGAAGAACTCATCCCCGACCCCGACGACCCCGACTGGGACCCCAACCTCCCTCTCGTCCCCGACACCAAACCCGCCCCCATCGACCCCGTCCTCCCCACCGCGCTCCTCATCTCCGCCCGCGATGAGGGCGACGTCCTGCGTCCCCGTCTTCTCTCGGCCGGCGCTGACCCCAACCGCATCCTCGTCCTCTCCGAGATGATCGTCCCCGACGATGATCCCGCCGACCCTTCCCCCATCCGCCGGCCATTCACCCTCAAAGACTGTGGCTTCCTCGACCGCATGCTCCACGAACACAAAAGCATCCGCCTGGTCATCATCGACAGTGCCGAGATGCTCTACACCTACGAAGCCCGGCCAAACCGCAGCACCCTCCAGCGTCAGTTCTACAACCTCCTGCAGGTAGCCCGTCAGCGCGAAGTCGCCATCGTCCTGATCACTCCCATCCCCCGCATCGGCCATAACCCCTTCCGCTCCGCCCTCTTAGGCACCCTCAACGAAGTCTGCCGCCGAGTCTTCCTCCTCGCCCCCGACCCCCAATCCCCCGACCACCGCTACCTCTTCTGCCTCAAAAACACCCTCCCCACCCCCATCCCCACCCTCCAACTCAAGCCCTCTGGTGGCCCTCTTCTGAATCTCCAATCTCCAATTTCCAATCTCCAATCCTCTTCCTCTCCTCTCACCTACGCCACCTACCTCCAGCTCATCCGCCGCCGTCCCGGCCCCATCCCCCACGCCCGCCTGCAAGCCCAGAAGTTCCTCACCGAGCTTCTAAGCCAAGGCGCCCTCCCCGTCGGCAATCACAAACACCCACCCGACAACTCGATTCGTGCCCAAGTGATCGCCGCCGGTCTCTCCTGGGGCACCATCCGCCGCGCCGCTACCGAAATGAACCTGAGCATCTTCCGCGACGCCGACTGCTGGTACTGGCAACTCCCCCCCGCTGCCCAATCCCAACCCGGCGCACTCGCGCCGACAACCTGCGCACCTTCGCCCATTCCCACACAAAAACCCACCCACAGCGTGGGCGGGTCCACCCTCCAATTCGCGCCAGAGCCCGACCTCGCAGCACCAACTCGCGCATCTTCCCCTGTCCTGGAGGAGGTCGCCGCATGAACAATTGACCAACTACCCATAACAACCGCACCTGGGCGCCGCACCTGCAATTCTCCTCACGCCGTCTCCGGCCGTATTTCAGAAAGAGACAGACGTGTGCTTCACGCGGACGCTTTGATCCGTAGAATGCGGCAACGCGGTTCAAATACCAGACCCAAAGGCCTACGCCATGCAGTTGGACTTTCCCTCTTTCTCTCCATGCAAAGACCCGGCTGGGCTGCCCACCCTCAAAACCGGCACCGCGCGCTTCTTCTGGCGGATCTTCACCCAACACCTCACCGAGGCCGGCCGCTGGTTCGCCATCCCAACAGGAGTCTTCGGCGTCTACGGCGCACTGTCCATGATGATCCAGGGCTACGTCGTCTTCTGCTATCTCATTGCCCTGTGGATGCTGGCGTTCGTCGGGATGCTCATCTTCCGGCCGCGCGTGCGTCTCAGCGCCTTCTATGCCCCACGCGTCTGCACGGGCGAAACCATGCCCGTGGATATCGAAGTCGAGCAGCTTGGCCGACTAAGCCAGATCGAACTGTTCGCCCTGGCGCATCGCCTGCCTTATGAAGTGGATGCCCAGCCCAGCGACGGCGTGGCGCTTCCGCTGCTGCGGCGGGGGCAGTCCTCACGCGTGCGGCTGGGCCTCAAGTGCAATAAGCGAGGCATCTACAAGCTCCGCGGCTTCCGCGTTGAATCCGGCTTCCCCTTCGGGCTGTTGCGCTCCCGGCGCGTCTTTGCCCAGGATACCGCCCTGATCGTTTACCCGCGCTTCCAGCCGTTGGGTCGGATGGAGTTGCCGGTCGGAGTGAAGCACCATCCCGGCGGGGTGCTGCTCGCATCCACGCTTGGCGAGAGCTTTGAGTTCATCGGCAACCGCGAATACCGCGACGGCGACAGCATCCGCGATATCGACTGGCGCGCTACCGCCCGCCTGGACCGTCCGATCGTGCGCGAGTACCGCGAAGAGTACTTCATGCGGGTTGCCGTCGTCCTTGATACCCACGTGCCGGCCAAATCTCCCGCGGCCCTGCATGATGCCTTTGAGCGCGCCGTCTCCGTCACTGCCAGCGTGGCGGATTACATGGCGCGGCAGGACTACCTGGTTGATGTCTTTGCGGCCGGGCCGAAGCTCTATCACCTGACGGCGGGGCGCTCTCTGGCCTATCTCGACCAGATCCTCGACATTCTCGCGGCCGTCGATGAGAACCCGGACGAGCCGTTCGCGGTGATTGAACCGGAACTGATGCAGAGCCTGGCGCAGATCACGACCGTTATCTGTGTCTTCATGGACTGGAGCGAAAGCCGCCGCGTCTTCGTGCGCAAACTCGCGATGATGGGATGTGGCGTGCGCGTGATCCTGGTGCGCGATGGCAAGTGCACGCTTGATCCCGCGGCCGACATCGACGTAATCGGAATGGCGCCCACCGTCACCAAAGAGATGTTCGACACCGGACTGGAGGCGCTATGAGTAATGACGCCCCGCTCAAGTCGGCCGCCGAATACCGCCCCACCTGGTGGATGCTGGCAGTGGCGCTGATTGCCAGCATCGCACAGTTTATCCAGAGCCCGGGGCAGCACCCGGCGATCATCATCCTGGCGATTGGCATCACACTCAGCTACCTCACCCGGCTGCGCCTGCCGGCCGGGGGCGTATTCCCATGGGTCATCCGCGGCACGTTGCTGATGGTGCTGATCTTCGTCGCGCCGGAGCACAAAGTCGCAGCCCGCTTCTGGTATCTCGACGAAGCGGTCATGTGCACCATCGGCATGTGCCTGCAGGCAGAGTTGCTGGTGCAGCATTGGCTGCCGTATCTGGGGCGCTTGCGCCTCGGCCAGATGATCGTGGCAACCGCGGGCATGATGGTCGCGGCGACCACCACCAGCAAGCCACAATTCATCGCCTTTCTCGGACCGCTCTATGCCCTGGCGAACCTGGGCGTGCTCAAGCAGTTTCGCCCGGCCGCGGCTACCAGCCCATCCGAGAATACACCGCCGCCACGTCGCGCCAGCAAACGCTGGCTGTTGCAGGGAGTGTCATTGGTGCTCGCGGTCACGCTCGGCTATGCCAGCGTGGGATTCCTGCACAACTCCGAGCAAACCCTTACTCGTCTGAGCGGGGTGTGGCTGTCCAGCTTCGTGAAGCAGATACGAGCGCGGGCCGGAATGGCCGGCAATGAGCAGCTTGGGCCAATCTACAACGCCGGCGGCTCCACCGACCGCACGCTCAAGATTCGCGGCACCCGCCAGGCCATGCACCTGAAGGGGCTTACCTTCGATCTCTACGTTCACGGAAGCTGGTCGCCGCTTTTTGCCCGCCGGGACTTCGATATCCCTACGGTGCAGTACCGGAATGTCGTTGGAGCCAGAACGTTCCAGGTGGATCGTCTTGCCGATACGTTGGACATGGTCTATCTGCCCTATAACACACCAGGATTCCTCCCGCCCGACGATGCCACGACCCTGATCGAACGGGGACACTACGCGGATGTGCGATGCGTCAGCGAGAAGTCGGACTCGATCACCTATACGGTGGCACTTCCCACCAATGAACTGGCCCAGGGGCCATTGTGCCGGCAACTGACTCCACTGGAGAAGCAAGTCTGCCTTGACGTTCCCGGTGACATCGACCGCGGTGTTCGCACGCTGGCCGCGACGCTCAAGAAGGAAACCCCGCAGGAGACAATCCTCACCGTCATCCAGAATCTCCAGGAGAACCATCGCTACAGCCTCAAGGCGCCCAAGGGTGACGGCGATCCAGTCAGCGAGTTCCTGCTCGATGCGAGATACAAGGATGCCCACTGCCAGTACTTCGCGGCCGCCGCCACGATGCTGCTGCGCTGCAACGGCATCCCCACCCGTTATGTTACCGGCTATTTCGCCTGGGAAGCCGATGGCGAGAATGCCATGGTCGTCCGCTCGCGCGATGCCCATGCCTGGGCGGAAAGCTGGATCGATGGGATCGGCTGGGTGCTGGTTGAGGCCACACCCGCCAATGGCACACCCGATGCCATCAACCCGCCAGTTGGCTGGTATCAGCGGCTTAAAGACATGACAAGCGATCTTCTGGCCGCCTTCGGCCAGTTCATCCGCTCCCTGGGCTGGGTGCATGTCGCCATCAGCGGCGGCTTGCTGACGACCATCGCGGTGACGATCCAGCTATTCCAAGGCTACCTCGCCCGGCGGAGACGCCCTCGGATTCGGGCATATACCTTCCCGGCCGGCGCATACCGCCGGCTGGCGATCGAGTTTGAGTCCATGCTTCGGCGCATGGGCGATATCCCTTCGGCCAGCGCCACCTGGGGTGAGCACCTGACCGACCAGAAGGCACAGACCCACCGTAACCGGCGTCAGGAGAAGATCGCGGCCGCCCGGCGCTTTGTCGAGGCATACAACCGCACGCGATTTGGCCGGCCGGAAGACCATGCGGCATTACACGAACTTGAGGAGCTGCTACAGCAGTTAAAGGAGTAAGCTATGGATACGAACGGGCAATTCGCGGCCGCAGCACGGCGTTTGGAAGTGAACCTGGCCAAGGTCATTCACGGCAAGCCGGCAACATTGCGGCTGGTGCTGACCAGTCTGCTGGCCAGTGGCCATGTGCTGCTGGAAGATGTCCCCGGCACCGGCAAGACCACGCTTGCCAAAGCCCTGGCCAAATCCATCAGCGGCATCTTCAAACGCATCCAGTTCACCCCCGACCTCCTGCCGGCCGATATCACCGGCTCCAGTTTCTACAACCCGCGTGATGGGCATTTTGAGTTCCGTCCCGGCCCGGTTTTCGCAAACGTAGTGCTGGCCGATGAGATCAACCGCACCTCTCCGCGCACGCAATCGGCGCTGCTGGAAGTGATGAGCGAAAACCAGCTCACCGTGGAAGGTGAGCGTCGCGAACTGCCGCAACCGTTCTTCGTGATCGCCACGCAGAACCCCATAGAATTTCACGGCACCTACCCCCTTCCTGAAGCGCAGCTCGATCGCTTTGCTGTTCGGCTGACGCTTGGCTACCCCGATCACGAGCACGAGATGGAAGTGCTTGCCAGCCAGCATGAGCATCATCCCCTGGAAGATCTGACCAGCGTGATCTCCTGCCAGGAGATCCTGGCCATGCAGAAGCAGGTGCGGGCAATCCGCGTCGATACGGCCATTGCCGACTACATCGTGCGGATCGTGCAAGGCACGCGAACCGACATTCGCCTGCGCCTGGGCATTTCCCCGCGCGGGTCTCTGGCGCTGTATCGCACGAGCCAGGCCGCCGCCGCCCTCGCCGGCCGGGACTACATCATACCCGAAGACGTGCGCGAACTTGCAGTCCCGGTTCTCGCTCACCGCATCATGCTCGATACCAAGAGCAAGTATGGCGGCGTACGCAACGAACAGGTCATCGAGGAATCCCTGGCGCGCATCCCGGTGCCGCGATAGGCGTTCGCATATGGCTGAGCACGCTTCGGTCGACATGTCTGGCTTCCGCACATTTTCACCGTGGCCCGACCGGCAGCTTGCGCGCTATAGTTCATGCGGAAGGCGATCTGGCGACGCACGCCCGGTTCTCCGATGACCGCGGAACTCGGGTGCCGCGTGGCCTACGTCCGCTGCCCTCCGACGTTGCAGAGGCACGGACGAAGTTGTTGGGTGCTGGGGAGTAGCGTAGCGTTCCCTTCCGCGTTACGCCCAGGCACCCGTACGTCAGCCGCTGAACCGAGAATTGGGGTGAACCATGGATGACTCCTCGCGAGTACAACCTCGCACGTTTGACGAGATGCTGCAGCCACCTCCGATGCTGCACCCACACCTGCTTGTCGTGCTCGAACACAACAAAGCCCAGGTCTACAAAACCGAACTCCGCGGTTCGGAGCCGCGGCACATCTATCCCTATGACCCGTACAACTACGCTCGACAGACCGGCGACACGCAGGATGATTCTGGTGACCAGCGCACTCCCGAACACGGCGGCTTCCGCGCCAAGCTGGCGCGGAGACTCCAAGGCGCCCACACGATCGTGATCTTCGGCCATGGCCCCGACGCCACCAGAGTCATGCGCGAATTCATCGATGAACTCAACCAGGACTACCCTGATCTGGCCAAACGAGTGATTGGGGCGAAAGTGGTCGATCGCCGCTGTCTTACCCCAACCGAACTGATTGCCAAGGTCCGCCAGGTGTATGCCCACCTTGATGCCTGAAATACGTCCTTTTTGGCGATGGCTCGATCAATTTCGGTTCAATCGACGCACGCTATCGCGGCGACACCGGCCAGAACTGGGCCGTCCAGGCTCTTGGCTCATCGGGTTTGAGTTTGAGTTCAAACCACACCAATGTCCGTCCGGGGTTTTTGGCATCATACGCCGCGGGCGGCGGGTCGGCCGGGCGGGACTGCAGGGCGATCCTCTCCGTCCCGGTGATGCGCAGCCGGACCTGTTTCCCGTCGCGACTGAGTATGGCGTCCTCCTTGTCCATGGTCACATCAGCACTGGTCATGATCATCCAGCGCAATGCCCCGCCGACTCCGGTAGCCTGCACCTCATCACTCACCTCGACGCTCTGGTCATCGCGAAGGCGCAGCTCGCGCGATGCTCTGGCAAGCTGCTTCGCGAAGACGCCTGACAGATCGATCTTCGCGCTGGTCGCGGTGGAAGAGACGATCTCGCCCCGGCCATCGATACTGTGGTCCTGATCATTCACCATCAGCACATTGTGCGAGCGGGCATTAATCCGGAAGACCTTCCAGCGGTCGGATCCGGGCGCTCGATCCCAGATGTTCATGCCAATCGACTCCAGTGAGTTGTAATCCTGCATGCCCAGATCCTCGACGAAGCGCGTCCCCATCATGTCGATCACAAACGAGCCGACATCCATGTGGCCATGTGGCGAAGATGCCTGCCCACCCTTGATGCCGGCGAAAGTGGCCTGCTGGTCCCATGAGGAGCGAAACAGGGCTACCGGCGAAATCCCGCCGCCGACATAGCTCAGCGCCGCCGGCCGGGCCTGCGGCATGTCTGCCTTGTACCAGACCAGCAACATTGGCAGCAGGCGATCGCTCGCCTTGGGCGAGACGGCATCGGGCTTCGCCGCCAAGCGGGCGAGCATCTCGCGCTCGCGATACAACAGTCCGGGTTCGTTCCTCCACGCCGCCAGGTAATACATCGCCGGTGACGGGTAGAATCGGCCGCCCTGCCCGGCATCGGCATAGTTGAAGAACAGCCCCGTCGGCCCGGCCACGTGCAGGAAGTATTCGCCCGTTCGGTCGAAGCCCGGCTGCTTCAGCAGACCGAAGTCCGAGCCCAACGATTTCTGCAGCGCTGCAATCAGCAGCACATGGAAAGTTGTGCCATAGTCCCAATACATGGGACCTTCAGGATAGGCGCCATCTGGGGCATACCCCTTGGCCGCGTATGGCAGTCCATCGATGGCGCGGACGATGATGCCGGCCGCCAGTTCACGCTGCTCATCGGCGACAGCGAGCGCTCCCAGGACCATCCCGGCGTTACATACCTGGTTCCAGTTGTTCTCGCCCTTGGCCCAGTATGGATCAGCGAGCGATGGCTTGAGCCCCTTCTCCACGATCGCGTTGCGGATCAGGGCACGAGTCGGCTCATCCAGGCCATCGTGCATCCAGTCGACACCAATGGCCAGAGCGGCCGTCATCTCCGCCACATCGAGAAAATGGCTGGGGTTCCAATCGGCGAAAGCGGCGGCCGCCAGCATCTCGACCTTGGCGCGATCGGCGTAGCGCTGCTCGCCCGTCAGGCGATACGCCATGCCCAGGTGGGTCATGCGTCGCAGGCACCGGCGTGATTCGTCGAGCAGACGCCGGCCAATCATCTTCCGCTCAACCGGCGGCTCGGTAAGCATGGCATCAGCCGACCGGCGGATCAGGTCCCACACTGCCTTGATCTGTGGATCGGCGGCAATCTCATCGCGCAACTTCGTCTCCTCGCCCCGGCCAAGCAGCAGCCTCGGTGCAGGTGGCAACTTCGTCAGTCGCGACTTCATCTCAAGATCAGGGGTCTCGGCCGACACGGCACACCGACACGACAGGGCCACGACGATGGTCGCGGCGGCGAGGAAGAACATGCTTTGCATGCCCCGGATGGTACTGCGGCAAGATGGCCGATGGAACGGCCGCGAAGGTATTGTGGCAGCAGGCGCGGAACTGAACGGCGAAACGGGATCAGGGCGCTTGTGGATAAGTAGCAGGTGCGCAGGTTGTTGGCGGAGACCCCACCATGGTTCTATCTGTCGTGTCAACAGATAGTTATGGCGATTTTTCCGGAGGAGGTGCGCAGGTTCGAGGCGCTTGTGGATAAGTCGAGCCAGATACGTAGTACGTGATGACGTAGGACGTAGAGAAGACAGGAGTCAGTAGAGAGGAAGGTGCTCAGGTTCCCATTGAAGGCACGGAGGCACGCAGGCACGGAGGGAACGAAGATGCTCAAGTTCGTGGGCGCAGTCGGAGGAACATCTGTAATCCAAATTACGGAGATGGCAAAGATGCTCAAGATCGAGTGCGCAGATCGGGTGGCATTTCCACTTTTCTGTAGGAGTATGGGTATTCAATTGAGAAAGAACGCTGCCTCTACCTATACAGGCGGTGTCGCGCTTTGTGCGCACAAAGCGCACCACTTGGTGGGCGGATCTTCGGTTTTCCATTGGTTTTTGGGGGCCGGGGTCGAGAAATCGGAAAAGATTGCTGTAAGTCGCGGTGCGCGCCTGTGCGCGCATGGCCAGGACTGAGGGGGCAGCGCGGGGCGGGCGGTTTGCATTCAGCAAACGCGCCCCGACAATACTCTCCATGTCCGGCGCACCTTCACCTGACATTCTCGAACTCTTCTGCCCCACCTGCGCCTACAACCTGCGCGGCCTGACCACGGACCGCTGCCCAGAGTGCGGCCAGGCGTTCGACCGCGCGACCCTTTCCAACTCCCCCATCCCTTGGATGCACCGTCTCCGCATCGGCAGGTCCGGCGCCTTTTGCCGCACCATTTGGCAAGCCACGTTCCACCCTCCTCAACTTGCCGCAGCAATGGCCGCCCCACTCCCCATCCGCGATGCTCTGCGCTTCTGGGCCATTGCCGTGGCAGGCCTTTACGTCATCACGGCTTGGCCGCTGATTTGGCTGTCAATTGACTTCGGCAACATTCCGGATTGGGGCCTCGATTTCCAACTGCCGATCGTTGCCGGCACGGAATTGCGGCCACTGCTCTTCCTGTACTGGCTTGCGCTGCCGTGTGCCGTGAGCCTGATCCAATGCCTCACAATGGCCCGCGCGGCCGGCAACGCCGCCACGCGGCAGCGTGCCGCGGCCGTCGGCCTCTATCTCACGGGCGCACTGCTGCTCATCCTCCTTGTCACATCAATCATCGTCGACGGCATTGTCAGCATCTGGATCGCCGGCGGCGATGAGTTGGCCAGGCACATTCCCTTTCTGCTTACCGTCCCACTTTGCGTCGCCATGCTCCTTCGCCTCATCCCCACATCCGGCGTCTATCGCCACATCGCTCGCACCTCACACTTGCGGACACTACTGGTCGCTCTTCGCCTGCTCCTGCTTTGGTGCGTAGGCGCCCTCGTTTGCTGCATCGGCCTACCTTGGGTCGCCGGCCTGCTCCGCATCATGTTTCATAGCATCCGTTAGTTCTGTCCCCCAGCCGGCAGCGTCGTCGGTTCAGGCTCTGACCCGACCGGCGGAGGATTCGGGTCCACCCACGCCGACAGATCCCGAAACTGGTCATCGCACGCAACCCCCGTCGTATACTGCCGCCCATACATCACGTGCGTTGGAATCGTCGACTCATCTTTTGTCTGCACCACCGCATCATCCCCTGCAAGGCACAACATCGGCCGCTTCCCTCCCGCTGCCAGCCAATACCGAATCTCGCCTCCATCCAGCGCTGTCGGGTCCTTTGGCACCGCATCGAGATACATCGGCACCAGTTCGGCCAGGCTGCTCGGATACCCCCCGTGATCACAGCGATACAGCGCCACCGCCAGCGCAATCAACGTACATCTGTGTTCGGCCGAATGCATCACCCAGAGCTGGGTACAAGCCTTCGCGACATCCCAACCGTGTGTAATCGGCGTGAGATACTGCAACACAAGTTTGTTCCCCGACCACCCGGGTGCGCTGGGCTTACCCGGACGCCACGGCATCTCGTATGGCAGACTTGGATGCTCGATCCCCTCGATCCCGCGTTGAATGTTCCGCATCCCCGCCGCCGCATCAAGAAGGTGGGCCGGCCGAACAACATACGCCCTGTTCTCGGGCGCGTTCAGCATCTCCAACTCCCAGACCCGATCGTCGCTCAATCCTTCAATAAGCTGCCTGCGAGTGGCTTCCTCATCCCCCAACCTCCGCATCAGCGCCAACACGGCTTCGCGCTTGGCTCCCGCCGGATTGTCTTTGCTCTCCAGCCTAAGTTCCGTCGTCATAACCATTGTCCGATGCATGGCAAGCATGCGAATTCCTATTCCAACAAGCTTGGAGGTAAAGGACGGCTGCTGATCCACTGCATCCGCCAGAAAGTACAGATCCTGCAGCGTCGCCACTGCCTCCTGATCATTGCCCTGGAAGTGGTGATACAAGGCCGTGTCCCCCAAGATGTTCGCCAACTCGCGCATCCACGCCATATCCTGCGTGGGGTAGGACACATGTTGCTCCCATACTCCCTGCCCCACGACCTGCGCCTGCCGCACCAGTGGGTATACCTTCGCGTGCGCCGGGTACGCGTTCCGCATCATCTGATGCCATTTCGCTGGATACGGAAGTTGCTCCGGGCACGAATACGCACTTGAAGCGGGAACATCTTCTCCATTCGGATTCGCCGCACTCGCCTCCTTTCCCGCCCGTTTCAGCAACACCACCGCGTTCTGCTCATCCGGCAACGGCCCAAGCCGCAGATCCTCCCACTTCAGTGGTTCCCCCCGCGCCCGCACCTTGGCAATCTCGACATCCAGCATGTGCTGCGCATACCACGCCCACGCAATCCACAGCAGCACCAATACTCCGACCCCGCCGGCCATCACCAGCATCACGCGCTTCACCCATCGGCTTAGCCAGCTTGCCTCATTCATGCCTATCCAGTCTAACGACAAGGGCCGCAGCATGCCCGCGGGATCATGTCCCACGCTGCAAACTGCTCGGGTTCCAGAAAAGGGGCATTCGCATTGGGACGCTTGGGCGCATCTTACGACTCCAGGACCACTATCGGCCCTTGAGTTTACGAATCCAGGCCCCTGCCGCCCCGAGGAAGTTTGTCAGCGCCTGATCAGCCGGTCACCGCTTTTTGTCTCCATGGCAGCACAGGTCTATCACCGCCACACTCGCCAGGATCAGCACATCATCCTCGCCGTCCGCGATCTCCACTCCATACGTATCACTGAACCGGAACCATCTTTTCGATACCGTCGCCACAACTTCGCCGCTCCGCGTAAAGGTGTACTCTTTATCCAAGAAATCTCCCACGGCCTCCAGATCATCCGGCCCCGGCACATCCACGGTGAAGGCGCACCGTAGGAAAGTAAACAGCTCTTTCTTCACCACGGCCGCCAACTCGCCATCGCGATAGATCTCATACGTCGGCCCCCATGACAGTAGCTTCTGCCTGATGAACGCCAACTCATTCCCGTTCATATCCTGAAACGAGAGCTTGTCCCCAATCGACAGCGCCTTGCCGTCCACGAAAAAGCAGTCGTTCTCCTGCTCATCCCGGATCGTGTAATCATCGCCCAGACAAAACACCTTCTGCTGAAGCACATACCGCATTGAGGACCTCCTTGGTTCGCGCTCATTATCGTGCGAACGGAGGTCGCGGCCACTATAAATCCCGTCCAATGCTCTACGCCATCGCCGCTTTGCCCGAACGCTGAGCGGGCAGTAACCGCACCGCATCAGACGCTCACGCCTCCAACAACTCGCTAATCTCCGTTGCAACAGGAATGAACCAACTCATCGTACGATGCAATGATGAAGGTTAAGTGCGGCTCTCCAGAGGTACACACCCAACGCCGATGCCAGCACCGTTGCCAGGGATTTGGGCTTTGTGCTTGTTCGCACGTAGTATTGACGAGATGAGTGGCGGCCGGAAGAAAGTTGTGGTGGCGATGAGCGGCGGGGTGGATTCCTCGGTCGCGACCGGTCTGCTGCTGCGCCAGGGGTATGATGTTGTGGGCGTGTTTATGCGGCTGGGGACGCCGGAGGGGGTTGCGGGATTGGATGCGGAGGCGGCCTGCGAGAGGCCAACCGGCAAGCAGGGATGCTGCTCGGTTCGCGATGCGCAGGATGCCCGCCGGGTGGCCGGGCTGCTGGGCATCCCGTTCTATGTTCTGAACTTCCAGGATGAGTTCGGCAAGGTGATCGACTACTTCGTGGCCGAGTACAACGCCGGGCGGACGCCCAACCCCTGTATTCGCTGCAATGACTGGCTGAAGTTCGGCAAGTTGGCACAGTATGCCAAGGTGGTCGGCGCGGACTATGTGGCCTCCGGCCATTATGCACGCATCGGCGCCAGCGGCCGCGACGGAACGAAGATCCTGATGCGCGGGAAGGATACGAAAAAAGATCAGAGTTACGTGCTCTTTGGCATCTCGGCCGAGCACCTGCAGCACACGCTCTTTCCCGTGGGGGAACTGGAGAAGGCGCAGGTGCGCGCGATCGCTGAGGAACTGAAACTGCCGGTGTTTGACAAGCCTGATTCGCAGGAGATCTGTTTCGTGCCGGATGATGACTATGCAGCGCTGGTGCGACGGCGCTCCCCTGAGGCGCTGCGGCCGGGTGAGTTTGTCGATGCTTCTGGGAAGACGTTGGGGCATCATGAGGGGCATCAGAATTTCACGGTTGGACAGCGCAAGGGGTTGCGAATCGCCTTGGGCGCACGGGCATACGTGACGGAAATCGATGCGACAACGAATCGCGTTACGCTGGGGACGAAGCAGGATCTGCTGAAGGTGAACCTGGTGGCAAATGATCTGAACATCACGCATCCAGAAGTGCGCGAGGGCGAAGAGATCGCTTGCCAGGTGAAGGTGCGCTATAACCAGCAGCCGCAGATGGCGGTGATGAGGATCGAGAATCGAGAGATGCGGGTGCGATTCGAGCAGGCCCAGTCTGCCATTACACCGGGGCAGGCGGCGGTGGCGTATCAGGGGGAGGAGTTGCTTTGCGGAGGGTGGATTGAGAAGGCATGGTAAGGCGGCCACTCCGGGATCGATTGCCCTTCCGCCGTGGACCCGGAGACGGGTCCGGGCGCCGCAGCCGGGACGGCTGCGCCACATTGGATTGAGAAAGCGTGGTAAGCTGGCTTACGTATGGTAAGATAGGAGAAATTGAGTGACGCTGCTTCGTTGATCTTTCATACTGGGGCACTGGGCGACTTCGTGCTCTCCTGGCCACTGGCGCTGGCTTTACGGCAGCTTCGGCCGGCCTGCCCGATCGTCTACATCACGCATCCATCGAAGGGCCAACTGGCCGCCCGGTTCCTGCAGACGCAGGCAACATCCATCGAGACGGGCGGCTGGCACTCAATGCACAGTGATTCACCGGCTTTGCATGTCGCAGCGCGGGATCTGGTATCGCGGGCGCAGCGGATCATCGTCTTTGGCACGGCGGAGGAGGGCGGCGAGACGATGTTCCTGAAGAATCTGCAGCGATTTGCGCCCGAAGCGACGATTACGCCTGTGGTGGCTCTGCCGCCGGCGGGCTTTACGAGTCATGCCACAAGCTTCCTGCATCAGCAGCTCGGCGGCGAGGAGCAACTGGCCGGGGCTTATGAGGTGGAATTGCAGAAGCTCGCGACACAGGGCTTGCCGGTACCGCACGCGCCCAGTACTCGAATCCTGATTCATCCGGGCGCCGGATCGGTGAAGAAGTGCTGGCCAACGGAATACTTCCTGGAGTTGGCAAGTCGGCTGCGCGGGGAGGCCCGGCCGGTGGAGTTTATCCTGGGCGAGGTGGAACTGGAGCGATTCCCGGGGCAGTTGGTTGAGGAACTCTCGGCGGCGTACCCGTTACATCGTCCCGCCGACTACGTGCAACTGGCCGAGGAGCTGCTGAACTGCCAGCTTCTGATCACCAATGACAACGGCCCGGGCCACCTTGCGGCCATCCTGGGGATCGCAACGCTTTCGCTATTTGGTCCCACGGAAGCGAAGGTGTGGCGGCCCATCGGTCCACGGGCGCATACGATGCACAGCAGCTCTTTGAGCAGCATCGCCCCGTCAGAAGTGCTTGAGAAGGTTCATCAGCTTATTTGAATTGCGGTGCATAAAGTCTGTGCGCATGAGCGTCTCTGTTCCAGAGAGGCAAGCCTCATGAGATGGATCACAGCAATAACGGGTGGGGTCATACTCGCAGCAGTTATTGCTGCCGCCGCAGACTCACCACAGCAACTCCCCTACCCCATTGTGGATACCGGCCAGACACGGATATTCAGCGAGCATGGGCAATTGCTTCGTGCTCCGGCCGCAGGTGATGCCTTCTATGGGCAGGATGAGATGTATGAAGGGCTTGTCCCTGCATACAAAGACGATGGCGATGGCACCATCACGGACTTGAACACGGGATTGATGTGGGTGCAGGCACGCGGAAGCAAAGTGACCTTCACGGATGCAGTTGCCGGGGCGTCCAAGTGCCGAGTTGGCGGATACACCGACTGGCGAATGCCCACGATCAAGGAGCTTTACTCTCTGATCAACTTCAACGGAGGCTTTCACCTGACGGTGGCGGCGTCGACGCCCTACCTGGACACGAAGTACTTCGGCTTCACCTACGGCGATGAATCGCGCGGTGAACGCGCGATCGACTGCCAGGATTGGAGCGCCACGCAGTACATCGGTAAGACGATGACCGGCAACGCAACGGTGTTTGGGGTGAACTTCGCCGATGGCCGGATCAAAGGTTACCCACGCGACCGAGGGCCGCGCGGCGAGATGCACAAGCTTTATGTGCGCTATGTGCGTGGGAATTCCGATTACGGCAGGAACAGTTTCCATGACAATGGCGATGGAACCGTCAGTGACAGCGCGACTGGGCTGATGTGGTCGAAGACGGACGGCGGCAAAGGGATGGACTGGAAGACCGCGTTGGCCTGGGTGCAGGCACAGAATGCCCTGAAGTACGGCGGGCACGATGACTGGCGGATGCCCAATGCCAAGGAATTGCAGAGCATCGTTGACTACACGCGAGCGCCGGATGTGACGCATTCGCCGGCCATTGACCCGATGTTCCAGACGACACAACTTGGCGATGGCGAATATCCGTTCTTCTGGTCAAGCACCACGCACCTGGATGGCCCGCCGGACCGGATGGGCGGCGCGGCGGTTTACATTGCTTTCGGCCGGGCGACCGGCTGGATGCAGTTCCCGCCGGACCAGGGCGAGTATCGACTGCTCGATGTGCATGGCGCTGGTGCGCAGCGCAGCGACCCCAAGAGCGGTGATCCGGCCGACTACCCGCATGGGCGCGGTCCGCAGGGCGACGTGATCCGGATCAACAACTTCGTCCGCCTGGTGCGGAACATCGAGCTCGATGCGGTGCGGGTCGTGAAGCCGGATCTGACGCCAATGCCGGTGGTTCAGGTCGGACCCCCTGGCGGGGAAATGTCGGGCGATGGGTTTGGGCCGCCGCCGGATCAACGGAGAAGACCGATGTCTGGCCGGCCACGCAGGTAGCTGGTGGGGTCACCAGCTCTACTTCTTCAGGAAATTCGCCAGAAGGCGCTGGCCCTGCTCGGTAAGGAAGCTTTCGGGGTGGTATTGGACACCTTCCAGCGGCCAGGTTTTGTGGCGGATGCCCATGATTTCATCTTTGTCGGTCCAGCTTGTGACGATGAAATCTGCCGGCACGGTGCCGGGACGGATCACCAGGGAGTGATAGCGCGTGGCAGTGAAGGGATTGGGCATGCCTTCATAGATGGCCTTGCCATCGTGATGAATCTGGTCCGTCTTGCCGTGCATCAGGCGCCAGTTACGCTCAACGATGCCACCGTAGACATAGCCGATGCACTGATGGCCGAGGCACACACCCAGGACCGGGAGCTTCGGAGCGAAGTGCTTGATGATCTCGTTGCTCATGCCGCCCTCTTTGGGCGTGCAAGGGCCTGGTGAGATAACGATGTGAGTGGGTTTGAGCGCCTCAACGTCCGCGATGGTGACTTTGTCATTGCGGAAGACCTTTATCGGACGCGAAGGATCGACCTCGCCCAACTTCTGGACGAGGTTGTAGGTAAACGAGTCGTAGTTGTCGATTAGCACAATCACGGAGAAATACCTTACGGGCAGAAGCCAGACCTGGCAACCAGAGCTGCAAGGCGCATGATTCCTCAGCTTTCCCGCACGCCCCACAGGCGGTTGGTATCGATGCGGTAAAACAGCGGCGTTACCGCGACTTTGGGGTAGCGCAGACGCAGACGTTTGGCTTCGACCAGGAGAAAATCGATCTCGTTGCCAATCTCAAACATCGGCGCAAACTGCGTGAAATGCTCGGTGGCGAAGTCACGATCCCAGCCGGCATGCTCGACCAGGCCATCGATGAAAGCCTGACGCCGCGACATCAGGTTGACCATGCCGCAGTTATCGTGGCCGATCAAGGCAATGTGGCGCACACCCCCGATAGCGATGGCATAGGAAACCTTGAATTCACTGTAGCGGAGATTGCCGCCGCCGGATCGGATGATATAGGCGAACTGATCGGGAATGCGCAGGTGTTTGCGGTGATCCATGCACATGCCCACGAGGAGCCGTGCGGTTGCGCAAGGCTCCAAGTCGCGGCCCATGTTTTGATACTGGAGCAGTTCGCCCACCGGAGTATGGCGAATCTGCTCCGAGATGTCTTCGATGCAGTTGACAGGAAAGAGTCGATCCATACAGACTGTCCTGGGCATCATAGTGGCCGGCGCCTGATAAGCCAGAGACCGGTCCTGCAACCAGGTCATTATTGGCAGCAACATCAGATCGTGGAGCGGGACGCCAGTCGGGCGGCGGAGTTGCGATGCAGAGCGGTGCCTTCAAACCTGGAGGATCGAGCCAACCAGCTATAGAAGAGAACATCGGGGCTCTGGTCGCCGACGGCAAGTGATGAGAGCTCAACGGCCCGTTTGAGCGTTACGCGGATGGCGGCATCGAGCGTGTCATAGGTCTTGCCGATCCGCTGCTTCACCCGCTCCAGGCGGGCGGGGGAGATCAGGCCGCGAGCCTGTTGGCCGGCAAGTTCTACCGCGGCACTGTCCAGGACGCCGGCGAGTTTGTTGAGATTGGCGATGCGGTGCAGGCAAGCTTCGACAGTCAACTCCGGAGGCGAAGCACCATCCTCGGGAACGAGCCTGGCGGCTCCGCTGGCGGCAATGCAGAGGCGGTAACTCAGAACCAACGAGCGAAGGTCATCGGGGCACTTGCCATAGCCGGAGAGGCCGGTGCCCCGGCAGGTTTCGCAAGGCTCGCGCCGCATGCCAAGACACGCGCGGCAGACGATGCCATTTTCCCCCCGACCGGTGCCATCGCATGGGGAGCACTCGCGCCTGCCGCGGGTGCAATAGGAACAGGAGCCGGTGGCATAGGCCAAGGCCAGGCCGCTGAGGCCTTCGCGGCCGATCGACGAGGTGATCCACTGCGTCAAGGGAATGGAATCGGGCGCCTGGCCGCTGGCAAGGATCTGCTCGAAAAGTCTCATGGCGATATGAGGCCGGCGCGCGGACAGTGCCGCATGAACGTCAGCCAAAACCGCGTCCGCATAGAGACGTGCATCCGCCACAACGGTACCCTCACAATGGCAACTATAGATTACCATATCAAGCGGCAGATTGGTAGGCACTAATTGCGGGAATTTGGCAATGGGGTGCCGATTGTTAGCCGGCGGTCGCGGGTGATAATCTGGAGATTTTGCCGACTTGCCCAAGTTCACCATTTATCCCATTTAGTTTCTGCCAGCGGCGGCGGCGGATCCAGTAGAAGAGGACAGGGATCATCAGGTCGATCACTTCATCGGAGATCAGCAGCCCACCGAGCACCGGGGCCGCCATCGGCCGCATGATCTCGGCGCCGGTGCCTGTGGCCCATAGCATCGGCACCAGGCCGACGATGGCGACACCTTCGGTCAGAAGCTTGGGGCGCAAGCGGTGGACAGCGCCCTCGATGACGGCGGTGCGAAGCTTGTCCAGACTCTCTATGTTCGCCAAACCTCCGCGCTTATCGATCGCTTCGCGCAGGTAAACGAGCATGATGACGCCGGTCTCGGTCGCCATGCCAAAGGCGGCCACATAACCGATCGAAACGATCACGCTGAAGTTGAAGCCGAAGGCGGCCTGGAACATGATCGAGCCGGCCAGCGCGCCCACGACCGCGAGCGATACCAGCAGTGAATCCATCCCATCATGGAAGGTGACGTAGAGCAGGAAGAGGATCATGGCGATGACCATCGGGAAGATCAGCGCCATGGTCTGGCGGGCGCGCACCTGGTGTTCAAACTCGCCGGTCCATTCAATGCTCATGCCGGTGCCGGCCAGGCGCGCCTCGATCGGGCGGATCGCCTGGCGGGCCTCATCGACGAAGCCGATGACATCGCGGTCGCGCACGTTCAGGGTGACGTAGTTTCGCAGCCGGCCGTTCTCGCTCTTGATCATGCTCGGGCCTTCGGTGATTTGGATATCGGCGACCATGCGGAGGGGGATATGCATGGTGCTGGGCTCGAGATCGGCTGAGAGGATAGACTGTTGGTTGTTGATTGTTGATTGCCTTGCAGGTGACGCGGTGGCGCCAGAGTTCCCTGACGTTCCCCCACTCATCCCAGCGCCGCCAGCGGCCGGCTTTGCGCCTTGGTCCATGGTACGGCGTGAAGACAAAGCATTGCCGCTCACAGCCTGCGAAAGGACAGCGGGCGTGGCGCGGGCCGTGATCAGCACATCGCCGATGGCATCGACATCCTGCCAGTAGTCGCGGGCATAGCGCAGGCGGATCGGGAACCGCTGGCGGCCCTCAACGGAGGTGGTAGTTTTGGCGCCGCCCATGGCAACCTCGATCGCATCAGCCAGTTCGCCCATGTTCACACCGTAGTATCGGGCCTTTTCCTGATCGACGCGAATCTCCACATAGCGTTTGCCCACGGCCTGATCGGGAACCACATCGACAGCGCCGGGGATGCTCTTAAGCTTCGCGGCGACTTCCTGGCTGATCTTCTGCACCTCTTCGATCGCCTTGTCGAGCGGCTTGCCTGTGGGTCCGAAGACTTTCACGCCAATCTGCGTGCGGACACCGGTGGCGAGCATATTCACCCGGTTGATGATCGGCTGCGTCCACGCATTGCCCCAGCCGGGCATCTGTAACTCAGAGTCCATCTCCTTGAGCAAATCGTCCTTGGTCTTCTGCCAGAGGAAAAGACGCTTGCTGAGGTCGGGAGTAAGGGAAGAAGAGATCTGAGATCTGAGAGTGGAGGTCGGAGATTGCATCTTGGCGTCGAACGTGGTCCCCTTGCTGCTCTTGACCAGGGCGTCGATCAGAAGATCGTTCGTCAGCCGCGCGCCATAATCGAACAGCTCCCAGTTCAGCGTCCTGGTGCGTTGTGTCCAGAGGGAATCGCGTTGCTTCTCCAGGTGAACGAGCAGGCGTTCGGCCGGGCTCTTGGCGGCAAAGCCGAGCGCCTGCACGACAAAGCGAAGGCTGTCCTGGGCGGTATTCGGCGGATCCAGGAGCAGATCATCACGCTGCGGGCAGATGCCACGGGAGACCAGTTCCTTCTGCACCGATGTCAGCAGCTTATCGACCTCTTCCTGCCGCAGCGATTCACTCAGGAGCTGTGCATGCGGCATCACGGCGGCGATGAGAGCCTGGTGATCTTCTTTGGTCGGTTCGCGCAGGATGGCCGGCTTGCCATCGCGCGGCGGCAGAGTATGGACGTGGTCAAGAACGAAAGTGACAGCCAAATCCGCGAGGGTTTTGGTAACGTCGGTCTCGTATTCGAGCTGCCGGCGGCGGGCAAGGTCGCGCAGGGCACGGTCAAACTGCTCGCTGACACTCATCGTGGCGACGTTGAGCAACTCAACGGCCGGGCCCAGACGCGGGTTGTATTTCAGGAACTGGGGGTCCTGCATCGCCTTGACGGCCTTTGACCAGTCATCCTTTGCCACTTGGCCGGCTACGAGCAGGTTCTGCTCCTGCAGTTTGGCGGCAACGATCCCGGCCTGCTCGGCCAGATCTTCATATCGCAACTTGCGCTTGGGCCACCAGTCGGGGGGATGGAGCGTGACGACGGTCTCTATCATGTCGATGGGCGAGGGATCGGTGGCGGTATCGGCGCGGCCGATCTTGCCGACGACACCTTCAACCTCCGGGAAGCCGCGCATGATGCGGTCGCGGAGCATGACATCATCCAATGCCTGCCCCATGGCAATGCGCGGAGCGCTGGTGGGCATGTCGAGGATGCTGCCCTCGTTGAGAGAAGGCATGAACTCGCCGCCAAGTTTGCGCAAGTGAGTATCGGCGAGATACGCCACGGACATAAACGATGCGAGGGCAAGCAGGCGAATGATCAAGCCGGCGAGGAAGCCGCCCTTCCGGCCGGTGGGGTCGCCGGCTCTACGGATGCGCATCCCGAGAAGGATGAACACCACACCCAGCCCCAACACCACCTGCTGCACGAGCGGCGAGCCGACGAAGCCAGCGCCAAGGGCCAGAATCACGGCCATCATCCACCAGACGGCGCCCGGACGGTCGATCACCCAGGACAGCATTGGCTTGTAGATATGGATGAAGCTGCGGACGATCAGGTTATCTTCCTCGCTCTTGAGCCGGCCGCGGATCAGCCCTGGGATCAATGCCGGCACGAACGTGATCGCCAGCAGCGCCACACCCACCATGGCGAAGCTCTTGGTGTAGGCCAGCGGGTGCGAGAGCTTGCCCTCCTGCCCGCCGAAGGCGAACACCGGCAGGAAGGAAAGGAGCATGATCAGCACGGAGAAGAAGATCGGCCGGCCCACCAGCCGGCAGGCATGAACGATGATCTCGGTGGTATCACCGGAAACCGGCTTGTCGCCGAAATGGCTCTTCAGGTCATGCGTGGCATTCTCGACCATCACCACGGCCGCATCGACAAGAATGCCGATGGAGATGGCGATGCCGCAGAGCGACATGATGTTGCTGGGGATCTTCAGGTGATACATCAGCAGGAAGCTGATCAGCACTGCCATGGGCAGCGTAAGGCAGACAACCAGAGCGGAGCGGAAGTGAGCGAGGATGAGCAGAATCGCGATGGCCGCGATGATCATCTCTTCCTTGAGGGTCCCGGTGACGGTGTGGATGGCACTTTCGATCAGGCGGGTGCGGTCATAGAAGGGGACGATGCGAACACCTTCGGGCAAGCCGGACTGGACCTTGCGGATGGCATCTTTGACGGCCCGCGTCACCGCCAATGGGTTCTCGCCGTCGCGCATCATCACCACACCGCCGACGGCTTCCCGGCCGTTCTTCTCCAGGGCGCTGCGACGATATTCCGGACCAAGCTGAACGACCGCCACATCCTTTACGCGGATCGGTGTGCCCTGCCGCGATTCGACGATGACATTCTCCAGATCATTGATGCCGCGCAGCCAGCCAACACCGCGGACGATGTACTCGGCCCCATTGGCGACGACGGTCTTGCCGCCGACACTCATGTTCGATCGCTGTATGGCGGAGTAGACACTGCCCAGCGGTAAGTCATAGGAACGGAGCTTGCTGGGATCGACATCCACCTGGTACTCGCGCACCATACCGCCGACCGAAGCGACCTCGGCCACACCAGGAACGGCCGCCAACTGATAGCGAACAATGTAATCCTGAGCAGCTCGCAGCTCATCCAGGCTCTTGCCTTCCCCCTCCACGTTGTACCAGAAGATCTGCCCGAGTGCCGTGGCGTCGGGAGCCATATACGGGACAACGCCCTGCGGTAACTGCGATTGGGCAACGGTCAGGCGTTCGAGTACTCGCGTGCGGGCGAAGTAGAAGTCGGTCCCTTCGTCGAAAATGATGTTGATCATCGAGAAGTTGAATTCGCTCGATGATCGAATCGACTTCACACCTGCGAGGCCCTGCAATTGCACGGAAAGTGGGTAGGTGATCTGCTCCTCGATGTCCTGCGGGCTGCGCCCCATCCAGTCGGTAAAGACGATCACCTGATTCTCAGAGAGGTCGGGAATGGCATCGACGGGGGTATGGATGACGGCATAAAGTCCCCAGATGGCGATGCCCAGCCAGGTGAGGATCACCAGCCAGCGGTTGCGGACGGAGAATTCAATGATCCTGGCAATCATGCGGCCACTAATACTCCGGTTTCACAGCAGCGCGTTCGCGGCGACGACACGCAATGAACGGACGATGCGTGATAGAATAGGTATTCGTATAGCATAACGTAAGCTGTGGATTGCCGGGTTCAATCTGGATTTACCCCTTCCTGCGCTCGGGGCAGAGATGTCGGCTTGCGAACTGGTGCACGACCTCTATGGGAAATCGACGAGGCTCGGCCTCAGGTCGCGGCCGATCGTGTCCAATGGCAGCACCGCCAGTCGCGGCGAGCATACAGATCTGGTATCATCGCACCCCAAGATGAGGTAGGCGTTCGAGGCTCCGACACGCGGGTGCGCGAGAAGGCGAACAGATGAGATTGAGCGACTGTCGGCTGGGCATCGTCGGGATGCTGGCTCTCGGGTATTGCACGGCCTCCTGGGGTGCTGGCCGCAGCCTTGATGACCGCTACGGCTGGTATATCGCCGGGTCTGGTGGCTGGACCAATGCCTCGGACCTGAAAACAGACGGCGAAACGAGCGACGGCGACACCGAGTTGCCAGAGTTTGATCTGACACTCGATCCCGGATATGCCGCCCAACTCAGCGTCGGCACGATGTTTGGGCCATGGCGCGCCGAGGTAGAGGTGGGCTATCGCCGCAATGACATCTCCGATGTGCAGGTGAACGGCCAGACCGCAACAACATCTGGCAGCGGGGACATTTCCGCGTTGACATTCGCGGTCAACGGTATCTACGACATCCCGATTGTTGATCGGCTGGGCGCATACATTGGCGGCGGCGGCGGCATAGGAATCCTGGACGGCAACGTGCGGGCCGAGACGAGCGACGGGGCCCGATACCAGCTTGACGACAGTGCCGCCGGCGTAGTCCTGCAATTCATGGCGGGACTTGACCTTAAGGTAAGCGACCAGTTGCACCTCACCGCAGGCTACCGGATGTGGGTCCTGCTCAGCGCGGACGTCTCGGTGAACACAAATGGCGACAGCAACACGGTCTTGATCCAGAGCGACCAGGGGATCGACCCGCTGCTCATGCACACGCTTGAGATAGGCTTGCGCTACGAGTTCTGAGCGCGGCCCCGCCGAACGCTCTTGCACCACTACCTCATGTTCGGTGCAATGCGGGAGGTGTGCGCTCATCGCCGCGAAGTCTCCTGTAGCACATGGTCGTCGCGAAGACCAGGAATCGGCGCGCTAGTTCGCCCCCTCAGGCTTGGCGGCCGCGGCGGGATTCAACCGGTCTTCGGCATCAATCAGGAACGCGCCGCGGGTGACGACGCGGTCGCCTTCGCTCAGGCCGGAGATGACCGGATACCAATCGCCGCTGGCCATCGGGCCGGTCTGGATCTGCTTCATATCAAAGATTCCTTCGCCGCTCTGGACGTAGACGATCTTGCGTTTGCCGGTGTCGATGACGGCGGAGCGGGGAACTGCCAGAAGCTTTTGCGTGGCGGTGTTTGGCGTGGCGGCAGGAACCACCTGGGCCTTGGGCAGCGGCTCAACGGCGGACCCACAGGTGAGCATCTTGCTGCCATAGTACGGATTGGAGGTCTCGCCATTGGGCTGCAGCCAGTCGGCTTTCGCCATCGGGCAGCGGTAGATGCTCACGGCCGGTGAATCGCTGGGAATCTTCGCCGCCTTGCCCACATCGATCATCGCCTGCGAGACATCCTTGAACGCCTCGCGAAGACCGGCCAGGTCCCTGTTCATCGTCTTGTGCACCGCGGCGGTGAAGTGCTCGACCAGCGGCAGCAGGTTCGCATCGGCCTTTAATGGTTCCATCAATGCGGCCGTCTCATGCAGGGCACTGGAAACCTGCTCGCCGGAATCAGCGGCAAGCTGCTTCTGAGCGAAGAGGTACCTCTTCAGGGCGGCCGCATACGGCTGAGCATACGGTGACGACTCGGCCGTCGCCGGTTGAGCCCTGGGCAGGCCCGCCTGAAGCAGTTCGGCCGTGATCGGCAGTTCAAAATGAACGTTGGCGAACATGCCGGGGCGCAACTTCATGTCCGCATTACCAACCTCGACGCGGGCATTGAGCGTGCGCGTCTGCGGGTCAAGTGCAAAGTCGAGGTAGGTCACCTTGCCGGTGAAGCTCGCGCCGGGGAGAGACTCAACCGCGATCTTCGCAGTCTGGCCAATGTGGATCAGCGGGATATCGCTTTCAAAGATCTTTGCCTGCACCCATAGGGTCGAGAGATCGGCAATCGTAAACGGGGTAGCGCCGACTTCCAGGTAAGCGCCTTCAAGCACGTTCTTCGCCACCAGCGTGCCGTCGATCGGACTGCTGACCAGCAGGTGCGTCTCCACGTTGCCGGTCTTGTCGAATTCGGCATCAATGGCGTCGAGTTGCTCGCGCGTGATCCCCCAGAGGACCAGCCGCTGCATGGAGGCGTTGTAAAGGTCCCCCGCATCCATCTTCAGGTCATCGTTGCTCTTGGTGAGCATGTCGTTCACTCGCTTGCGTGCGTTGAGATAGTCGCGGATGGCGGTGTAGACTTCAGGACTGTACAGCGAATAGACCGGGTCGCCCATTTTCACCGGCTGGCCGACGTAGCGAAGCATGAGCTGATCCACACGCCCGCTCACCCGCGCTGAAAGCTGGGCAAAGGCGGACTCGTTGTAATCGACGACGCCGATCGCCTCGATGGTGCGAGTTAGCTCACGGCTTTCCACCAGCGTCGTGGCAATGCCGGCCATCGCCACCCGTTGCGGAGAAAGCTGCACGCGCGACATTACATCGGCCGGCAGAACCTGTTGCTCCCCCTTCTTCCGCTTGATCAGAGGCATGCCGCATATCGGGCAATCCCCCGGGGCAGTGCGAATGACCTGCGGGTGCATGGCGCAGTAGTACTCAATGTCGCTATGGGCCGCGAGCATATCGGGCGGCACGTCTGGGCGGGTCCACTTATCCACATGGTTCTTGATGTCATCCCAGTAGCCCACGACCAGGCCCGCGATAACGAACACCGCGAGAAAGCGAAGCCGGGCAAGGACAACCTTTGTTACGGCAACCGCATTAGAGATAAGCTTGGCCATTTCGTACTCATTTGCCATTTGTCATTGTCGTCGTCGGAACGGTTGTCGCCACCGGTCGTATCGCCTCGACATCCATCCCGGCGATCTCTTCCAGTTCCGCCAGGCGTTTCTCGCGATCGATGCGGAACTGGTCAATCGAGCGGTTGACGTCAATCAGCATCCGCTGGGCGTCAAGCAGCTCGCCCAGCCCCAGCCGGCCGGCCGTGTAGTCTTGCCGGGCGGCCTGGAGAACCTGCCTGGTCACCGGAAGAATATTGTCGCGATAGAAGGCCTCCTGCCGCTCGGCATTGCGCAGGGCATACAGCGTTGCAACGAAATTGGCGGCCTTGTCCTGCCGCGTTTGCCGCAACATCGACTCCGATGCCTCGCGCATTGCCTGGGCCTCTTTGATGCTCGCCTCGATCATGGGAATGGTGGTCGGCAGCACGATCATCGCGCCGATGGTCTGTGAAACACTGCCGGTAAAGGCGGCCGTCGGGCTGATGTCGGGCAGGTACTGCATCTTCGCCAGGTCGATCGCATCCTGCCGGCCCTTCACCTGGGCAGCCAGACGTTTGATCTCGGGCGAAGTATCCACCCCCATCGCGATAAGCTGGTCATCGGCCGGGATAGGACGAGGATCGGGAAGCGTCTCGGGCAACTCGATCGGTGCATCGGTCGGCCGCGCCATCATGCCATTGAGCATCGTCCGCATCGCTTTGGCCTGCGACTGCATCGTGGCGATCTCGTTTTCCATCACTCGCGCGGCAAGCTGTGCCCTGAGCATATCCTGCTGTGCCGCCCCCCCTCCGCCCGCGCCGCCCGCCTGCACGCGCGAACGCACGTTCTGCACGGTGAGTTTCTGCAGTTCCAGGTTCTGTCGCATCAGACGGATCTGGTCCTGCATCAGCGCCAGATCGTAGTAACTGGTGAGCGCCTGCCTCTGGATACGAAACTTGGCTGCGGCAAAGGATTGGGCAGCCTGCTGGGCACTGGCCAGGGCAGCTTCGCCGCCCTTCCTGATTTTGCTGGGCATCTTCAAGGGCGTTGAAGGGTCAAAGGCCGCCGACGTGGTCACGCGATCCCATGTCTTGACGCTGCCTCCGGAGAACATGTACTCAAAGCCAAGGCTGACATTACTGTTGGGCCAGTAGCTGGCCGCCCCAATCCTCTCCTCGGCCGCCCGCCACTCGTCATACGCAGCCTCAAGCTCGCCATTGGCCAGCAGCGAACGTTGCAGCACATCTTGCCAGGTGGCCGGGCTGGGCAACTCCGGCAACTGCCGCTGGGCAAAGGGTTTCTGGTATGGCTTACCCGCCTCCTGAAGCTCCTGATCAAGCTGGTGAGTCTCCTTCGGCTTCATCATGCAGCCGGCAAACAGCAGCGCCAACCCGGTGATCAGCAGCACCCTCATCGCAGACTCTGGCCATCTATGCACGTTCTTCTCCACAGAACCAGGAACGAGCGGGCCATGGCGTAAGGTTCAACACTCGTACATCATCGCAGAGCCAGCCAGCCTGATTAGCACGAGGCATAGTATATCAGGCGATTAACATGGTGCGCCGAACTCCGCATCGCATTGTGCCAGAACATACTCGTGTGGCATGTCTGCAAACGCCGCAAGCACGACATGCCTGAGCCAGTTGCCGGGCCTGTCGGACCTTCCAGCGCATGCAACATGGGGATGGCGAAAGCGGTACATGGTTCAGGAACCGCTGTAACCATCACTTGGAGCACAAATGATGACTCTGAAGATCTACGCCCTGTTATCAATCGCCTGGCTGGTTGCAGGTACGGCACTGTGCGCCGATGCACCCGCAGCCAAGCCGTCCGTCCACGTCATCCACTTGCCCGACAATGCCTTCGTTCCGGATGTCGCGATTGGCGCGGACGGCACAATGCATATGGTCTATGCCCTGGGGGACAACGCCTGGTACGTGCGCTCCGCCGACAATGGGGCGACCTTCACTCCCCCGGTGGCGGTGAACACGTCCGGACAGGTGGAACTGCGAATGGGCGAGCGCGGGCCAAAGATCGCCCTGGGCAAGGATGATGCGATCCATGTGGTGTGGCTCGACCGGTGGGCACCGGGCGCAAAAACGCAGACGCGGCATGCACGAAGTATCGACGGCGGCAAGACGTTCTCTGCCCCGACCCAGCTCTCGACGAAGAACGGCATGGATGGCGTAACCATGGCGGCCGATCCGTCCGGGAATGTCATCGCCTTCTGGCATGCGTTCGATCCGCCGCAGAAGGAAGTCCCGGAGGGCCATTGGATATACCTGGCACGGTCGTTTGATAACGGTGCAACATTCGCCCCAGCCGAGCGGCTGCAACTCAAGGGCATCAAAGACCTGGCCTGCTCCATGTGTCTGATGCGAGCGCGGATCGGCACCGATGGGAAGGTGTATCTCGCCTTTCGCAGCGCCGAAAACAACATCCGGGATTTCTACATGCTCAAATGCGATGTACGCGAGAATGCATTTAGAGCGATTCGCGTGAATGACGATAACTGGCATCTGGAGAGCTGCCCGATGTGCGGTCCCGAGTTCACGCTTGATGTCAAGGGCGATGGGTATTGCGCGTTCATGAGCAAGCACAAGGTGTACTGGTCGGTACTGCCGGCCGGTGGCAGTGCGTTCCGCCTTCATGTCGCCACGCCGACGAATCAGGATCAGGAGATCTATCCCACGGCCGTTTCCAACGGCAAAGGCGATGTGCTGCTGCTCTGGCAGGTCGGCCCGATGGCAGTGGATAAGAAAGCCACCGTCCACTGGGCAATCTACAGCAGTGACGGCACCTTCACCGGACGAACGGCGCAACTGGGCACGACGACATCCGGAACCAAGCCCACGGCTTTCGCCGATCGTGAGGGTGGGTTTCACATCGTGACCACGGCCAAACCCTAAGAGCCGTGGTCTAACACGTTAGTATGGCCTACCCGACCATGCACAGCCGTGCTACCGCTGCGCCCGCGGGGGGCCTGGTTACTCGCCAATAAACAAATCCGCATTACCCAACACTTGTCCCCGTTCGTGTAATACAATTACTGCAGATGGGATCGCCGCACGCGTTACGTTGTGCATGGTCACCATGATGAGCAGACGGAGTGTGCCAGACAGCCACGCAACGTGCGACGCTTTGGGAGTCAGAGATCTGGTCGTGGGCGTGGCATACTTAGATTGAAAGGGGACCGCTATGTTGGCGTCACGTGGAAGTTCGTTACTTGCTGCCGCAATGCTCTTCATGGTTACAGGGCCGGCGCTAACTCATGATGCGTACGGCCAGATGGGCACAGGACAGCAAGGCGGCCAAACGCCAGTCGCCGCCGCGAGGCATGATCTGGCCACTGCGCAAGCCAACGTCGACCGGCTGAAGGAGCATGCTGAGCGCGCTCTCTCGCACGACAAGAATTGGACCGCCGCCAAGGAGGCGGTAACTCTGGCGGAGAAGAATCAGGCTGCGGTTTGCGAGCAGGTGAAACAACAGACGATGGCCAAGCCGGAGTATCAGGCTTTGGCTCAGCAGCTCGAACAGAAGGGCGCAGAAAACCAGGCGGCTGATGCCCGCATCAAAATGGCCAACATGGTCTGGGAGGACGAGCACAACTCGTCCGAGTATGCGGAAGCCAAGGCGCGCCTGCATGATGCAAAAGCAGATCTGGATGCGCGCTGGAAAGCCTATGAGACAAACGTACTGGCAAATGACCCGGATTGGCGAAGCGCCAATGCTGCCCTTGATGCCGCCAGATCACGTGTGTCGGCCGCCATGGGCACACGGAGAACCGGCGCGATTCGGCAGTCAGGCTCAGGAACGTCCAGCCGAGGCGGCTATGGTCGAAGCTCATCGAGTTCACGAGGTTCCCGATACTAATCGTTGCTCGTCGCTGCAGCCGCGGAAGCAGGCCGGGCGACACTGCTGATTGGATCATGGTGGTACGTGCTGGTGATGGCGGTGTCCTACCCCAATCGGGCGACCACATGTTCGTGCGGGCGCGCCGCAACCAGACTCTGCCTGAAAACCAATAGCCCAGCGGCCTTACGACTGCGCCTGCTTCACCAGGTCCATCCCGCACTTGGGACATTTGCCGGGCTTATCTGATTTGGAGCATCCCATCGGGCACACATAGGTCTCGCCCGTTGGACGTGTGCTGGGCTGCGTCGTGGCCGCTGCCATGGTCGAGCGCGGGCATGACATCGAGTCACCCCCGCCGCAGCATCCTGCGCCGGCCAATGCCCATGTTCCCACACCCAGAACCAACGCCACCGTAGCCAAGATCACAATTCGCATTCTAACTCCTCTTCGTTGTATACGTCTTCAACCAGAAGAACGTATGCACGCGGCGGAAGAGTTCATCCCGACTGCCCGTTTTGTCGAGCAACATCCGCAAGCTCCGCCAGCACGGCGGGCCGGCCCTTGCCCACGCAAGGGCCGGTGGTAGATTCCTGGCAGTCATAGAGGAACGCACATGATGAACCTGTGGCAATGCCTGGCGGCCGCCGCGATGTGTGGAATCGCTTCCGCCGCTGAACCCGCATCCGCACCGGCGACCCGCCCAGCCGCCACCCGCCGAGGCGAGGCGCCGCCAATCGTCTCGCCGGAGGTCCGCTCCGATCGCACGGTGGTATTCCGGCTGCGAGCGCCGCAGGCCGCCAAGGTGGAGGTCTTCGGCGAATGGAGCGACGACGCCACGCCACTGGCCAAGGACGATAACGGCCTCTGGATCGCCACCGTCGGCCCCCTGCCGCCCGATATATACGAGTACCAGTTTATCGTGGACGGCCTGCACATTCCCGACCCAACCAACCGCCACGTCAAGCCGTCGGCTACCATTACGACCAGCATTTTGGAAGTTCCCGGCGATACGCCGCTGTTGCACGAATTCCTGGCCGTACCGCACGGCACAGTGCGGCTGTATTCCTATCAATCCAGGTCGCTGGGCACACTTCGCAGCCTGCGCGTCTACACGCCGCCGGGCTACGACCAGAATCCGGAGGCGCGGTATCCGGTGCTGTATCTTCTTCACGGCTGGGGCGACAGCGAGGGCACATGGACCGACCTGGGCAGGGCGAACCTGATCCTGGACAACCTGATTGCCGCCGGCAAGGCCAGGCCCATGCTCATCGTCATGCCCAACGGCCATGCTGAATTCGCCCGATCGACGTCGCGGCCGGCCGGCCAGCGTAACGGCGGCCAACCGTTCGAACGCGACCTGCTGGAAGACTTGATTCCCTACATCGAGGCCAACTGCCGCGTCGAGGGGACGCCGGCAGGCCGGGCCATCGCCGGCACGTCCATGGGCGGGGCCCAGGCCTTGACCATTGGCCTGAACCATCCCGAATTGTTCGCCTGGGTCGGCGCCTTCAGTTCGGCCGTCTTCCGGTCCCAGAGCACCTTCGCCGCCGCAACGGCCAACCCCAAGGCCACCAACGAGGCGTATCGACTGATCTGGATCGGCTGCGGAAAAGGCGACCGCCTGCTGCCGCGCAGCCAGGAACTGGCGGCCACGTTCAAGGACCATGGAATCCGCCACCAGTTCGTAGAAAGCGACGGCCAGCACAGCTTCATGCTCTGGCGGCAATACTTGGCCCAGTTCGCACCGCGGCTATTCCAGGAATCGGAAAACGGGACAGCGACCAAGTAACTGAGCTTGCCCGACCTCGTGTTGACCGTCGGTGCGACCAGCGATACAACTCCTTGCTGATTCGGGCACAAGCGTGGAGATGGGACTATGCAAAGCGTGCGGGCGCCTCGGGCTCCTTCGTTGCTGGTACGGGCGGTGCTGGCGGTTCTTCTGATGATCGGCTTTTACCTGCTGGCCATTGTGATGGCCGGCGGAATGCTCTTCCTGGCCTATGCCATGGTGGTCTACGGCCAACGCGTGCCCGTGAGGCTACTGATCATCTGCGTGGTCGGCGCCGGCGTGATCCTCTGGAGCATGATCCCGCGCCGCGACCGCTTCACGCCCCCCGGGCCGCAGTTGCTGCCGTCCGAGCAGCCGGAGTTGTTCCAGCACATTCAGCAGGTGGCGGCCGCCACCGGCCAGAAGATGCCCGCCGAGATCTACCTCGATCGTGATGTCAACGCCTGGGTAGCCCAGCGCGGCGGCATCATGGGCTTCGGAAGCCGCCGCGCCATGGCCCTGGGGCTTTCGCTCATGCGCGTGCTCAGCGTTTCCGAGTTGCGCGCGGTGCTGGCTCACGAGTTTGGCCACTACCACGGCGGCGACACCAAACTCGGCCCCTGGGTCTACAAGACCCGCGCCGCCATTGGCCGGACCATCCAGGGCCTCGGCCAGTCGGTCGGCATGGTCCAGGCGCCCTTCCTCTGGTACGGCAAGCTCTTTCTCCGCGTCACGCACGCCATCTCCCGCCAACAGGAATACACGGCCGATCGCCTGGCCGCCCAGACCGAAGGCCGCGAATCCCTTGCCAGCGGCCTGCGCAAGACGCACGCCGCCGGCATGGCCTTTGCCCCGTTCTGGCAGCAGGAGATGGTCCCCGCCCTGTCGGCCGGTTTCCGCCCACCCATGGCCGAGGGCTTCGTGCAGTTCATGCAGGCCGCCCCGATCAGCAAGGCGCTGCATGAAACGCTGGATAAGGCTCTTCAGGAAGAAAAGCCCGATCTCTACAGCACCCACCCGCCGCTGAAACATCGCATCGCGGCCGTTGAACACCTCCCCGCCAACGCCGGCACGTCCGACAACCGCTGCGCTGTCTCATTGCTGCGAAATGTTCCACAACTCGAACGCCAACTGCTGACGGCAATCGCCGGCCCCGAAGCGGTGAGCAAACTCGCCGAAGCCCATTGGGGCGAACTGGGAACCAAGGTCTACCTTCCCATCTGGCGCAAACTGATCCAGGATGAGAAGGCTCTCCTGAAGGACCTGACCCCCGAAGCTCTCGCCACCCGGGCCTCATCGCTGAAGTCTCTCGGTTCTGCTGCTGATGTTGCCAAACGCATGGCCGTTATCGGCGCGGCCGTAGCGGTAGCGTCCATCGACGCGGGCGCCCAACTCGTCTGCGACCCTGGTGCGCCCGTCGCCGTCTGCAGAGATTCCGTGCGCATCGAACCGTTCGGCATCGTCGAGCAACTGGCTGCCAAGAAGATCGGCGGCCAAACCTGGTGCGAACAATGCCGGTACTTCGGCATCGCCGGCATCCAACTGAGCGAAGCCTCGACGTGATACGCCTCTGGGCCAGGGAGCAGGGACCCGGGAACTGAAGGCGATCCTGAACGAATGGCCCCGGAAGAGCCGGCTCACCCGTTCACGTCGACCGTCGCTCTGGATGCACATCATCATTTCCCCTATCGTTAACACAAGTTACTCGCTGGGCTTATGCTCCGTCGCGGAAACACAAGAAGCCAGTGAACCCCTGTGGGCCGCCACACCGTTATTACCTGATAGTGGCGGCCGTTGGATGGAAGCGAACCGCAGATGCCCGACGCATCGGAAACGTTCTACAAGATCATCTGGCCGCATGCCGCCACGCTATTGCGTGTAGCGCAAGTGCTCTGCCGCAACGAGGCCGATGCCGAGGACCTGGTACAAGAGACGCTGGTAAAGGCGTATCGGCATCTGGATCAGTTCGCAGAAGGCACGGATGCCCGGCGGTGGCTGATGACGATCCTCCGCAACACGCGGATCGACCGCGTGCGGACGCTGGCCGGTCGGAAGCGTGAGATCAGTATCGAGCAGGCGGAAATGGATCCGGCCGCCCCAGAGTCGGCCGCCGATACCAGTGGAACCTGGGATGATCCCAGGGCGATGCTCGAAAGCCTGAGCGATCAGGCGATGATCGAGGCATTGTTGGAATTGCCCGAGGAGATCCGCTGGTCGCTGCTGCTGGTGGATGTGGAAGGACTGGAGATGACCGATGCGGCCGGGATCATGGAGATACCGGTCGGCACAGTGAAGTCCCGGCTTCACCGCGGCCGGCGAATGATGCGAGAGAAGTTGCAGTCCCGATCCGAATCGGGAGGTGCATTATGATAGAGCCAAACAACGTCCCGACGCCCGATGCTACCGATGCTGCGATCGCCGCGCGATTGGTGCAGCTTTCCGCACGCCCAGTTGATCTGTCGCGCCTGCAGAAGCGCATCGAGGCCGAGATCCCCCGGCCCAAGTATCACACGATCTGGCAGATCATGGCGATGCGCTCCGTTCGAGCGGCTGCCGCGATGCTGCTGGTTGCGGTCACCGCACTGGCAATCACCATCGCTTCCTGGTCTGGTCCGGCACTTGCCTCAACCGACGACCTCCTGCAACTGCACCAGAGCCTGGTATCGCAGCGGATGGGCATGACGGATGTTTCGTCAATGGAAGCCGCCAATGCCGCCCTGACAGGCAAATGGCCCGGTGCCCCTGCGATGCCCTCGATGCCAGAGCACAAGGACATGGCCTGCTGCGTGCATAGCTTGGGCAAAGCCAAGGCCGCCTGCGTGCTGCTGGCGATCGATGGCGTGCCGGTGACTATGGCGTCGGCCGAAAGCGCTCAGGTGCGCATGCCAGAGATGCAGAAAGTCGAGCGCAGCGGCGTAACCTTCCATGTCCAGACAGCCAGCAACATCAGCATGGTCATGATCCAGCGCGGCGACCACTGGTACTGCCTCATGGGCCAGTTACCCGCAGACCGTCTGATTCAGTTCTGGGGCACGCTGGCGAAGTAGGTCCGCTACACCAGTTTCACCACCATCATCGTCAGATCATCGTTGCAGAGCATACCAGTGCAGAATCGCTTCTGCTCGGCAACCACCGCATCCAGAATCCCCTGGGCGCCAAGCTGAGCATTGGCCAGCACACATGCCTTGAGACGCTCGCGCCCGAACTGCTCGCCGGCGGCATTGGCCGCCTCGTGCACGCCGTCAGTACTGAGCACCAGGATCTTTCCCGCGCCCGCCAGCGGCATGCTGTGCTGGTCAAACTGCACACTGCCATCCATGCCCAGCACCATGCCCGTTCCGGGCAACTCGCTGACCGTACCGGCCGCCGGATCGACCAGCAGCGCCGGATCATGTCCTGCCACCGACCAACTGAGCATTCCCTTGTCATATGCCATCAGCAGCATCGTCATGAAGCGCCAAGTGCCATCCAGGTCGGCCGCCAACTGCACATTCATCTCCGTCAGAACTTCCGCCAGCGTGCCCGGCCGCTGCATCCGCATCCGCAGAAACGCTCTTGCTGCGGCCATCAACAAGGCGCTGGCCGGCCCATGCCCCGATACATCCCCGATCACAAAGGCAAACCCGCGCCCCCCGGAATCCTGGCCGGCCAGATAGTCCATATAGTCGCCGCCCACCGCATCACAGGGAATGCAGCACCCCGCGATATCCAGCCCCGGGATCGTCGGAGCACCCTTGGGCAGCAGCGTCCGCTGCACCTCGGCTGCCACCTGCAGCGAATCGGAGAGCTGTTGATTCTGCCGCTCCAGCACCTTGCGGCTCAGCGCCAACTCAAGCTGCGCGGCGACTCGCGCTTTGACGATCGCCGGGCGGATGGGCTTGGTGATATAGTCCACCGCGCCAAGGTCAAAGCCCTTTGTCTCATCCTCCACTTCGTTCATCGCGGTCACAAAGATCACCGGAACATCCTTGGTCCGCGCGTCGGCTTTCAGCCGCCGGCATACCTCATATCCATCCATGCCGGGCATCATGATGTCCAGCAAAACCAGGTCCGGCGCATCCTTCGAAGATGCCAGACGCAGCGCATCGGGGCCGCTGGTAGCCACGCTCAGCGCATAGTCACCGCGGAGCAGTTCTGCCAGAATCTTGATGTTCGCCGGCGTATCGTCCACGATCAGCACCCGGCTCTTGGTCTTGTTGGTCATAGTTCATCCTTTACGCCCATCGTCTTCGCCAATTGCGCCAGTGCCTCTGTTGCGCCCGCAAAATCAAACATATCCAGACTCTGTGCGACGTTCTCCAGCCCGTCGGCATGCGCGCCGGTCAGTTCGGAGCGGAGTTTTTCCAGGACGGCCTCCGCGTCGGGGTTGTTCTTCAGCAGCATCTCTTTAAGCTCATTGACCAGCGGCGTGATCTTCGCCAGGTCCAGTTCGCGCCTGGGCGCAACCTCTGCAGCATGCGGCGCCGACGTCGCCTGAGCAGACTCCCTGAGCACCTGCAGCACCGCCGCCAGTTCCACCTGCAACGGCGGCAAGGCCCTGCCAACCCGGTCCATATCGCCCGCCTTGAGCGCCGACTCTACCTCCTGAGCGGCCGCCTGCAGCGCAGATGCGCCGATATTGCCGGCAACTCCCTTCAACGTATGCGCCAACCGATGTGCCTCTTCTCCCCGGCCGCCATCCATCGCCTCCCGGATCTTCGTCACATGCTCAGCATAGCCAAGGAGAAAATCGTTCAGCAGCTTGCGGTACAGCTTTCTGTTCCCAGCCACCCGCTTCAGGCCCATGGCCGTATCGATCCCCGGCAGGTTCGGCAATTCCCCCTCGGTCGCCGCTGGCGGCCGCTTCTCCGCCACGGCACGCATCGACGGACTCACCCACCGGCGCAGGGTCGCATACAGTGCCTCAGGGTCGATGGGTTTGGTCACATGATCACTCATGCCCGCTGCAAGACTCTTCTCTCGATCCCCCGCCATCGCGTGGGCCGTCATCGCGATGATTGGCAGTTGCGCAAACCTGGAGTCCTTCCGCAGTTCTCCGGTCGCCTGGATTCCATCCATCTCCGGCATCTGGATATCCATCAGGATCGCGTCATACGCATACGCCCGTGCCTTCTCCAGTGCCTCCTTGCCATCGCCAACGATGTCCACGGTGATGCCCACCGCCTCCAGCAGTTCGCGGGCGACCTGCTGATTGATCTCGTTATCCTCCGCCAACAGCACCCTCGCGCCCTGGAGATCCGAAGCGGAGTCAGACGCCGCCCTGTCACCCGGAACAAGCTCCATGGCCGCAGTGGTTGTATGCCCCATCGTCTCCACGATCGAGTTGAACAACACCGACTGATTCACCGGTTTGATCAGGAAGCCATGCAGCCCTGCCCGCTGCGCCTCGCGCATGACCTCATCGCGCCCATAGGCCGTAACCATGATGATGCGCGGCATCGGTGATATGCGCTGTGAGGCAAGGATATGCCTCGATGCCTCCATGCCATCCATCACCGGCATGCGCCAATCCATCAGCACCAGCCGGTACGGCGTCCCAGCAGCGCAGGCCCGCTCCAATTCCACCAGCGCCGCTTCGCCGCTGCTCACAGCCGTAGGCTCAAAGGTCAGCGTCCGCAGCGATTCGGCAAGTATTTCCCGACTGGTCAGGCTGTCATCGACCACCAGTACCCGCATTCCTCGCAGTTCGCTTGCCGCCTGCGCCCGCCGCGGCTTCATACCATGCGCCAGCCCGAATTCGGCCGTGAAATGGAAGGTACTGCCCTTTCCCACTTCACTCTCCACCCAGATCCGCCCGTGCATCATCTCCACCAGACGTTTACTGATCGACAGCCCCAGCCCGGTACCGCCAAACTTACGGGTCGTCGAGACATCCGCCTGCGAAAATGGCTGAAACAGTTTCGCCGCCTGCTCCGGCGTCATGCCAATACCGCTGTCGCGCACGGAGAACTGGAACACCGCCTTCTCGCTGGTGCGTTCGATCGCCCGCACCGATACAATGATCTCGCCCGCCGGAGTGAACTTCACCGCATTGCCCACAAGATTTGTCAGCACCTGACCCACTCGCAGGGCATCGCCCACCAGGTCCAACGGGATATCCGGCGCTGTGCGGAACAGTATCTCCAGCCCCTTTTCCTCCGCCTTCACCGCGACGAGATTCGCCAGGTTGTCCATCACGTCGTCCAGGTGGAACGGCACCGACTCCATCGTCAGCCGTCCGGCCTCAATCTTCGAGAAATCGAGGATGTCATTGATGATCCCCAATAGCGCCTTGGCCGATGTGTCGATCTTGCGCACATAGTCGCGCTGCTTGGGCGTCAGGTCCGTCTGCAAAGCCAGGTGCGACATGCCGATGACCGCATTCATCGGTGTGCGGATCTCGTGGCTCATGTTCGCCAGGAAGGCGCTCTTGGCCTGCGTGGCCTCATCGGCCTTTGCCTTGGCCAGCCGCAATTCCTCCTCCGCCTGCTTTCGAAGCGTGATATCGGTGAAGCTGATCACCGCCCCGATGACCTTGTCATCCTTCCGTACCGGCGATGCCCCGTATTCCACCGGGAACCCGCTGCCATCCTTGCGCCACAGGAACTCATTATCCACCCGGCTCTCAACGCCGCTGACATATGCGGCGTACATCGGGCACTGTTCTTTCGGATACTCCGCCCCATCGGGACGATGATGATGGATGATGGCATGTGATGGCTGACCAATCAGTTCATCGGCCGTAAACCCGAGCATCTGGCAGCACGATGGATTAACGAAGGTGATCCGCCCCTCGGTATCCACACCGAAAATCCCCTCGGCCGTGGAGTCCAGAATCAGTCGGGTGCGTTCTTCCGCCGCCCGCAGCAAGTCAGCCTGCTCCTGTGTCCGCCGTTGCACCTCCGTCGCCAGACGCAGGTCATCCTGAATCTGTGCCCGCTCCTGCAGCGCTGGTATCATGCTGTTGAAGGTGCGCGCCAGGTCTCCCAGTTCATCGTTGCCCATTACCTCGGCTCGCGCTGACCAGTCACCGCCCGCAGCTTTGAGCGCCGCCGCCCGTAGCGACCGGATGGGTTTGAGCAGGCGATAGCTGATCCAACCGGCAGCGAGCGCCGCGGCCACGCCCATGCCGGTGATCCACCACTTCTGCGCTGATGCCAGTTCCCGCATCGGCCGCAGAAACAGCTCCTGCGGCTGCACAACTGCCACCGTCCACGGGCGCATGGTCATGCGCGCATATCCCGCCACACGGGGCCGGCCATTTGAGTCAGTACCCGTAAGGCAACCCCGACTTCGCCCTTCCTGCAACGCCTGGGCAATGTCATTCGCAGGCGTACCCTCGATACTCTTGAGTCCATACTGCGCCGGGTCAATCCTCTTCATCGCTTCGGGCGAAGGCGTACCCACAACGTGATAGATCCGCTTGGGATCCGGATGCGAGATAAACACATGATTGGCATCCACCACCACTGCCATCCCTTGCTCCGTTTGCAGGCTCACCTCGCGGCAAATCCGGTCAACCACCTCTGCCTTGAGCTTTACGGCCACAGCGCCCGCGATCGTTCCATCCCCGCGGCGAACCGGCCCCGCAAAATAGACCCCGGGTTCGCCTGTGGTAATCCCGACCGCCAATTCAGAGATCGCCTGTTCACCGGACAGGGCGCTGCGCATGTACGGCCGCGTGGCCTTGTAGTCCCGGCCGACCATGTCCGGGCTTGTGGAGACAATGCAGATCCCATGATCATCCGCGAGATAGGCAAGGGCGAGGTCCGGTTCATCTGCCAGAGCATCTTTTAGCCATTGCTCAACACGGGGAAGAGCTTTAGCCCGCTGGTCCGGTGGAGCCGAACAGGCTTCCATTACGGAAGCCGTCGCCGCGATAATGCCCTGCGTTCGGCGTGTATCTTCAAAGAGCTGATCCAGCCGCGAAGCTGCCAGCGATGCCACGAGTTGGAGATTCTGCTCGGCCTCCTTGCCAACGGTATCCACTCCGCGCCGAATGCTGAGGGTTCCCAGGATGACAAGGGGAATGACCGTTGCCGCCACCAGCAGCAGCACCATCCTGACCAACAGCGGCAGGCGAAGCTCGCGACGATCACGCTCCGGGGATTGCGGCATGGTCAACAGTATATGGCTCAAGAGCGGCGTGTCACCACCGCCTACAGACTCAGGCTCTTGCCCGTCAGGCGCGTATAGGCCTCCATGTAACGCTGCTGCGTCCCCTCCACCACTTCCTTGGGCAGCATCGGCGCCGGTGCGACCTTGCCCCAAGGCTGCGCTTCAAGCCAGTTGCGGACAAACTGTTTGTCAAAGCTCGGCTGGTCCTTGCCCACCTGATACAGGTCGGCCGGCCAGAATCGGCTGGAATCGGGTGTCAGTACCTCATCGATCAGAATGATCTTCCCATCGGGCGTCACACCAAACTCAAACTTGGTGTCAGCAATAATCACACCGCGCCCGGCCGCATAATCGGCAGCACTCGTATACAGCAGCAGGCTCTTCTCCTTCAGCGCCGATGCCGTCGGCAGACCAATCCGCTTCACCGCCTCTTCATAAGAGATGTTGATGTCGTGCCCCTGCTCTTCCTTCGTTGAAGGAGTGAATAATGGCTGCGGAAGCTTTTCACATTGCCGCAACCCGGCGGGGAGCTTGATCCCGCAGACGGTCTGGCTCTTGCCGTATTCCTTCCAGCTCGATCCCGCCAGGTAACCGCGGCAGATGCATTCCAGCGGAACCACCTTGGCCTTCTTCACCAGCATCGACCGGCCGTCCAACTCCGCCTTATACGCCTGCAACTTCGCAGGAAAATCCTTCACCTCACTTGCGATCAAGTGATGCTCGATCTGCTTGCCGAACTTCTCAAACCAGAACAGTGACAGCGCCGTCAGGACTTTGCCTTTGCCAGGGATCGGATTGGGCATCACCACATCAAACGCGCTGATCCGATCGGTGGATACGATCAGCAGCATCTCACCCAGGTCATACACATCGCGGACCTTGCCGCGCCGGACCGAAAACGGGAGGTTCGTCTGCAACACTGCGCTATTCATGGGCTTTCCCTTCACCTTGATACCTATCGGCCACGCGGCCGCAGATACGAGCGGAATGAACCATGTGCACTATTCCACCCGCCCAACTGTACTCCAACTTATTTCCCTGCCAGTTTCGCCTTGATCAGTCTACTCGCCGAGCCCGCGTCCAGGCCAGCGCCATGTGCCTTCATGAATGCGCCCATCGCCTGTCCGAACTGCTTCTCGGTGAAGGTATTCGCGGCCAGAAACGCATCGACCAGCTTCGCCGTCTCCTCTTCCGACGCCTTTTTCGGCAGGTACTCTTCAACCACGCCGATCTCGAACTTCAGCTTCTCAGCCTGCTCCTTAAGCCCCAGTTTATCGTATTCCTCAAGGCTCTTGCGGAGCTTCTTGGCATAAGACTCCACCACCGCCAGCGGTGAGGGTTTGCCGGGCATGATGTCGATGTTCTTCACATCGCTGATCAGCATGCGGATGACGCCCAGCCGATCTTTCTGGCCGGACTTCATCGCCGTCTTCATGTCTTCCTGCAGCCGAGTCAGCAGTTCCATTGTGAAACTCCGTGCAATCGTCTATATAATGTGTTATCCACCAGGAGCCTACGGGCAATCCATAGTACTCAGCTTTGGTGGATTTGACCAGAATAGTTTAAGGGTTCGCCTTTTCGGCACCAACCATGCAACAAGACCTCGTAGAGGGTGTTCTGCACATTCCTGACGAACGGCAGGATGGGCAACTGCGTGATCCGCAGCATCTGCTCCGGCCCATGCGCAATCTGTTCGTTCCCAGGCAGTTCATCCGCGAATACAAGCTGCGACCAGGTCTGCTGATCGGTGGCCTGCCCCGCGGCCGGCACCTCGCGCAGTTGAAGACCATCGAAGGCGGCTCGCCCGAGGACTACGCCACCAAAACTCATCTCTACGAGGGCACTGCGCTCGATCCCGCGCCCCTGCTGCGTCTGGAGAACGATCCCACCGAATACACCTCCCGCATCATCGATCTGATCGCCCCGATCGGCTTTGGCCAGCGTGGCCTGATTGTCGCCCCACCCCGCACCGGCAAGACCATCCTTCTGCAGAACATCGCCAAAGGCATCCACAAGAACTACCCCGAGATGCAGATCGTCCTGCTGCTCATCGACGAGCGGCCCGAAGAAGTCACGGATATGAAGCGCAACATCCCCGGCCAGGTGTTCGCTTCCTCCAACGACAACACCGTCGCAAAGCACCTGGAACTCTCCCAACTCGTCATCGAGCGCTGCAAGCGACAGGTCGAGTTCGGCAAGGACATCGTGGTCCTGCTCGATTCGCTTACGCGCATCGGCCGGGCATTCAACACCGGCGGCCGGCAAGGTGGCCGCACCCTCTCCGGCGGCCTGGACAACCGCGCCCTGGAGATCCCCAAACGCCTCTTCGGCGCTGCCCGCAAGCTGGAAGAGGGCGGCAGCCTGACGATCATCGCCACCTGCCTGGTCGACACCGGCAGCCGCATGGATCAGGTGATCTTTGAAGAGTTCAAAGGCACCGGCAACATGGAGATCACCTTGGACAAGAAGATCTCCGACATGCGCATCTTCCCCGCCATCAACATCCCGCAGACCGGCACGCGCAAGGAAGAGAAACTCTACACCGACGCAGGCCAGCTTGCCGCCATCCACCGCATGCGCCGTTACCTCACCGCGTTCAAGCCGGTCGAGGCCATGCAGACATTGCTCGAAGTATTGAAGAAGCAACCCCGCAACGACGCCGTCCTGGCGTCGATCCGGGCGTAGATTCTGACTGACGGATCATTAGAGGCGTGGTACAATCCAGACATGACTCGCGCGATCAGTATTGATCCTGAGGTGCAAGGCGGAACGCCATGCTTCGCCGGAACGCGTGTGCCCGTGCAGACACTGTTCGATTACCTGGCGCGCGACCGGTCCCTCGATTATTTTCTGGAACAGTTCCCCTCCGTTCGCCGCGACCTCGCCCTCGAAGTGCTGGCACAAGCCGGCAAGCTCGTCTCATCTCGCAAGGATCGACCAGCCGCATGAAACTCCTGCTCGACGAGAACCTTCCGCACGCATTGCGGCGTGAGCTTACGGGCCATGATGTCTTCACGGTCCAGTACATGGGATGGTCCGGAATGAAGAATGGCCAACTTCTCGCCGTGGCCGCCGACCACGGCTTCGATGCCGTGCTCACACTGGACAGTGGTGTGCAGTATCAACAGAACCTTCACGTCTTGCCGCTCGCAGTGGTGATCCTCCGGGCACCTTCAAATGATATCGACGACCTTCGTCGGCTGGTGCCCAATCTTCTGTCTCTTCTGCAGAGACTGCATCCCACATCGCTTGCCCTGGTCGAATGAAAACCGCGATCTCTTTGTGTTGCCATGGGCTTTAGTAGTGGCACGGTTTATCGCCAATGCCGAGACGTCGGCAGAACTGCCGCCTTGGGCCACGCCGCGATCGCCTGCCTGATTCGCTCAACGGCCAACCCTTCAACCTGCATGGTACGCCGGACAATGTCGGTGTATTGCTGCAAACCTTCGCTGCGTCTCTCGGGACTTGTCCTGCCCCAGAACGGAGCACGGTCGCACTCATCCTTCGCCTGCTGGTACAGATCGGCCGCAGCATCGAGGTCATCCGCCACCGCGGGATGACCCACCGCCAGCTCGCGCAGGTATGCGATGGCGGCCGACTGGTTGTATCGGAGGTGGATCATCATGTTGTTATCCCATGAATCCCGTCCCAGCCCTACGCCATCTTTCTGCTCCTGCAACAGTTCCAGCCATGTGGCAAAAGCCTTGGAACCTGTGAGTATCTTCGACGCATCCCAATCCTTCGCCGTCGTCGCCGCAGTCTCATCCCACAGCGCTACTGCCCACTTCAGGCTCTCCAGTTCTGCCTCATCCTGCGGCATCGCCTCCACCAGCTTACCGGGCACAAAGACGCCCCATGGAATCCCATTATCCGATGGACCGAACGCCGGTTGTCCCGGCGACGGCCAGACCAGAATCGGCATCCGGGATGCCGTGTCATAGCCGCTTACCAGCACCGCCGAGTCCTGCTGCCCAAGAACCGGCAGTCCCTGCTCAATTGCCGCAGTCACGGCCGATTCCAGGCTTGTCATGTACTTCTGACGGGCATCAGCGCCGGCCGCTGCGCCATCGCACGACACTCTTCTTAACTCCCGGCCAAACGCCCTGCCCACAAACTCAGCCCGCATCTTGAATACGTACGAGTCATTCGGCCACCACGCCACGTCATACTTCCCATCGCGAATCGGCCCGCTCAGATCCATCTGCAGCGCAAATGCCACGCCCGAATAGCCCATGACCCGCGCATAGGTAGCATCCTGTCGGCCGATGCTCTGCAGCAAGATGGCCAGCCCCTGGCAATATGGGTTCGTATTGGGATCTCCTGGCGAAACGCCCTCAATCCAGACCTTGCCTCCCTGTCGTACGATACGTCCCGTCATCTGAGGTGCAGATTGTGTAGCCGCCATGCTTGCTGCTCCCGTGGCCGGAACTGAAGTTGCTGATCCGCGCAGATGAATGGCCCAGTATCCCACGCCAGCTGCAACCGCCACGAGGACCAGACCCGCCCCAACGACCAGCAGCCCGCTGCCTGTCCTTGTGGCCGCAGCTCCCACTCCCGACAAACCGATCCTCGCAAGAGTCGGCGGCAAACTCGCCGGCATACTTTTATCCCGCCCGATCTCCTCCAGGCCCGCTGCCACCGATGCGGCCGGTACATCCACGCCGGCCTGACGCAGCAATTCCCTCAGTTGTTCGATGGCCTTCTCAACCCGCCGAGAAATCGTGCCCTGGGCAATGCCAAGTTCCTGTGCCAGTTCCTGCTGTGTGCGCCCCTGCAGGTAGGTACCGATCAGGCAGACTCTCAGATCATCCGGAAGCTTCTCGATCGCCTCATCCACGTGCCGGGAAAGCATCTCCCATTCATCCAGCGAAAGGATGCTGCTGTCCAGGCGAACCGCTCCCAGCTCATGTCGCTGACGCGCTCCTCGTCGGCGGATCAGGTCGATTGCTCGCGATCGTGCCAGCGTGTGCAGCCATGCCGGCAGTGGCTGGATAACCTGTGCAGCCTGTGCAGCAAGCTGCAGAAAACATTCCTGGGCGATGTCCTGGGCATCTTCGCGATTGCGTGTAATGCGCAGGCCGATGCTGTAAACCAAGGCGGCATATCGCCGCACAAGTTCGGCAAATGCATCCGCACTTCGCCGCCGGGCGTACGCTTCCAGCAGATCAGAATCGGCAGTCATTTCTTGTGCGCTCATGGGTGCCTCCACTTTTTTCTCGCACAAACCCTCTCTAATATGCGCGCAGCGATGCCAACGCCAAGTATCTCCCCTTTCCACGCCGCATACAATCATCAACTCACCATGCGTGTAAAGATCCTCGTCGCAAATGCATGGGTAACGCTTATTGCGCTTGTGGGCGCGGCATGCGCTGCATGCGCCGGGTGTAGCTCAAGCATATGGGAAATGCAGACGTATCGGGCACCCGCACTCACCAGCGCCCAAGGCGCCATCGTCAAGGGCGGCAACGGTATCTACGTGGTGGACGTCGACAACCAGAACGTCAGGGTCGGCCCCAGCGGGAACCCAGGGATTGGCGGCAACGAGGTGCTCCTGGCGCCGGGAAAGCATCGCGTACGCGTCGAGCGTGCTGTTGCCGACGTGGCGATTACTCTCAGGTACTCTCTCTCCAGCAAGGCAACCTTCCAGCACATCTTCGCCGCAGGGCACAGCTACCAAGTGCGTTATACGATCGACTACGAGATGGTGGATGAGACCACCGGCCAGACGATCCAGCCGCGGCCCTGAAGCGGATTCCCGTGGAGCGCGGCCAGGCCAGTGGAGCGCGGCCACCGGCCCGCGACCGGATACGCCACAAGCCCCTGCCCATCCCAGAACCGCCATCGCAGCCCATCGCGCGCCCTGAGTCTTCCGCTCAGCCCAACCTATCTCGCCCGCCCGGTCGCGGGCCGGTGGCCGCGCTCCACTACTCGCCAAACAGCGACCCGCAGCTATACGTATACCACTCGCACGGCAATCTGGCCCCATTCTCTCGAATGTACCTGCGCACCCGCTGTAACTGCATCTCATCACGAATCGCGTGATCAAACGGTTCCACCTGCCAGAGCGTACCTGATCGCCCCAGTAACCGGTTCACCTTGTGCGTACTGACGGATCGCCATTGCCCAACCGTCCGCTTCGGCGACTCCTCTCCACCAAGCAGCAACAGCGCATGGAGATGATTCGGCATGATCACGAAGTCACCCAACCAGTACCCCTCACCATCCCCATATCCTAGGCAGAACTCGACCTCAGCCCGGGTCGCACGATTCCTGAGCACACAGCACCCCTCTCCGCGATCCAGCCACCGCTCCCTCCGGCGATACCCCAACTCCGCATACTGCTCTCGTTGGGCCTCGGTATGCGGCGGCGGGTTAGCACGATCCCACGCCTCCAGTTCACGTGCCCACTGCCGCAGCATCGCCTGCGGGACCGAATCGGCAAGCCGCATCGTGATGTAGTAGATGACGCCTTGCTGAATCACATGCGGCAGGTTACGCCGAGACTCCATCCGAGCCCAACCCCAATCGAACTCGACATACTGTGGCGTCATGTGATCAGCCATGCCAATCAGCCTAAGCCTCGCCGCCGACGCAAACAAGTGGAACCCGGCATCTCCCGTGGAGCGCGGCCACCGGCCCGCGACCAGATACGCCATATCGCTCTGTCCATCACACGGCTCTACTCGAAGCCCATCGCGCCCCATTGCGCCTTCTGGTCAGTGCGGCCCCTTCGCCCTACCGATCGCGGGCCGGTGGCCGCGCTCCACGTAGAGCACTTCGGGCATACCCCACTCTGCAATTCACCTCGCCGCACCATCGCATCAGCGCGGTATAGTAGACACATGAACCTCGGCGTCGTCGCCTTCCTGGCACTCCTCACGCTTGCCGCCATCGGCCATTGCGCACAAAACCACCAAATATGGTTGATTCCGTCCGCGCCACATGTTAACTCAGGATTAGCTTGCGAGGTGTCCGCATGAGCACAGAGAGCACGGAGAGACCCGCCGCACGGCGCATCGGGCGACCAATTGCCATCTTCGCTCTGGTTCTGCTTGGGACCGCGATCTTGTGGTGCACGTATCGCTCCGGGCAAGCCTTGGCATGGGGTGCGGTGCGCGCCGTGTTAGGCCTGCTCGTAGTCCTGCTGCTCTGGTGTATGTGGATCGCGCTTGCGTCGCACCTGTGTCTCAGGCAAGCCCGAGGATTTGCGAAAGTCGCGGCGCGACTCCTGCTATGCGTCATGATTGCCGCCGGTTCGCTGCTGGGCTTGGGCACGTTGATGAAGCAGGTCGCCACCATCACGCGAAACCGAGAGATCCGGCAGGCCATTGACCAGGGGCTGTATGCCGACTGCATCGCCCTCTTGGACCATTGGCCGTCGAAGCATTCCCGGATCTTCCTTGGCGACGTGCCGCTGCCCAGGAGCATCGTGGAGTTCCATCCGGCTTACATCACCAACGATGCCATCGATTACCCGGGCCTCGGCCCGCCGAATATCGGCCTGTGCAAGAACGGCTTCGGTGGTTTTGCCGAGGGCATTCGCATCTTCCGCAGTGACGAGGATGCCCAGAAGTGCATCGCAGCGCGCGGTGCCTTCGTCCAGCGGATCGCGCCTGGGATATACTACTGGTGCGAATCGACGTAACGGCATTGCCTGCGGGTCCTTGCGTTTCACACGACCACGCTCGCCCACCCGAAAGTGCGCTCTGCCCCAGCAGCACAATCCACTACGATGCCGGTTCAAAAGCAGAGATAACCGCCGTCGTAACCGATTTGACCAAGCGAGGCTTCTCCGGGACCTCCCGCCACAAAGCCGACTCGTGAACACATACCCCCTGTCTGCCGCGCAAAAAGTTGCCCACCGCACGTCCACAGCGTATCTTCGCCCGCATAGTGCATTATCTTGCCCCCTTCCCAATCATCTTCGGCGTCTTCGGCATCATCCTCGGGCTGATGTGGCTCGTCGCCGCCGGCTCCGACGAAGACGGCGGCCCCGATACGAACATGCTCTTCGTCTTTGGCCGAATCTACATCGCGATAAGGGTAATCAAAGCCCTGATCCGCGAGCCCATGAGCGTCCTCCCCGCATTCGGCATCCTGCTCATCAGCATCGCCTTGATCTGGCTGGGAATCGTAATGCTCTAGCCCCCTTCAACGCGCCACCGCCACGAACTTGCGCACCTTCTCCCCAATTCCACCGTAACCATCTGCGCAATCACCACTTGCGCTCCAGGTGGTACCCATCAGAGAACTTGCGCACCTGTCACTTATCCACAATCACGCGTGGCTTCATCTCTGTGAGCTCCGTGAGCTCTGCGTGAGGTACTTCCTACCTCCGACTCTTCCACAGTTTCCGCAGCAGCCAGATCTCGCCCTGATGACATGCCTCATCATGCAACCCGTGCAGGATCGAATGCCGCACCGTCCCGCCATCCAGCGTCCGGTCGAGTTGCTCGTTCGTCAGCCCACCGATCACCGCCGCCAACCGCACCTGCTGCGCTCTGAGGTCCGTTACCACATCCGCCAAGGCCGGCCAGTGCGTAACCGGCGTCGGCTTGCTCTGCCAACTGAACATCTCGAACCATCCCCCGGGATACGATGGCTTAGCGCCGCTGGCCTTGGTAACTCCCAAGTGCTCAGTCACCACCAGTACATGCCCCGCATGCCACACAATTGTGTTGTTCAAGCCCGGCGGCGCAAAGCGCGCCTCTTCATCACTCACGCCATCCAGCAACCGCAGCGTCTTCCCACGGACATCGTTCAGCAACATCAGCAGCGTCGCATCGGACATAACTTCTCCTGTTATTACACATTGCTCTCCTCACAAGCTGGTCGACAGCCCATGATGACCTTGCCGATTGTACCACGACCGCTCTGCGATGTAATGCAGATCACCCCGTCCGCCGGAAGCGACACGTACCGTGCAGCCGCGCCGCCTGAGGCCGTCTTGCCCGGGCTTGGCGAGCGCGGCCAAGTGTTGAAGCGCTACCCGAAGGATATGCCCGTCGAGTATCATTCCAATACTCTGGAGCCCGATTATGTATAAGCCAGTCAAACTTGCATTGCTGATAACAAATGCTCTCGTCCTCTTCAGTCCCGCGCGGGCAGGTGACCTGTCTCCGGCCATCAGGCCAACCGTCGCTGCGATGAGCGACGGCAACATCGGCATCAGCCGGATGAAGGTGACAACGCAGCGCCGCGACGGCGAGTGGACGGCCGACGTCACCAGCTACATCACCCTCGATTACGTACGCTATCACCCGTTCACATATGAGGCCTCCATCGTCGATGGCAGCGGCAACGTCCATACCGACAAGCGCAAGCGGCCCTACACCGCCAGTCGCGAAGTGAGCACCGGCGACCGTGAGGACACCGACAAGTACACCGTGACTATCTCGCTGGTCGGCCTGTTCAGCAGCCGGCCGCCCGCCGAGTTGTTTATCCGCGCCCGTGTCCTCGACGCCTCGGGCAAAGTCGTCGCGACCAGCATTCTGCAGCCCTTCACACCGCCGAAGGACTAGATCCTGTTGTGCCCAAAGTTGTGATTGACAACATCGAAGTTCTCGCCCCCGATGGCGCTACGGTTTTGGAGGCCGCCGAATCCGCCGGCATCGCCATCCCCCACTTGTGCTATCTCAAAGGCATCGAGCCGCAGACAAGCTGCCTGGTCTGCGTCGTCCGCATCAACGGCGCCAAGCGCATGGTTCCCTCCTGCGCCACCAAGGTCGCCGATGGCATGGTCATCGAAAGCTCCTCCCCAGATGTCCATCTCGCCCGCCGCACTGCTCTGGAACTCTTGTTGGCCGAACACGCCGGCGAATGCTTCGCCCCCTGCAGCCAGGTCTGCCCGGCGCACCTCGATATCCCCGAGATGGTCCGGCAGATCCGCGAGAACGACATGCCCAGCGCCATCCAGACCGCCCGCGATGCCCTGGTGCTCCCCGGCGTGCTGGGCTACATTTGCCCCGGCCTCTGTGAGAAAGGATGCCGCCGCGGCACCGCCGGCGCGCACGGTGCCGCCGTTGCCATCTGCTCCCTGCACCGCCATGTCGCCGAAGTTGATCTGCACAACGCCGACCACTGGCTCCCCGCCTGCAAGCCCTCCACCGGCAAACGCATCGCCATCATCGGCGCCGGCCCGGCCGGTCTGGCCTGCGCCTGGGAACTGCTCAAGCTCGGCCACTCCTGCACCATCCTCGACTCGCACCCTCTGCCCGGCGGCACGCTCCGTTACGGCCTGGAACCCGGCAAACTCCCCGCCGAGATCCTCGACGCCGAAGTTGACCTCATCACCCGCCTGGGTGCCCAGTGGCAAATGGGGACAACCATCGCCTCGATCGCCGACCTGCGCACCCAGTTCGACGCAGTAGCCGCTACCGGACCTGTCCAAGGCGCCGCCGGCGGCGTCTTCATCTCCGCATCGGCCACCCACGCCCGTCACCACGCGGTACAAGCCGTCGCCGATGGCAAAGAGCTCGCCCATCAGGTTGATGACTTTCTGGCCAGCAAGCCCCACGCTGCCCATCGTCGGTTTGCAGTTCGCCTGGGCGCACTATCCGAAGCTGAGATGAAAGCCTGGCTCGGCGATACCAGCCAGGCGCCGCGCACCATCCCATCTGCTCCCTCCAAAGGTCAGAGCGCAAGCTTCACTGAATCCGAAGCTCAGGACGAAGCCGACCGCTGCCGCCTCTGCGGCTGTGGTTCCACCGACATCTGCGCCTTGCGCCGCTACTCCATTGAGTACAGCGCTGAACCTTCCCGCTATCGCGGCCATCGCAAACCCGTCCGCACGATCACCACCCACCCCGACCTCGTCTTTGAAGAAGGCAAGTGCATCGCCTGCGGCCTGTGCGTGGCCATCGCGAAACAGGCCGGCGAGAAGACCGGGCTGGCATTCGTCGGCCGCGGCTTTGATGTCCAGGTGGCCGTCCCCTTCGGCAAGGAACTCGCCGAGGGCCTGCAAAAAGCCGCCGAAGCTGCCGCCAAAGCCTGTCCAACCGGCGCCATCCATCATCGCCGTCCGTAGCATCGAGCGAGTTCCTCATGCTTCCGCTGCGCTGTCCATCCATGGATTCCCGTCATCATCTCTGCGACCTTCTCTGCAATGTGTGCGGAATCGGACGAGTAGCTGCTCCATCTTCCGCGGCGGTCCATCACATCATCAAGGTGCATCGCCCACTCGTTGCGGCAGAAGTGCTCGATCACGCCCTGCTCCACTGGCGGCGGCTCAATCCCTGAGATCCCGATCGCCTCCTGTTCACTCACCAGCGGCTCCAAATGCGTTCGACACGGCAACGCGTCTTTACCCAGATAGCGCACGACCTGATCCAGCGTCTGCTCGGCAATGAGCCGATACGTCGTCAGTTTCCCTCCCGCAACATCAAACCAGCCATCGCCCCGGCCGACGATCAAGTGCTTGCGCGAGATATCCGAAGGCGAGCCATCTTTGTTCGCGATCAGCGGCCGCAGGCCGACCCAGGTGGTGATCACGTCGGCAAGGCCGATGCCCGCCCGCGGGAATGTTTGATCTGTAACCCCCAGGATGTACTGGACATCCTCCGGCTCCGCTCGCACATCCTCGATGCGCCCGTCGTAATCGGTATCGGTTGTGCCCAGGATCACCCGCTGCCCATAGGGAATCGAAAACAGGATGCGTTTGCCCTCGGCCATCACCACCGCATCAGGGATCGGCAGGCGAGCTCGATCGATAACCAGATGAACGCCCTTGGTTAGCCGAAGCTTGATCGCACTAGGCTCAAGTTGCATCGCCCACGGCCCGGCCGCATTAACCACCGTCGATGCCGCCACCTCTCTCTCCTGGCCGTCTTCTCCATCCTGTAGCGTGCAAACCCAGAGATCGCCCCGCCGGCGAGCACGAACCAACTTCGTATAGTTCAATAGGACCGCGCTGTGCCCAGCCGCCGAGCGCAGCGTATCGATCACCAACCGGGCATCATTGGTCAGAGCATCGCCATAGCGCACCGAACCGGTCAATCCTTCCTGCTTCAGGCCCGGCAGCAGTGCCATCGTCTGGTCTCGGCCCATGGAACTGGATTCTGGCGCGCCATCCACGCCACAGAGCATGTCGTACACTCGCACGCCCACAGACAACTGCCACTTGGGCCAATCCGTCCCGCGATAGGTGGGAAACACGAACGCCAGCGGGGCCGCCAGGTGCGGCGCGATCCGGGCGAGGATCGCCTTCTCGCGGCCGGCCTCGCGGACCATCCCGACCCGCCCCTGCGCCAAATAGCGCAGCCCACCGTGGAGCAGGCGCGATGACCGACTCGACGTACCATAGGCGAAGTCATACTGCTCGACGAGAGCAACACGCAGATGGCGCATGGCCGCATCGCGCACGATACCCGCCCCGAGGATTCCGCCGCCGACTACCAGCAAGTCCAGCGGCTTTGACCCCAGTTCGCGGATAGCACCATCCCGCCAGGAACAGAGACTCCCTTGCATCATCGCATCTCCAGCACCATTGGGGCGGTGCTGCGCACCTACTTTATCTGCTCCGTTCCATTGACGCTGTTTTCACCGGCCAGCTTCCCGAGGGCATCGCTCACATTCAGCATCGCCCGGACGCTGTGGTAGCTCGCCTTCCACGGATTGAGCTTGCTCGCAGAATCCAGCTTGTCGCCGAGCACCTGTTCATACCAGCCACCATCTTTCGGATCGATCAGCAGGCTGTCGATCATCGCCCACTGATGCAGGAAAGCCCGCCAATACCGGGGATCCTGTTTCCCATAGGTTTCATGCATCAGCATCAGGGCGTTGAGTCCTTCCGCCTGGGTCCACCATGATTTGGACCGCTGATGCGGCTTGCCGAACGCAAAACCATCGTTGTAAAAACCGCCGTAGACGTCATCCCAGCCAACCTTCAGCGCATGATCCACCAGGCTGCGCGTCACCGGTCGGGTTTTGTTGCTGGGATTGGTGTGCCGCACGATATCCGCCTCCCAGAGCAGATACGCCGTCTCGATGTCATGCCCGAACGAGTCGCCCATCGCGGTTGCCTTCCAACTCGGGGTGAAGATCACATTCAGGCAACCCGGCTGCACCACCATCTTGTCGCGCACGATCAGAAACACCTCATCAAGGCGCTGCTTCACCAGGGGCTCGGGACTGATCTGCGCAAGCACCGTCAGTGCTTCAAGAATATGGATGTGCGAGTCCATCGACTTGAAGCCGTACGGATTGCTGATCAAATCAGTGGGCCTTTCAGGTCTCTGCGACTTGTCGGCCGACACGATCACATCGCCAGCACGATTCAGCGCCTCGTAGTAGCCGCCATTCTTCGCATCATGTGCATGTTCATCCATCCAGCGGAACGCCTTGAGTGCAAGCTCCAGCGCATCAGGATCGCTTGTCGCCTGGAACACGGTGGCCGCCGAGTAGATGCCGAACGCATTCCCGTAAACATGCTTGTCGGTCAGGCTCGCCGGGTTTCCCTGTTCATCGACGACCCAGAAGAACCCCCCATCCTGGGCATCCCACATCTTGTCCTTCAGGAATGCCAGCCCGTGCGCTGCGTACTTCAGGTACTCCTCGCGCAACTCCGGCCGGCGTTTGACGACTTCGGCCGCCGTCCAGGTCATACGGGCCTGATAGACGATGTTCTTGTTCCGCTCATCGGGCGCTCGCTTCTCCCAATCCGCCGGCAGGGCATGAATGAACCCGCCATGGGTCATATCCAGGCACCTCGGGTAGAAGAATGCCAACTCGCGGCGAAGGGCCTGCTCGATCCTGGCCTGATACACCCGATAGTCCTCCGCGGTCGGAGCAGCGGCATGCGAAGCCTTCACGCCCTCGTAGATGGCACGCTCCCCCGGCAACTTGGCGCCGGTCCCGGCAGCGCACCCCGCAAGGCACAATGCACCCACCACCGCGACGCACGCCCAACCGAGCAATTCCGACTGGAACATCGACCAACTCCTTTCCTGCACAAGAGATGTCATCTCATTATGCCCCCAAAGTCATGTCCACGATAGCGCCAGTCTCAGTGGAATCGCCGGGCGCCACACTTCAGGTGGAGAATGAGCGGCGGGGTCTGGTGCCTCTGTCACTGGCCCTCAAAGCGGATCTGGGCCGGGATCTTGTTGACCATGCCGGGAACATCCGGGCCGATGGGCGGCCATGCGAGGTCTCCCCACCAGTCCGGCTTGCTGGACCGATAGAGCGACGCCGGAAGGGTGTGGTTGGTGATCGCAGGATCCCAGATGACGCCATCGGTAACGCTATCCCAGTTCCCATGCCGCAGCAGCGTGGCCTTCACCTTGGTGTCTCCGGTACGCTTGGGACCTCCGTAGCCCAGCCGCCAGATCGGCTTCAGCTCCGCCGGCGCGGGCTGAGGATAGGCGACCTCGTACACATCGGACTTGCCCTTGGTGCCCAGGACGCAGCCGATCACCGTCATGTAGAGATTCTTGTGCTGCAATTCGACGGCGTTGTTATTCGAATTGGCCGTCTGATCCCGCCAGCCAGTGGAGCGGCACCGGAATACCGTGTTGTGGCTTGAGGAACCGTGAATGAAGTCGTTGCCGAGCTGGGGGCCGATGTTCCCCTCCCACAGATTCATCGAAGGATGCGGAGAGTGATTGAGCACGGGACCGGCAATCATCCAATGCGGCTCGTCGAACTGGATGTTGTGCAGATAATTGTAGGCAATGACGTTGCCGATGGCTCCGTTGTCGGTCATCACCCCGCCGCCATCGACCGTGTCGAAGATATTGTTCTCGACGAGATTGGCCGTCGATTGCAGGCTCAGTTCCAGACCATAACCGTGGTCCCGGCCGAATCCGTTGATCGCATTATGGAACGTGCAATCGCGGAACTCGTTCTGGAAGCTGTTGATGTGCCAGCAGCCGCGACGATTCATCCGGCTGATTTCCACGTTCTTCAGCCAACACTGCTGGGCCGAGTCCATTTCGACAATGTGCTCGTTCACCGGCTTGTCCTGCGTGAGGCTCAGGTTCTCCACACCCGCGCGCCGCACCATACTGCTGGCGCTAACCAGAGTCGCTTCCGGTTGAAGCGACATGTCGAGACTGAAGAACAGCGGGAGGTTCAGGGTGACGGTGTTTCCGTCGACGGCCGCCACCTCCGCAAACTGGCCGCGCGCCCGTTTGCCATCCTGCCGGCTGCAGTACGTGCACACGCCCTCGCTGCCGGCGATGTCCACCAGGACGCTGTCATTGAGCTGGTCGATCAGCAGCACGTCGCCTTGCCTGATCCCGTTCGTCTTGCTCAAAGTGATCTGCGTCGAGCCCTTGGTCGTGCCTCCGGTCACCGCATAGCTCCGCTTGAGCCCCCAGATGTCGTTGTAGGACTGCCCCCGCAGGTCGAGCACGGAGCGTCCCCCCTGTCCCTGATAGCGGATGATCGTCTTCCCCTGCCCGGCTCCGCGCAGCGTTTTGTCGCTGCGAAGATGAATAGTGTCTCTGGTTACATAGGTTCCGGCCGGGAGATGGACAACCTGGCCCGCGGGAGCGCTGTCGATGGCCTCTTGAATGGCTTTGGTGGCGTCGGTCGAACCGTCTCCATACGTGGTGGCATCGATGCTCCGGAATACCTGCGTGCGCCCAGGTATGCCTCCGGGGATGCCGGCCAGACTCCAGTCCACCCGGCGGTCGGCGGGAACGATCGACGCATCGGGCGCTGCGCCGAACGTCTCCCTGAATGCGAGCGACGACGCGGCGAATGCCAGCACCAACATCACCGACAGCGTCGAGCGGCTCATACTCTGAGTTCCTTGTGGCTGGAATGGGAGTCGATTTGTTTCCGCCAGCCTCTTTACCACCGCTACTATTTCGTCGATTCGTCCACACTCTCCGGACGCGGTCCATACATCGGCAACGGCTGACCCGCTTCATAGGCTCCGATGTCCGGCCCTTTGCCCGCAGATCCATCATTCACATTTGGGATAACCAGTCCCGCGTCCACAACGGCCGAGCCATCTTGTGGGCGAAGGTCGGGCGGGGCATACAGCGTCCCGGGTTGCTCCGGAAACGCCACGCCTCTGAACACATCGAGCCCTACCACCAAACCATGCTTCTCCTGAGGTCCCTTGCGCATCTCTTCAGCGCTGCTGAATACCTGTGTTCCGATCTTCCCTTTGAAAGGTGTCTGCCACGTGCCCACAGCGTCGTAGTCAATATCGCAGTGCGACCCCACCGCATACAGCGTCACCGCCATACCCGCTCCACTACCGTAGTTGCCCCACACCTTGCCGCCGGTGGGCCCGCCGATGCACAGGTTGTTCCGAAATAGCGCATAATCAAACTCCGTGGCCGCAAAACAGGCCATCCCATCTCCACTCTTCACGACCGTGTTGTGCAAAACCACGTCGCCCTTGCTGTAGCGATGCAGTTTGAACGGCACGTAGGTCAGGTTGTACATGACGTTGCGGATGAAATACGTGGGGCCACCCAGGCCCGGCTGCGAACTCAATCCCACAAAACAGTTGGTGATGCGGTTGCGCATGATCCGGCAGTTGCTCATGGCGAAATCGGCCTCGATCGCATCATCCGCGCCCACGGCAATATCGTTGTTCAGGATATCGATGCAGTTCTGGTCCGCCGTGTACGTATCCTCCATGGTTGAGATGCAGTCGCGGAAATTGCTCACCTTGTTAAAGCAGATGACATTCCCCGAGCCAGTCATCTCAATCCCCTCGCCGATATTCTTCCCGTTGGCGCCCATCGCCTCGGGCGTCCAGGGCGTCGTACCCTTGATAACATTGTCCGCCACATAGCAGTTGGTCGCCCCGGGCTTGTCGTCCGCGCGGATACCGAAGACCCCTTGAATGTCGCAACGCCGCACGACGCAGTTTTCCGCGCCAAGCAACTCGACCGCGGCCCCCTCCTTCGCACTGCGCACCACCACCCCCTCGAGGTACACGTGCTTGCGATTCTTCAGCGACACAAACGTAAACTTCGCCCCGGTGCCCTGCGCTCGATACACGATTGGCTTTCCCGGTTCCCCATCCGCCTTGGCGATGAAATCCCCATAGTTCCCATCGGCCAGCAGGCCGATCTCTCCCGGCTTTACCGTGTCAATCGTCGATGCATCGACCTTCCGGACCGACGCATCGGCCGCCGCCTTCGGCACGAGGCGCGTTCGGACGGTGACCATCTTCTGCGCGGCCCCGCCATCGGGATCCGTCAACGCCAGTTGGATCTCGTACTGGGTATCCGGCTTCAGATCGAGGATGCTCCCTGAGAACTTGTTGTCCCACGTGAACAGTGGGTTGGTCGTCTTGCTCTGGCCGGCCGGCACCCGCCTGAGCTCCATCGCCTGGTGCCAAGTGTCCGCCTGGGCTTCCCGGTACTTCACCGCCACTGTGGCATTCAGATTATCATCACCCTGAATCTTCCACTCCACCGCGAGATTCGTCACCGTCGGGAACGGCGTGCTCACTTCGCCCGGCACCGTCGCATCGCCCGCCAACGACCAACCCGCCATCATCAGGATGCTCGCCAACACCATCGCCACAGTATAGTTCTTCAACATCGACTCCTTCTTGAAAACGACTAACCTACCGCGCCTCAGCCCTTGATCCCAGAGAGCTTCACCCCCTGGATGAACGTCTTCTGGGTGAAGAAGAACAGCAGGATGATTGGAACAGTCATCAGCAGCGACATCGCCATCATCTGGCCCCATTCCGCCGAGTACTGGTTCTGGTACATCGCCAGGCCAATTGACAACGTGTACTTGCGTTCGTCCATCAGGTAGATCAGCGGTCCCAGGAAGTCGTTCCACGCCCCGATGAAGGTGAAGAGCGCAACCACGGCCAGCGCCGGGCGGCTCAGCGGCACCATGAGCTGGGCCCAGATGCGCAGCTCGCTGCAGCCATCAATTCGCGCTGCCTCGACCAGATCGCGCGGAATCGAGCGGTAGAACTGCCGCAGAAGAAAGATGAAGAACGCATTGCCCAGGAACGATGGCACCACCAGCGGCAGGATGGTGTTGATCCAGCCCAGGTGCTTGAAGGTCAGGAACAATGGGATCATCGTCACCTGGGCCGGGAGCATCATGGTGCTAAGCATGACCCAGAACAGGGGCTCGCGCCCGCGCCAGGTGACCCAGGTCAGCCCATAGGCCACCAGCGAGCAGCTCAATACCGTGCCCACCACGCACAGGACACAGATCATCAGGGTGTTCATCAGGTAGGCGACAAACGGGAAGGCGCGGATGCCTTCGCTGTAGTTGGCCGTGTGCAGCCAGAGGCGCTGGCGAATCTGTCCCGGCGTCACGCGCAAGGTTTCGCCCAGTTCGCCCTTTTCATCGTAGACCTGCACCTCCTGTTCGCCATTCTTTTCCATCATGGGACGCACGCGCATCTCCCGGCCGTCGACATCGATAACTGGCGCTCGTGGCACCAGGTCCATGTACGCGCTCTGAATCGTCTCGGGGACTTTGAGTGAAGTGCTGAGCATCCAGATGAATGGCAGCGTGAACAGCACCGACAATGCCGTCAGCACGAGCGTCGCGACCCAGGTTTGCCAGCTCTTGAGATGCATAGTTGTGCTCTGGCTTACGAGTGGTAATAGACCATCCGGTTCGACAGCTTCATCACGACCCAGGTCAGGCCCAGGACGATGGCGAACAGGATCCATGCCATTGCCGAGGCGTAGCCAAGGCGATACTCCGAAAAGGCGGTGTTGAACAGGTTCAGCGAGTAAAAGAGGGTGCTGTCCCACGGGCCGCCGCCGGTCATGATGAACGCCTGGGAGAAATACTGCATCGCCCCGATCAGGCCCATGACGAATGTGAACATCAGGATCGGAGAGATCATCGGCAGCGTGATATGCAGCAGGCGATGCCAGGCGTTGGCCCCGTCGAGGGAGGCCGAATCGTACAAGTCCTGCGGCACATCCTGCAGCGCTGCCAGGTACATGACCATGCCGCCCCCAGCACCCCAGAGAGACATCAGCACCAGCGCCGGCTTGGACCAGTTCTCATCGCTGAGCCATCCGGGGACCCACGCCTCGGGCATGCCCACATAGCGAAGCATCTCGTTGAGCAGGCCATGCTGCGGTGAGAGAATCTGGTTCCAGATCACCGCCGAGGCAACCATCGGCACGATCGTCGGCAGGAAGAAGAGCGTCCGATAGAAGGCCATGCCGCGAATCTTCATGTTCAACAGCAGCGCCAGCAGCAGCCCGATGACCATACCCAACGGCACGGCAAATAGCGCATAGCACCCCGTGTTCCACAGCGACAACCAGAACCTGGGGTCGCGCGAGAGCTCCACGTAGTTGCCCAGTCCTACCCACTTGGGCGGATCGAAGATCGGGTAGTCGGTCAGGCTATAGTAGAAGCTCATGACCACCGGATAGATCGTCAGGCTCAACAGCCCAACGATCAATGGCAGGCAGAACGCCACCCCCAGCGGCCATTTGCCTCGCACTCTCCCCCTCCCGCCCTCTCGGCCAATCGGTAATGCATCACTCATGGGGCCGCATCTCCCGTCTCCACTGTGCGATTGTCCGTCCGGTCGTTCGCCCGCGCCATGACATACTCCAGGCGATGTTGTGCTTTGATGGTGATCTCGTCGAGCACGGCCTGCGGGTCGCGTCCACCATAGAGCACCTCATCCGCGCCCCGGCGCAGCAGTTCCATCAGGTACCCTTGCGCCGGCATGAGCGTGCGGACATGCCGGGCGCCTTTGAGGACCTCGTAGAAAACTTCCAGATCGCGGTTGCCCTTGATGCTCTGGTAGTACAGGCTCTTTCGACACGCCGGGAACTGGCCCATCTCCTTGCCCAGTTTCATGGTTCCCTCCGGCGAGGTGCACATCCAGCGCATGAACTCAAACGCCTCATCGCTGGCCAATGCCCCACGGGGGACCGCCATGGACCAGCCCCCGACCCAGCCGTTTGGGTACTCACCATCCGGCGGCGCGGGGATCAGGCCGATACCGTATTCAAGGGTTGGGGCATAGCGCTTGATATCCTGCACCTGTTGCACGTGTAGCAGGCACATCGTCTGGCTGCCCAGGCGGAACGGGTCATTGGCCAGACCCACGAAACTGCTCTGGAAGGCGTTAAGTTTGCGCACGTCGTATTTCTGCCCGAAGCTGCGCAACCAGCGCAGCGCAGCGACGTTGTGCGGGTCGTTGGCGGTAACCTGGCCAGGCGACAGCGCATCGGCAGACGGCCGATAAAACTCTCCGCCAAAGGCATAGCCCCAGGTGAACATGGCGTTGTCCACGCCATACGGCCAGGGCAAGAGGCCGATCTGGATGAGGCGGCCGTTGGCGTCGAACCTGGTAAGCTTCTGGTTGTACTCATCGAGCTCGGCGATGGTACGGGGCGGCCGCTCGGGATCGAGCCCGGCTTCTCGGAAGGCCTTCTTGTTCCAACAGAACGCGAAGTTCGGATCCGCCCCCCAAGGCAGCGCATACACACGGTTGCGGAAGACGCTCTCGTTCCAACGCGGCAGGAAGAAGTCATCGCCCGTGAGGCCCGCACGCTCAACCTGCGAGGTGATATCCGTCAGGGCGCCGCGAGCGGCCCACTCGGCCAGTTGCTGACCATCCACCATGGTCACATCCGGCGCCTCACCACCGGCGATGGCGAGGAAGAGCTTCTGGCTGGCACTGAGGTTGTTGGCCGCGAACGAGATCTCGACATGGATCGTCGGATGAGTGCGGTTAAACTCGGCGACAATCTCGTGCATGGCCTTGCCATGTTCCCCGCCGAACGGCTGCCAGAACCGCACCGTGCGCACGCGGGCGGGGGCCTCTGGCGAAGTACTCGCGGTCGTCTTGCCGCAGCCGGACGTGAGCGCCGCCAGCACCATGGCCAGCAGGGCCAGCCACAGCCCATAGCGCTCTGGCAGGGCGCCCGAACTGTGCCTTAAACCCGCATGCCATCTCATACCACGCATTATCACCGATCCCGGAACGGTCTCCAAGTTCACAGATCGGGTCGCTGCGAAGGCGACGTGCGGAGCGACACAGCAGGCAGGTCTATAATGGCATGCAGGGATCGAGTCAGATGGCGGCTCAGCGCTGGGGCTTCGGCCCTTGCCGTTTCCGAATGAATCGAGAGAAGTTGAGGAGGAACCAACATGCAGAAAGCTTGTGAGTTTGATCAGGAACTGCTCATCCTGTTCGACGCCTATGTGCATGGCTCGATTGATCGCCGGACTTTCCTGGCGAGAGCGGGTAAGTTCGCCGTAGGCACGATGACGGCCGCCTCCCTGCTTGCAGCACTGAGTCCAGACTTCGCGTCAGCACAAGTGATCAAGCCGGATGATCAACGGCTGCGGTTCGAATCGGTCGTGTACCCATCGCCTCAAGGATACGAAAAGACACGGGGTTACCTTGTGCAGCAGGCTGAGGGAGATGCCAAACGCCCGGGGATATTGGTGGTGCATGAGAATCGCGGGCTCAATCCGCATATTGAGGACATCACCCGCCGGCTGGCACTGGATGGATTTCTGGCCTTCGCACCCGATGCGCTGGCGCCGCTGGGTGGATATCCCGGCGACGAGGACAAGGCACGCGAGTTGTTCGCAACGCTTGACCAGAGCAAGACCCGGCAGGACATGCTCGCGGCCGGCAGATATCTCAAAGGGCTACCGGAATGCAGCGGAAAGATCGGCGTGGTCGGCTTCTGCTGGGGCGGCGGGATCTCGCTGATGGTGGCTACGCAGATGCCGGACCTCAACGCGTGCGCTGCCTTTTATGGCAACCAACCCGCGGCCGATCAGGCCGCCAAGATCAAGAGCCCCCTGCTGATGCACTATGCGGAGAACGACCCGCGCATCAACGCCGGCCGGGCTGCGTGGGAGGAGGCGCTCAAAGCCGCGAAGGTGCCATACACCTCCTACAGCTATCCTGGCACACAGCACGGCTTCAATAACAACACGACGCCTCGGTACGACGAAGCGGCCGCCCAACTGGCGTGGCAGCGCACGCTCGCGTTTTTCAATGAACACCTGCGCAGTTAAGCGCCGGCGGGACTGGATTGACGGGACAGGGCGAGATTCATCTCGAATCGCTCGTAGTATCCGATCAGGTCGCCTTTGCTTGACCGGACAGGCGTTACGTACACTCGCAGATTGCGGTCATTGACCTTCAAGAACAATTCCTTGGAATCGCTGCGAAACCGCTGGACAATGGCCTTGATCTGCTCTGTGGATGCCGGATTGGAGTGGCAGTCGAAGACACAGCGGCCGACGAGATCCTTGTGACCCCGTTCCTGGCAATAGTGGTATCGAGCCGCCGGATTCATGTAACGGATGATGTGCTCAAGATCCACGAAGACCACGGGGTAGGGCAGCGACTCGACGATGGCGTGGCAGATCGACTGCTGGTCTGACTGCTCGTTCATTGGGTATTCCGTGTTGGAAAGCGACGCGCAAAACAGGTTGCTGCTCAGTCGAATTACGACTTGAGTTCAACCGTCCAGTAGGCGTTATCCAGGAACTGCTTCCAGCTCCAGTACCGTTCATCGGCCAGGCGAATGTTGATCACCGGCGAGCGCTTGGGCTTGACTGGCTTGGTAATCAGTCTGATATGCGCCTGCTCGGGCGTTCGCCCGCCCTTGCGCACATTGCACTTGATGCAGCAGCAGACGATGTTCTCCCAAGTGCTCTTGCCGCCCTGGCTCTTGGGCAGCACATGGTCCAGCGACAGATCCGTCGTGGGAAACTTTTTCCCGCAATACTGGCAGCGATTGGAATCGCGGGCAAAGATGTTCCGCCGGTTGAATTTCACATCCTGCCGGGGAAGCTTGTCATAACCAAACAGACGAATGATCCGCGGCACAGCCACCTGGAAGCGAACCGTGTGCACCCATTCATATTCATCGGGTTGGAACTTCGCCTTGAGATCCGACAGCTCCCGCCAATCGGTGAAGTTCAGGTTCATCCATTGGTTGCGCCCGGCGGCATCCTGCTCGATATGGATGACCTCGGCCATGTCACGGCAGAGCAGCGAAAACGCCCGCCGCACATTGACGACTCGGATCGCCTGGTAAAAACGGTTCAGCACCAGAACATTGGCATTGAGGGGAGCCGGCAAGGAGATTGCCGCCGCGGCCGAAACCGCGCCGTCAGGCCGGAACGAAGTTGCACCAATAGCCAGGCTCATATCTGAGTCTGCCCGGATCAAGCGGGCGAACCTTAGCGTTCCCAGAAAGCTGCATGGAAGACCTCCGGCTGCAGCCCACCAGCGAATTCTACACGAAGGCTCTACGTCATACCAGTTCGCGCACGCACTCCACGGCACATTGCCCGCCGGGATGATCCTCATATACTACAGCCTGCAATGAGCTGCGATCTTCCTGTCAATGCCTTCGATGAACGCCTGCTGGCGCTGCTGCGCTGTCCTCTGACGCGAAGCCCCCTGCGCAAGGAGGGTGATTGGCTGATCGCCGAAGAAGGTGGTCTGGCTTATCCGATTCGCGACGGCATCCCGGTTTTGCTGCCCGAAGAGGCGCGCCTTCCCGAGGGCGTCAAATCGCTGGATGAGCTGAAGCAGAAACTGCCGCGTCGCTAGGCCCTGTCTGAAACGCCTCTACTTCTCCACCGCCCTGGTTGTCGCACCGGCCGGGCGGCCATCGCGCCGTGCATCTTCACGGATTCCCCGGCGCAGCACATCTCTCCGCAATGCTGCGGTCCCTTCCTGGACAAGCGCGTTCGTGCGTGCGTCTGTTAAGTCGTCAGCCCGCGCTCGGTCGGCATCGAGCTTGCGCTCTTCCCGGCGCAACGCTTCCCGCAACCGGCTCAATCGGTGCGCCCGTTCGGCAAAGTTGGTTTCCACCTGCGGTCTCACGGCTATCCGGATACGGTCGCGAATCTTCTCCCGATCAGCAACCGTTGGCGCCGACGCCAACAGACCGTACAGGTCATCCTCGATTTCCACCTGCTTCACGCCGAGGTCGTAGAGCTGCGCATCCTCATCCTTCACCGCCTGCAATGCGCGGTACCTCGCCTCTACAAACGCCATAACCCCGCGCCGTGCCGCACTGTCCTCAGGAAGGCTCTCCGTCGCCTTGACGCGATTGGGGGAGTGTTCGCGCATGAACGCCATCACCTCCTGCATATCTTCATCGGAAAGCTTCTCCGCCGCGCGCCCACCCGCGCGTACGGCGGCACGCATCGGAGCAGCAATGCCGCCGCGCTGCTCCGCCCGGTCTGCCGCGAGCTGCGCCTCCTGGCCCAGAACAGATTGCGTCACCAGCGCCAAGACGCACGTCGCCGCGTTAAGCACCATCATCTCATGCATCTTCATAGAACTTCCCTTATTGCACCGAATCTGTCCTGGCCGGATCAACCGACAGGCGTTCGATCGCCCTCAATTGCTCCATGGCGCCGTTGAGACCGCCAGGATCGCTTGCCTCAGTCAACACCCAATCGCTGTCATCAAAAGTCGCCGCGAGATCGTCCGCAAGCGCACCCTCCGTCTCGGCATCTGCAGAAATCGGCTCAACCAGCGGGGGGGCATCCAGGTACGGAAGAGACAGTGCCTTTGCCGTCTGCACCTGCTTCTGATCCATACTCGCCAGGTACACGCTAAAGGCGATGAGCAGAATGGCCGCTGCCGCGACCGGATAAGCCCATCCGGGCATTCGCCAGCCCTCGTCCCGCTCCACGGCATCCTCGTCCCGCCGCATCTCTGCAGTGCGCACACGCATCGCTGAGATTGCGTTCCGAATCGCCCTCTCGGCCGAGATATCATCCACCCGCACCGCTCCGGCCAGGCCCTGCTCTGTACTCTGCATCAAGGCGCGCATTGTTTCCAATTGAGCCCGCAGGCCTCCATCCTGCTCCAGCATCCGCGCAACCTGCACTCGATCCTGCTGCGGCAGTTCATCCGCGAGATACATCAGCAGCATCGCCTCATCGCTATCGAGTTGTGACAGAAGGCTTCTCATGATTCACCAAGCGTTTCACGCAGTTTTAACGTCGCTTTGTGCATCCGCCCCAGCGCCGTGTTCAACGGGCAACCCAGCGTCTCGGCAATCTCCGTAAACTTCATATTCGCATAGTAGCGCATCAGCACAACCTGTTTCTGCGCCTCAGGCAGAAGGTCAATCGCCCGCTGCACTCGGTCCTGGGCCTCGCTCGCTTCCAATGGGCTGGCCGCATCCTGCCCTGATTCATCCTCCATCAGCCGCAGCCCATCTTCCATTTTTCGCTGGCGTGCACGCGACCGCCACACATCCGTGGCCTTGTTCGTGGCGATCCGGAACAGCCAGGCCTTGAAACTCCCGACACCAGACTGGGCGTCGAACCGATTCATATGCTCCAACACACCGAGCCACGTCTGCTGATGCACCTCTTCCGCCAGTTGCGGGTTGCCCGTCACGCGGGCCAGATAACCCAGCAGCGGCTTGGCATACCGCCGCACCAACTCATCACCGGCAACCGCATCGCCACCCTGAAGATGCGCCATCAGCACTTCGTCCGACGCGACGGACTGCTGGTGACCATCAGGCGTAGTCATCTGCGGCTCGGCCATGCGAACGTCTACTCCTTCAACGCACAATCCTCCGACTTATTGCCAGCCAGCGCTGAATCCTTGGCCCAGAGATGCAAGCGCAAATACTTATTCCACAAGAGGTTATGCTCATGTGGTTAACGCAGGGGCTGCCGCTACGTCTTGCGTCTGCTGATTACTTATCAAAATAGGCCTGCAAGTCGGCCGGGACTGGCGCTACATCCATTGGCCGGGAGTGGTCCCGCAGCGACGCCGCCGCCTGGCAGCCCGCCGCCACTGCATACCGCCCGGCCACCGGCGACGTATCCGTCTTACCGCCCTCCCGCAGGAAGCGCACAAATTCCGCGACAATGCGCGGATCCGCCCCACCATGACTCCCGCCCTCATCGGGAAAGAGGAACTGCTGATCGCCTTCAGGCGTGTAACCGGAGCGGCGGTTCCAGAGCCGCACGACTGTCTTCTCGCCCGGGACATCGCCGAAGTTCTCGACGCGGCCCTCGGTGCCGATGATTGTATAGTTGCGCCAGGCATCGGGTGCGTAGTGGCACTGCTGATAGGAACAAAGCACGCCGTTCTGCAATTCCATCAGCATCAGGCTCAAATCCTCAACGTCGATGATCGGATTGAGCTGCTTCTGCGACAAGGGCGGCCAATTCGAGTCCGACCAGCCGGCATTTCCGCGCTCATCCGGAGCATGGCGGTCTGTGATCTGGTTATACACGGTCAGGTTGCCCATCGCCGTGACTCGCCGCGTGTAGGAGCCGCACAGCCAATGCAGGATGTCGATGTCATGGGCCCCCTTCTGCAGCAGCAGACTGGTGGCGTTCTTCCGCTCCGCATGCCAATCCTTGAAGTAGGCATCGCCGCCATAAGAGACGAAATGCCGGCACCAGCCCGACTTCACCTGGCCAATGGCGCCCGAGTCGATCAGTTCCTTCATCTTCCGGATCACCGGGAAGTGCCGCATGTTGTGGCCCAGATAAAGCTTGGCCTTGCGCTCATAAGCCGAGCGCAGAACCCGGTCACACCCCTCGATGCTGATCGTCATCGGCTTTTCCAGATACACCGATTTCCCGGCCGCCAGCGCTGCCAGGGCATGCTCCTCATGCAGATAATCAGGAGTCGTGACAAACACCGCGTGGATATCTTTACGGGCAAGCAGTTCGCGATAGTCCTTGGTAACAAAGGCATCGTTTCCATATTTCTCACGGAACCGAACCAGCGGCTCTTCGCGGATGTCCGCCCCCGCCACCAGCCGCGCCCCCTGCTCCGGGTTATGGGCAAGCCCAGCCAACCCACCTCGCCCACCCGCACCAATAACACCAATCCGGATCTCATCGCGCATGGTTCACTCCTCAAAAGGCCGGCAGTCTAGCCGTTTCGCATAGCGACGTACATATCCCACAGCGCGGCCAAAACGTCCCGGGGACAGGACACCTCAGGCGGCCATTCTGCCCAAAACGGGGCAGGAGATTACAGCCCAGCGGCAAGGGTACGCCCGCAGCCCTGGGTAGACATTCGCGCAATACGGATCTGCCCTGAAGGGGCAGGACGTCACAGCCCAGCGGCAAGGGTACGCCCGCAGCCCTGGGTAGACATTCGCGCAATACGGATCTGCCCTGAAGGGGCAGGAGATTACAGCCCAGCGGCAAGGGTACACCCGTCGCCCTGGGTAGACATTCGCGCAATACGGATCTGCCCTGAAGGGGCAGGAGAACTGTCGCCTGGAGCGTAGGACACTTCAGGCGACACCTTGGGCGATAGTCCGCCGGTTTCGCCGAAACCGGCGTCCAAGAGCGAGCCGAGATAGCAGAGAACTTCGCATTTCGCGGATCCCGAATGATGGCCCTCTCCCTTTTTCCGCTCTTCGCTCTTTGTAATGAATCCCGAGAAATGGAATCTCCCCATGGCATAACGGATCGGAGTTCAGCGGCCGGGCGGGCGCCCGGCCGGTCCGCGGCAGCCGTGGGTTATCCCGCGGCCGAATCGCCGCCGTCTTTCGTGATGACCGGAAAACCTACCTGTTTAGGCTTGCGCCGTTCAAACTGATGTCGACCGTATGCGTACCCAGCGGCCAATGACAAAAGCTGTTGGGCAACGACAACGACGATGCCCTCAATTGTCGTCATCTCATCTGAGCCGAAGATCCGGATCATGAACGCCAAAACGATCAAGGTCACGAACCATCCGAAGATGGCAGACGCCCAAAATGTTCCTGATCGCCAGTAGGTCATAGCGGGATAACGGAGATCCGAAGAACTGCTCAGGCGGGTCTACCTGCCAACCGTTCAGATATCCAGAATTTGATGATGGACTGCCGAGTCACTCCCAGGCGATTGGCTTCCTTATCGAGAGACTCCACCATCCAGGTGGGAAAGTCGACATTGACGCGCTTGGGCGCCTGATTGGGTCTCCAAGCCTTGGCAACGTCCAGAGCTCCGGAGACGTCCTCGCCCGCGTCAAACCGATGGTCCAGTTCCTTAGCTTTCATAGAGTTCTCTTTCTTCCTTACGCGAGCGCCGGGCCGAGATAATCCTCGTTCGTTCCCCCCGTATGGTCACGATCGCGGACCAGGGCTTCTGCCCGATCTTTCCGATTACTATCGTTCGAGGCTCGTCCTCGGTCCGGGCCGGTATCTCAAGGAGATTCAAGTCTTCCCAGATTGCCTGTGCCTCGACAAAATCAATGCCATGCTTGACCTTGTTTGAGCGGCTCTTGTCAGCGGCGAACTCGAACTCCATAACGGTATAGATACTATACCATTGCCGACATCCAGACAAGCTGGCGAACATCGCACCATCCAAAGCGTGGCCGTCGCCTTCCACGCGGACAACTCGCGAGGCCCATCGACTGACGGCGAAAGCGGATCTGCCAGTGTGGCTGGGGAGATAACGCAATGCCGTTGAGCGGCGGGTTATGCCGCACGCTGTCATCCGACGACTAGACAGATGCCCAAGCCGATGGCCGTTGCCGCCCAGGCACCTGCTGCCCAAGCCCACTGACGCGCAAGCGGCTGTCGCTTGAGCACGCGTGCGTACCGTAACCAGAGTGCGAGCGCCGGACCCGCCAACGCGAGCACCAGGGCATTCACAACGAGGGGGCGGAGCAGAACATCCCATCCCGAAGCAGCAATGATCCTGGAGTAGCCTACGGCGACGACGCCGGTCGCCGATGCGCCCAACGGCGCGGCAAGCGCGATGACCCCGGCGATGAACGGCGCATGCACCGACCTGGCTTCGGTCACGGTCAGCCGGAGCACGCGCCCGCACTCGGGGCACCGATCACTTGTTAGATCACGCAGATCGTATCCACAGACCGGGCAGGGATGGCTGCGGCCATGGAGGAAGTTCTGGAGCAGCTCGGTCTCTGAGCCTTCGGACATAACGCTCCCTCTTCAACGCCTCGTGCGGCATAACGTGAGGCCAATCAGTGGCCGAGCCGGCACCGTACCGACTCTCGACCTGCGACCATCATACCCGCCGGCCCGGCCGGCTGCAGCGGTGGGTCATGCCTCACTCTCCGCCCGCGACCGCCGGAGAACGTGATCCCGATACGCAGACCAGCCCTTGAGTCCTCCGCGCAGCACCGCGCCCAGTTCGCCAGCCGAACCCACGACGATTGACTGAAAGCGTTCCTGCAGGTCAGCGGGAACATTGTTCTTCTGCCGTTCCGAAATCAGAAGTAGCGGACTGCCTTCCATTGCAGGAATGATGACCATGTCCCCCGCACGCGCGATGTCGAACACGAATGTCATCAGATCATCGCCAAAGCCTCGGATGTGGAACGCACACCCGGTAAAAGACTTGCCGGATTCAAGGCCCCCTGCCGAGAACTCCACTTCAACGCCATCAGGAAACGCAACCACGTAGAACCCGAAGTCGTCCGGCCCGCGGTAGTTGGCTGCCCCGAGTACTTCACGGACACGTCGCCGATCGACCTGAGCCGATCCACCGTCCGCGAACCTTTGGAGGAAAACGTCAAAGCTCACGGTAGCTCCTGTCAGGCATAACGGACCAGCATTCAACGGCCAGCCGGGCACCGAGCCGCTTTGGAGTCACAAGGACCGTTCCGCCCGGCCGGTCCGTTGCAGTGCCGGGTTATCTCGCAGCCGCGTCGTCGTCGGCATCTTCAATGCGTTTGAATTCTACGCCCTTGGGCAGTTCCCAGCGCAGCAGCACCTCGGTCCCGTTCGATGCCTCCACCGAAACAATCACGTTATCGGGGCGGCGACGCCAGGTGCGATGGATCTCGAGGCGCAGAGGATCATCGGACGTCAGCCGGTAGTCTTTCGAGTTTGCGATCGTCGGCGCCGCGCGGAACGATGTTTCCGTATCGAGGTTGACCGCCTCGCCCTCAACGCGTGTCACGCGCGCCTCCAAGGCCCACTCCTTCCGCCGCCAGAAGAGATACCGCGTCGCCGTGATCTCGAAGCGGATGACGTGTTCCATGACGCGGGATAACCTCTGATTAACCTGACCGGCCGCGCAAGATAACGTCCGGCCGGATTGCCGCCACTATACGGCGCAAGTTCAGCCGACTCAAAGGGTTTCGCATAGACGACGCCGCGGCGCAATGCGACGCATCGGGTGCATTTTGCATTTTGCATTTTGCATTCCGGCGGCAAGCACATACCGCCATGGTGGAGTCCCCGCCGCCACCCTAGGCAACGTGAAGATCTCCGGCCGGAAGCTGCCCTCGCATGCAAATCACCCGGCCGATCTGGCCAACACCCACACCTCCGCCCCCCAAGGCAGGCACCATCTCCCTGATGAACCTGGCCGGCACCTCCGCCCCCGATGGTGCACGTGACAAAACCCACCGGCACGCTAAAGGCAACCCATTCCATGCTGACCTCAGAGCCGGTGTTCGCCCCCGGCACCTGGAAGCTACCCGCCCAGCGCCCGCCTATCTGGGAGGTCCTCGGGTGACAATCCGCTGCCAATTCCTTTGCGTTCTCTGCGATCTATGTGGTTGCATCCTCTTCGTGGGGATCTCTCCCCCATATTGAATCTGCGCAAATCGGCGAGAATCTGCGGATCGGTCTCTCCCCGTCTTCCTTGGCGTGGCGTTCGTGGCGCCGTCAGCGGTACGGAATTTGCCCGCCGTGGCGGGCGGCCGTGAGACATCTTCCTTCAACACATGGAGTGCTGCGCATGTGTCGCGCAGGCGCGCACCGCGACTTACAGCAATCTTTTCAGATTTTTCGACCCCAACCCCCCAAAACCAATGGAAAATTGCAAATCCGCCCTCCAAGTGGTGCGCTTTGCGCGCACAAAGCGCGACACCCCCTGTATAGGTAGACACCCGTTATTTCTCAACCGAATACCGCCCACCGCCCTGCCAAACTGACAGTGGACCAAAGTGGAACAAAACGGAACGCACTCCGCGCTCCCACCGCACCCCAACACATTCGCTGGATGCAGCATCCCATGCGACATGTCATGCGACCTCAATGTCGCACCCATATCACAGGACACCGGTCGTTACCGCTCGGAATCCCCATTTCCCGATGCGACATAGCGTGAAACATGTCGCACTCCATCCGCCCGCCAAAGCAATCCACCTCACACACGACTCAAAGATGCGCACCGATCTTGAGCATCTTCCCCTTCGTCGCTGCTTTCATCCTTCATCCTTCTCTTCGAGCCTGAGCCTCAGAGCCGAAGGCCGCCTTCATCCTTGGCGTGAGTTATCCACAATCGCCCCGAACCTGCGCACCTCCTCCCCCAACCGTCACCTAATCTCCTGCCCCCGCAGCACTTAGCGCAGAGGGGGTACCCCCACCGAGAACCTGCGCACCTGTCACTTATCCACACCCGACCCCTTTTCGTCCTTCGCCCCTCTCCCACTCTCCGCGTCCCCATGTCTCCGTGTCTCCCTCTCCCGCCTTCTCGCTCTCCCCCACTCACGCCCTCGTCCCTTGGCCCTTCGCCTTCCTCGCCTCTTCCCCCAAAACCTCCAGATAGTGCGTCATCCGATCGCTTGGGTCATCCAGTCCGCCGCCAAAGTGCCGGGTTGGATCATTGTAGATCAGGCGAACCGGCGTCTCGGTTATCCGCAGCCCCGCCGCGATCGCTCGTGGCCACAATTGCATCGGGAACGCATACCCCTTTTCCGTCAGCCCCAGCGCCACTGTCGGTTTCACCCGATGCGCCTTGAAACCGCAGAAGGAATCGGTCAGGGAGGTCCCGAACAGATCATTGATGATGCAGGTCATCGTCGCATTGATGCTCCGGCGATCCTGCGGCGGCAGATCATCGCCCTGATCGGGTGCCAAATACCGCGAACCACTGACGATGTCCCACCGATCCGTCCTGATCGCGCGGATGAAATCGGGAATCCGCTGCGGCTCGTGCTGACGATCGCAGTCCATGGTGATCACCCAGTCATAACCCCGTCCATCCGCCCAGCCAAACGCATCAATCAGGCTGCCGCCATACCCCTGATTGACTTCATGCCGAAGTACATGCACTCCCTGCACGGTCGCCAGCAGTTCCGGCGTCCGGTCTTTGGAACCATCATCCACGACCAGAATCTGGTCGTGGTACTGCCGCACCTGCTGCAGCACATCCAGGAGGTACTTCTCTTCATTGTGCACAGGGATCGCGATCAATAGCTGCATGCACGAACCGAATCCTTCCTTCGCACCTTCAGGCGATGACAAGAGGCAATTCACTCCCACTGCATGCTAAGCTCAGGTACGGCCGAAGGTAAAGCGGCGTTTCGCCGCTTCCGACGCCAGCGCCATTCCAGTACACTCGGGTTCCGAACGCAGACGTGAGCGTTCGGCCGAACTATCTATGAGCGAACCTCTTGGCAACCTCTGTATCGTCCTGCACGGGCACCTTCCCTACGTGCTGCACCACGGCAGTTATCCCCATGGTGAAGCATGGTTATTCGAGGGAGCCGCCGAGACCTATCTGCCCCTGCTGGACATGATCGGTGAAGTTGCCCTGCACAAGGCCCGGCCGGCCCTGACCATCGGCATCACCCCCGTTCTGCTGGAACAGCTTGCGCATCCCCGGTTCAAGAAAGGTTTTGCCGCATATCTGCTGGAACGCATGGACCGCGCCCGCCAGGATCGCAAGGAGTTTGAGGGCAAGAACGAGGCCCACTTCGCCTACCTCGCCGGGCGCTGGGAGCAGTGGTACGGCCACAATCTCGAGATCTTCGAGCGGATGAAGCAGGACATCCCCGGCGAATTCGCCGCCCGCTGCCGTGAGGGGCATATCGAACTGCTGACCAGCAACGCCACCCACGCCTACATGCCCCTCCTGCTCAATGACGAGATGATCGCCGCCCAGATGACCCTGGGCACACTGACCAGTGAGAAGCACTTTGGTTTTCGCCCGCGCGGGATGTGGCTGCCCGAATGTGCCTACCGGCCACAGTGGGAACACTGGCTGCCGACGGTCCTCTATGACAACGCCCGCAATCGTCCCGGCCTGGAGCAGTTCATCGCGGCCGCCGGGGTGGATCACTTCTTCGTCGATACCCACCTGATCACAGGCTGCCAGCCGCTGGGCATCCGCCAGAATGGGAATCTGCAAGGTGTGCCCGAATCACAGGCAGCCTGGGACAACCGCGGCTGGCGCAATGTGCTGGAACCGGTGGGTGTTGCCTCGCATCTGGAGATGCCAAAGACGTGGGCCTTCGCACGTCACCCCCATGTCTCCGAGCAGGTCTGGTCCGGCTCCATCGGCTATCCGGGCGCCGGCCAATACCTGGAATTCCACCGTAAGTCTGGTGAGCGTGGCCTGCGCTATCACAAGGTCACCCACAACAAGGCGCCGCTCTCGAACAAAGACCCCTACTACCCCGACGATGTGCCAGGCAAGTGTTTCGAGCAGGCCGAGCATTTCTGCAACGTGGTCCGCGGTGTCCTGCGAGAATACCGCAACCAGACCGGCCGGCCGGGCACCGTGGTCGCTCCCTTCGATGCCGAACTCTTTGGGCATTGGTGGTTTGAAGGCATTCGATTCCTCCGCGATGTGGTGTTGAACCTGAACGCCGCTGGCGATGTGAAGATGCGCACGACGCAGGAGGCCCTGGACGCCAACCCGCGCGACAAGGTCGTCCGCATGCCCGAAGGCTCGTGGGGCGAGAAGGGCAACCACAGCGTCTGGATCAACGAGCGCAACCGCTGGATGTGGGAAATCGAATACCGCGCTGAAGGATCGCTGCTCAAGGCAATCTATGAACTTCCCTGGCGCGACAACGCCAAGGTCCACCTGCAGTTGCAGAATGCCGCACGCGAGCTAGTGCTCCTGCAGGCCAGCGACTGGCCCTTTGTTGTTCATACCCAGGGCGCAACCGACTATGGCATCCAGCGCATGGCCGGCCATTCAACCAACTTCAACCGCGCCATCGATATGGCGGCCGCGGTTGCCGCCGGCGCCAAACTCGACGAACTTCAGCAGGCCGAGACGGCCGAAATGGAATTGCACGACAGCATTTTTGACGACATCGATCTGAACTGGTGGATACGCAATGGACATTAACGTTCTGGTACTGAATCTCGGCAACACGCGCCTGGCAATGGGTGTTTTCGTCGACGGTGAGCTGCAGCAGGTCCGCCGCATCAACCTCGACGACCGGGCGGACCTGCCCAATGTGCTCAAGGAGCTCTGGAATCTTGTCGCCCGCAGGGAGGACGCCGCGATCGTAGGCTCCAGCGTGAATCCGCATCAGATGGAGGTGATCGAGCACATCGTCCGCGAGGCCACCGGTAAAGCCGTGCAGTGGGTCGGCCGCGATATCGATCTGCCTATCGACGTGCTGACCGAGAAACCCGCGCAGACCGGCGTCGACCGCGTCCTGAACATAGCGGCCGCGTACGAGCAGATGGGCAAAGCCTGCGTCGTCGTTGATGCCGGCACCGCCATCACCATCGACTGCTGCAACGACAAAGGCCAGTTCATCGGCGGCGCCATCGCGCCGGGCGTCACATTGATGCTCGATGCCCTGCACGACCGCACCGCGAAACTGCCGCGCGTCCAGTTCAAGGCGCCACATGATGCATATGGTCGGAACACCGAACAGGCAATCCTCCACGGTGTGTACCACGGCATCCGCGGCATGGTGAAAGAGCTGACTGAGAATTACGCCACCGCACTGGGATTCTGGCCCGACCTCATCGCCACCGGCGGCGACGCCAAATCGCTCTTTGAGGGCTGGGAACTGGTCCACGCCATCTCGCCCGATCTCACGCTGTACGGCATTGCTCTGGCCTACACCAATCACCACATCAAGCACGACACCTAAGCTCGGCAGAACATGCAGCCTTCTGGCAAGGTCATGATCCTCACCGCCACCGGCGTCTCCGCCATCGCCGTGGTGCGGATCTGCGGAACCGGGGCCAGCGCCTTCCTGCAGCGCCATTTTACGGCAGCTCTCCGTCCAGGCCGGCCCATCTACGGACATCTGACCGATGGCGAAAAGGAGTTGGACGACCCCGTTGTCCTCTGGGACGAGCTAACGCAGTCCGCCGATATCTGCACGCATTGCGGACGTTGGGTCGTGCATTCCGTGGTTGAACTCGCCCGCCGAGAGGGCTTTGAATTCGTGGATGCCAAGCCGCCGCTGCCGGTAGAGTCCGTCGATGCGGCCGATGTCTTTGAAGGTGAGATCCTGCAGTATCTGCCCCTGGCACGCACGAAGGAGGCGATCCGTACGCTGCTGAATCAGAGAGACGCCTGGAGCCACCTGCCCACGACTTCCGAGGCGCAGGCAACCATACTCGCAGACCGCTCGCTGCACTGGCTGCTGTGTCCGCCGCGCATCGCAATTATCGGCATCCCCAACGCCGGCAAGAGCACACTCGCCAACGCCCTCTTCGGCCGCGATCGCAACATCGTCGCGGACACCCCCGGCACGACTCGCGACTACGTCGAGGACTTCGCCAATCTCTCGGGGTTGCCGGTCACACTCGTTGATACGCCGGGCCTGAGATGCTCGACCGATGCCATCGAAATGGAAGCCATCGAGCTCAGCCGCGAGCCGATCGCCTCGGCCGATCTCCAGATCCTCCTGCTTGATCCAACCCAAGGCTCGGCGGCCCAGGAGGATCTGATCATCGGCCACCCCGGCGCCGTGCTGGTCGTCGGGAAAGCCGATGTCGCCGCTTCGTCCTCGTTCGGAGTACAGCCTTCAGGCTGCTCTTCTCAAGCACCTAGTACCAAGCACCAAGCACCGCTCGCCATCAGCGCCAAAACCGGCACGGGCCTTCCCGATCTCGACCTCGTCATTCGTCGGCACTTCGGCTGCGAAGTCCTGCCGCACAACCGCCCCTGCATCTGGACCGATCGCCAGCGTCAACTTCTGACACAGACGTGATACCGAGTTCCCTCCCGCTGCTCGATCACAATCCTGACATCCAGAAACCGCGAGACGATATCGGCATTGGTGGTTGTGTGGGCAGTCGGCGCGAGCGTCAAGAACTCACCCGCACCCGCCAGCGCCAGCGGAATCAGAAGCTGATCTGCCAGGTGCCTGCCCACCGGCACATCGGCCGTCAGATAATCCCTCACGTCCTCCGCGGCGCCGGACGCCACCTGCTCGGCCAGCACGCCCTTTTCGCCGAAGCCGACAAACACCTCCGTGACATGCTCGGATGCCACCTCAAGCACGACAATATTGCCCGGCCCACAATCCTTCAGGTCGCGAATGCGCAGCTCATCTCCAGTCCACCCCAGAAGCCGGCCGACTTCGCATACCTCGCGCTTCGCGATCTCGCCTGGAAGATTGGCGACAATGGCAGTGCAGCACCGATGCATGACCGCACCGCGCTCAATCAGCGAGATCGGCGTCAGCACGTCACACGGCTGAACCAGAGCCGTAAACCGGCCGCCGCCGGCCGGGTAGAAACCGGGGCGATCCAGTTCAAGCGTGAGTTTCGCGCCCATCTTCGCCAGCAGCGGCGCGAACGCCTGCTGGAGAAAGGGAAATGGCGGGGCAAACGGGTTGTGTGTGCCACCTTCAAGCGTCACATGCGTCGGACCATCAGCGCGCAGAAGCGCCGGCAGGATCGTCTGAAGAACCAGGGTGGTGCTGCCGGCCGTACCGATCGAGAAGCGATACTCACCAGCCTTTACCTTGCTTGGCACAAAGGTGAGAGACTGCGAGCCAATCGCATCCCCCTCGACATCCGCGCCGCAGATCTGGGCGGCCGCCTGCACCGCCGTCAGGTGCTGGCGCATGAGTCCCGGCTTGGCTCGACCCGCGCGAATCTTCTCGATGCGGAACGATCTGCCAGTCACCATCGACAGTCCCAGTGACGACCGCAGGATCTGTCCGCCGCCTTCGCCTTGTGACCCATCAATCAGAATCATCGAATTGACTCCTCAGATTGCCTGCCGCGCTGGAGTGCGGGAACTCGTTCCCGCTCTTGCGCCCGAGACTTATCTCGAGCCAACCGACTCCTCAGGAGTCGCCACACCGCTCAGGACAAGTCCCTCGCAGAAAAGCGGTGACAAGTCACCGCACTCCAAATCAGTCATCCGCGCCACTCGCATCCTTCACTACGAACCGAGCCTTGAGCCGCGCAACGGTTGACGCAAGGCCGGCTAGTTCCACTGACCGCAACACCTCGGTGAAGTCCTTGTATGCCTTCGGCGCTTCATCCTTTGGGTAGTTCCGACAGTTCGACAGGATGTCGGCATCATCCATTTCGCGGTTCACCTGCTGCTGATCGAGGGCGCGGATCGCGGCCTTGCGGCCCATCGCCCGGCCGGCGCCGTGGTTCACGCTGTAGCAGCTCTTCTGTGCCCCCTCTTCCGCCACCATCACTACCGAGCCCTGGGTCGGATTACCAGGCAGCAGAATCGGATGTCCAGTCTCCGCGAATGGCGTATCTTTCAACGCGTAATGGCCGGCAGGGAAAGCGCGGGTAGCGCCCTTGCGATGTACCCAGGCAAGCTGGTTGTCCACCACTTCCTGCCGCGCGATGTTGTGGCTGATGAAGTAGATGAGTCGGCCGGTCGTGCCGGGGATCACCTCCTGCACGGCTTCGAGGATCAGGGCATTAATCAGCATGTGATTGACGGTTGCAAAGTTTGCGCCCAGCGCCATGTCATCAAGGTAGAGATTCGCCTCACCTGTCCCCAGCGGCGCATAGACGAGGTGCTTATCACCGGACGGGAACGGCGTATCCCACTTCGTAAACAGAGCTGCAAGTTTGGCAAACTGATTCGTCGCCAGGATATTGCCGAAACCGCGCGAGCCGCAGTGAGAGAGGAAGGCGATGTGGCCATCCTTCAGGCCAAACGCCTCGGCGACTTGCTTGCGGCGCGGATCATCCGATATCTGTACGAGCTCGCATTCGCCGAAATGGTTTCCACCACCGTACGAGCCAAGCTGCTGCAGCTTCTCATCCAGATGCGCGAACAGGCCCGCCTGCTCCAGGCGCGAGAGCCGATCCATCAGTGCATCTGCGCTGCCATCGTGGCCAACATGGGCAGAGTCCTCACAGCGTTTCGCCCACTCTTCCGGCACACCCACGGCACGACAGACGGCCGGGGATGCGCCCTCGACCACCGCCATGCGGGCATCATCGGCACCGATCCTGCGGCCCTTGCGCACTGACCGCGATCCGCCTCCCGGTCCGGTGGGAATGCGCTCACAGATTGCTTCGATCATCGCCCGCCTGGTCTTTCGGTCGTCGACCGCCTCGCCCGCCAGATCAAGCTGCAGCAGGCTCATCGAGCACTTCACATCCACACCCACGGGACCCGGATAGATATGCGACGGTGATACCAGCACCGACCCGATCGGCGCCCCATACCCCGCATGGGCATCGGGATTGATCACCAGCTTGCTCACGCCCGGGCACCGCCGCGTATTGATCGCCTGCTGCACGCAGGTGGAGTCAAACCCATTGCGGATCGCCTCGGTGCCAATGATGGTGATAGGAGTTCGATCCTCCACCGGCAGAATGGCCGTCGCCTCGCCGGTGGGGATCATCTTCGGATTCGTTTGCTCAGCTGCATTGCTCATACGTCACATCCATTCACAACAGAAAAGGCAGCGCGACAAGTCGTTGCCGAGATGCACGCTCTACCACTGAGCTACGGCCTCAGTTACCAGTGTACTGAGGGAGCCGGCGGGATTCGAACCCGCGACAATGTATTCCCGACTGCATTCGCGCTGCTTGTCAAAGGCCCGGCGACAAAGAGTTGATGAAACTCGCAACCGCGCTCTCCCAACTGAGCTACCGCTTTGACACGGGCGGGATTCGAACCCGCGACCTCGGGCTGTTGAAGCATGTAGTTCCATCGGCATTCGCCAGACCACTTCCAGTGGCAAACACCCCGGCCACGATTCGAACGTGGAACGCAGGTTCCGTAGACCTGCATGATCTCCGTTTCACCACCAGGGCAGATCGAAGGCGAGGGCCGACAACTCATCTGACCAAGACACTACGGAATGTAGTCCTGGCCGCATTCGACCCTCGCCTTCGCATTCACCAACATCCGACGCTCACAGACGTTCCTGCTCAATCACACCAACCCAGTGATCCGCGCCCAGTTCGCCACGAGCGAACAGGCTGATCACTTCGAACACCTGATCGGAGAAGCCGCCGATGTTCAGGATGTCCGGGCTTTCCTGTGCCTGGGTCGAGCCGTAGGGCTGGATGTCAATGCACACCATCTTCGCCTTCGGGCGGCGCTGCTTGAGCCGGCTCCACTGCTGCATGGTCGCGGTACCGCGACCGCGGCCGCTGTCCACCCACGACTCGTTATCCGAGACGTAGATGACCAGATCCGCATGGTGCTTCGCGCTGTTGATCGCCATCAACGGCGCTGAACAGTTCGTGCCGCCACCACCAACACTTGCCAGTCTCTGAGCATTGGTCATGATCGAGTCACGCGGGTTCAAGCTCAGCTTGACCACATCCTGCTCGAACGGAATCACCGTCGCTTGCGGGTTGCGACGGATCACGCATGCCGCTACCAGCGCTGCTACATCGACACACCGGACGGCCGTCGTCGCGCCTGGGCGGTGCCCTGTTACAGGTGCCCGCATTGAGCCCGACACATCGCAGAAGATGTACACCGCGCCATCCACGGCAGGCACATTCTGCGTTGCGATCTCCATCGCATCCTGCAGGCACTCGCGGACATACAGCGGCACACCCGCATCCGCCTGGACGTAAGCTGTCATCAACTGGTACGGGAAGACTTTCGCCTTCGCGATCAGCGATGCATCCTTCAGTCGCCGGCCGATCAGGCCTGCCATGTCGTCCGCCTCGAACACGCCATGGCGGGCAAACGTGTTCAGGTTCATCCGCGTCATCTGCCACGGAGCATGCCGCGCGATGTCGATCCAGTGCTCCCGCTGCAGCGGCAGGGCCGTAAGCATCTGGAACGGCACGTCCGGCTGACTCGTAGCACTTGCGACCCCAGCCTTGAACGCCTCATATTGCTTCACGATCTCCGGCAACAGCGAAGCATCGTACGCCCGGCCGATCAGGTAGCCGTAAAGCGCCTGACGCGAGTCCGTGCCCGGCTTCGGATGAACCATCTTGATCACATCCGCCAGGGACGGATCGTTACCGACCGACGCCCGGAAGATCTGTTCATCCGTCCGCTTCTCGAACCACTGCTGCACCATGCGCTTCGGCAGCGTACCCAGGCTCTTTCGGCCGGTGGCGCCCGATCGGATCATCTGGACGAAGTTGCGGAGCATCCGGCCATCGTCCATCACGCGGTCGAATACC
>CAIQIQ010000018.1 GCA_903871935.1 uncultured Phycisphaerales bacterium
GGGGTGATCACTCAGATCAACCTGTTCGGGCAGTCAATTGGCATCCTGTTCAACACCTTGGACGCCGGCAATCCTGCGACAAACAGCAGCACCAACATCTTCTACGGCGTGCCGTTCACCGATCCCAATACGAGTACGGTGTATGCAGCCACAACGGTTACGGACGACGACGATAAGGCCATTCAGTACCTGTTGTTCTCCAGCAGCATCGGCAACGTCACCGTTGTTGATACCAACGCCACTGACGGCCTCCCGACGAGTGTCGGCCCGATCATTGTGGGCTATGACATCAACACGAACGACACCAGCTTCTTCCCCTGGAGTTGGGATTACCTGAACAATCCCAATATCTCTGGCGAAAACGCGACGATTCGCTTTGCCGGAGCCAATCCGGTGTACGGATCACTCGGCAATGTCATGGTCGACGGTTCGTTGGGCCTGGTCGCCACCAGTGGCGGAGTGGGCTCGATCACCACGGTGCAGTTGGCTCCGGTGGCGCCGGGCGCAGTCCCGACATCCGACTTCCAAGGCCTCGTGACCGACGGCTCCGCTGGCGCCATCAACATCCGCGGCAGCGTCTGGAGCTCTCTGGCAGTTGGTGACCCCACCGTGACCGGCGGAACCGCTGCCCTGCCTCTGGTCGGCATCCACGGGACTCCGGGCTTCGGTGGCAACATCACCGTCGCCGCGGACCTTGGCATGTGGGCCATGCCTATCGGCACCGGCTACGTGAACAGTATGACTTCGGGTATTCAGGCTCCCGTGTCCAGTTGTTTCGGTGTTGGCGTCATCGCAAGCACCGCCACCCAGGCGGGTATCCTGGCCAATATCGACAACGCCTACTCTGGCAATCAGGTATCGGCTCCATTTGGCATCAGCCTTGGCAGCAGCCCGATCGTCATCACTGTCGGTCGCGATACATACGCCTCGATCGTCTCTGGCAAGGGCATTCTGGTGACCGGCGTCAAGGGTGCCAACGACAGCATCAACGCCCAGTTCACCTCTGGCGACATCTACGGCAACGTCTGGTCCGGCAACCAGATCAACGGCTGGATCAAGGCCGTTGGCTTTACTGGTGATCAGGCCAATCATGCCCCAATTGATAACATCAACCATCCGGGCGTCATCAGTTCCAGCTCTTGGAACTTTGGACCTTCTGGTGGCTCAGATCCTCTGCAGGCCGCGTTTGTTTTCGGGAACAACCCGATAACCATCCTGGCTGCGGGCGACATCAACGCTCCGATCACCGCTGCCGACGACATTGTGGATATCTTGATTCAGGCTGGCACAGGCCTGGGCGGATCTCTGCTGGCGAACGTAGTGGCTGGCCTCAGCGGCTCCGGCGGTATCTACGGGACGAACAACATTGTTGCCGATAACAACGTTGGAACGCCCGGGTTCACCACCGTGATCTCGGCGGCCGAGGATGTGAACTTCAACAGCATCATGGCTGGCCAGATGCCCCTGATTCACGTCGTGGGCACCCCGTTCGGCAATATCAACAGCAACATCGTCGCTGGCACGCAGCCAGTTGGTGCGACGCTCCCGTTGCCAGTAACCACGCACTTCAATGATGCGACGATGCCGATCCTGAGCAACACCGATTCCTCGATCTGGATCGGAACGCTTCAGGCCGGCCTCGGTGGCACTGCCAACGTCTACAACCTCAATGGAACTATTGAGGCTGCAGGCTCGATCGACATCGAAGGCCTCGTGATCGATGGCAATGCCATCGGCAATGACGGGCAGGCCGGCGGCCATGTCGCGTCTGCTGGTGTCGGTTATCTCTCGGCCACCTTCTCTAACCCCAATCTTCTGGAAATTGATGGTGGCACAGTGACCGGGACTCTCTCCGGTAAGCTCAGTGCCGGCATGTTCGTGCCGTTCAATGATGCTGGCCCGAGCCCGCTCAACCGGAATGACCTTGGGCAGCTCCAGGCTGGCACAGTCCTCACGCTTGGTGCGGTGAACGTCGACCTGACGGTCGGCCGCTGGGTTGACACTCCGATCGCTCTCACGGATGTGCTCTCTGGCGCTGTTTCCAGTGCCAACGCCCACTATATCCCGCAGTTCAGCGTGGGCGCCACCCACAATGTGTATCTTGACATCTACGCTCAGGGCCAGCCGTTCGCCGCGCCTCAGACCGGCCCCGGCTCGGTAACGCCCAACCCCGCCGATGGCGACATTGTCGGTGTGAGCATCGCTGCCTTCGGCGCGCTTGAGGGATACGTCGGCGCAGCCGATTCGGCCAGCGTGACCATGGCGATGTCCAACATCGACGCGGTTACCGCGCTGGACACCCAACAGAACGGAAATCCGTCGAACCCCTCGACGAACCTGCCGCTCAATGACGGTGTCAGTAACGTTAACGTCGGCCTCAGTGGCATCGGCATCAACAACGACCTCAGCATCACCGCCTACGGCGCTGATGTTGGTGGACTGAACCTCGGCTTCTACACTGCCGGGCTTGACATCTTCACTGAGATGAACACCGGCGGAGTGCCCACGGCGGCCATTAAGCCCGCGACCTCGCTGGCGACGGCCCCGTTCAATGGCGATACCTTCTGGACCTCTTGGGGCATGGGCAGCATTATTGCCTCCCAGGAATCCTCAGGCGGTGGCGACTTTGCCAGCCCGTTCGTCATGGGCGGAGGCCCGAGCCTCCAGGCATTCGATGCCGACCCGACTGATGGCCTCGAAGCTGGCAAGCTTACGTTTGCCATGATCGCCGCCGGCCAGGACAACTATGCCCAGGTCCTGGCGAGCGATGACATCACCGCGGTGACCGATTCCGCGACGACCGATGGCACGCCTGGCTTCAGCACCCAGATGGGTCTGAACGCCGACATCGCCGCTGGCCTGTCCGCCAATCGCAACCTCGATCCGACCGCTCAGAGCGATCTGTTCCCCGGTGGAAACCTGGGTGCCAGTATCGTTGCTGGCGGCGACATCATGCACACCGCAACGGGTGAGGAGTCCAACCTTGTCGGTATTGTCGCCAAGGGCGGCAATAAGGGCTTTGCCGTTGAAGGCAGTGCCAATGACACCGGCAAGATCACCTGCAGCTTCGTGCTCGTCTCGGGCGCGGAAGACCAGATTATCGATCAGAACAACGCCGGTGCCGCGGCGGACCCGGGCGATATCCATGCCCTGGTGATTGCCTCGTCGAGCATCAGTCGTAATGCCCTGATCGACGCCGGCGACGTCTTCGGTGATTTCGGCGGCATCGGTGGAGCAACCTACTCCAGCGGCCTACCGAACGGGTCCTTCTTCGGCGGCGTCATCGCCGGCGCGGGTCTGGACCTGAACATCAGCGATGCGGTTGATAACGATGTGAAGGGCGACATGAACGCCACCATCCGCACCGCTGCCAACCTCGACGTGACCGGCTACGGAATCCTCGCCGAGGATGACATGAAGGACGCAAGCATCGAGGTCGGCTACGGCCTCGATCGCGGCCCCAATCAGGGCGCTGGCGACCTCCTCGGTAACGTCGTGGCCGAAGGCAACATCGGCAACATCGACGTCTGGGGTAATGTTGGTGCCGCTGGCGCCACCAGCGTGATCTACTCTGGCGGCGTCATCAAGAACTTCGTTGTTGGCAACCCCGCATTCGGCGACGGCGAGATGCGCCCCGCCTCGCAGTACATCGGCAGCTTCGGCACCCTGTACAGCGATGTGTTTGAAGGTGGCAACGGCCATGGCACCGCGATGATCAGCATCGGCGGCGGCCTGGCTCAGGGTACCGTGCTTGCTCTGGGTGCCCTCAACGGCGTTCACAATGTCGACCTCGACCTGAAGGCGGGGCATGCCCTCTACCACTCGGATGCTCTGTTCGCCCTGTTCCTCAATGCGGGCACCCTCAGCGATAACAACGCGGCCGCTCCCAGCGCCGGCGACGTCAACATCGTGATGTTTGCTGGTCCCTGCAGTGAGGGCAACTCTGCCAGCATGGACGTGACCGGCTGGGGCAACGCAGTGAGCATCCATAGCCTGATCTCGGGTGCGACACTCGACAGCCTGTACGTTCAGGATGGCTCGGTTGGCCAGATCACTGTGAACAACGATCTGAACATCAGTAACATCGTGTACGGTGCAAATGGCTACCTGGCCGATCTGAACGTTCCGTACTCGGCCTTTGCCACAACCTTCCCGTTCCTGGCTAACTCGATTCCGACCACGTCGGATCTGGTTGGTGGGTTCAACAATGATCCTGAGTTGGTGAACCTGGGCAACGTCGAGGTTGACTACAACATCGGCGACATCAACGTTCAGGGTGCAATCACCGGAACGATCATGTCGGACACCGGTTCTATCGGCAACGTGGTGGCCAACAGCGTTGACTGCGCGAACTTCAGTGCTCAGGTCGACGTTGGCAACATCTACGCTGCCACCGGCGGCTTCTCTGAAGACGGCAGCATCACCGCTGCCACCGGTAGCATGGGTGTCCTGAACGTTCAGGGCAACATCGATATCAGTGAAGGCACTGATCGCTTCGTGGTCGCCGACAGCATCGGTGGTCTGGTCAGCCGAAACGGCACGATCGCCGACCTGGACGATGACGGCGATGGACAGATCTTCGTCCATGGCTCGATCGGTCCGATCGTGGCCTCGGAAGACATCATTGGAAGCTTCACTGCTGAGACCGGAAACATCGGCAAGGTGGTCAATTCAGAAACCGACGCGCCCACCCCGCAGCTCGGCATCTACAGTGACGTTGGCGACATCACGGTGAACCTGGCCGCTGGTAATTGCATCGGCGACATCACGGCTGCCCTGGGCAGCGTCATCGGCGATGTAACCCAGAGCCAGATCCTGCTGACGCTGAACGGTGTGGCGATCAACTCCATGCTCGGCGTCGACGCTGGAATCTCCACCGGTGGTTATGAGTCCTCTGGCTTCAATCTCAACGTTGACCTTGACAAGATCACCGCTACCGGCACGCTGGGCATCAATGTGAATTCCCAGACCTTCATCCGCGCCGCCGGCGACATCGGTCAGATCAGTGCTTACAGAGACATTGGCTTCTACAACATCACGGCTGGCGGAAGCATCGCTGGCTTTGACACCACGGTTGGCGCGGTTGGCGCGGCGATCCCCCTGACGCTGAATCTTGGCGGCCTGTCGGCTGGCATCAAGGTCGGCGACCTGAAGGTCACCGCCCACAACGGCATCGGCTGGGACCACGCTGCTATCGATTCCGCGAAGGACATCGGCGAAGCCGCTGCGATAGATCTCAGCTTCAACGGGTTGCGCATTCAGGGCAGCCCGGCTGGTGTTAACCTGCATGCAGTGACTGGCGACATCGGTGACATCATCGGCCGGCAGGGCATCGCTGTCCTGAGCGCCACTGCTGGCGGCAGCATCGGCGATGTGAAGGCCATGACCGGCGATATCGGCTCGGCGGCAAATCCAGTGGTCCTGAAGGCCAATGGTGGCGTCGAGATTGATCCGAACACCTTGGAGTATGTGGCCGTGGGCCCGAACGGCAACAAGGGCATCGGCAATGTCTACTCGTACCTTGGCGATATCTATATCGACCTGGCCACAGCGGGTGACGTTGGCATCGCGGGCCTTGTTGGCACCGCTACCGGTGGTATTGCTGCTCCTCTGGGCAGCATCAACGGTACGATAAAGGTCGGCGGCGATCTGGGTGGCCTGTCTGCCCAGTCGGTAAATGTCGATAAGGTGGTTCTGGGTACAACCGGCGTCCTTCGCAACCCGTCTGGCGGTCAGGTAACTGTTGCCTCCGGCAACGCCCTGAAGTTCAGTGAGGGTGGCGTGATGTACTCCGTGCAGACGACCAACGGCAACGCCACGGTGGACTATACGGTCACGGATGGCAACGTCGTGTTCAACAGCATCAACGTCAGCTCCACGGGCGGCCCGGTTGGCGTCTGGGTGCTGACCAGTGCTATGACCTCCGGCCCGATCGATGGCTCCACCTCTTCCGCCCAGGTTGAGGTCAAGTCCCTGACGATCGCGGGTGACGCGGCCAACATCTCCGTGGATGGCACGGTTGACACCCTGACTGTCAGTGGCAACCTCGACGGTGGCTCCGAAGAGGGTAATGGCTCCCTGAGGATCGAAGGTCAGCTCGGCGATGCGACGGTCGGCGGCAATATCGGTCATACCGGTAATGCCGACGACAATGCCTTCGTCGCTGATGGCATGGATGTCCAGATCGGTGGCGGCGGCTTCGGCTCGCTGGTTGCTGGCGGCACCAACTACGGTTTGGTGACTGCGGACATCGGTAAGGTTAGCGGCAAGACTTACTTCATCGCTTGGGAGAACAGTCTGCGTCTCGACACCTCTTCCAACAGCGATAAGTACATCACCGCGTCGCTGAAGTCCGGCACCGCCAAGCTGGTCGTCAACAACGGCTTCCTTGAGACAGTGACCTTCAGCGGCAGCAGTGCTTCCACCTTCGGTGTCGTGTCCTCTGACACCTCCTTCGGTGCAGCAACTGATGGATCCACGACTCAGGCCGGAAGCAAGGCGAATTCCAGCAACGAGAAGGCTCTGGCCAACGAGATCAAGGGCGGCGCACGCAGTGGTTCGGCCAACGTCGGAACCATCGGCGCGTCTACTGCCAAGAAGTTCACCCTCACCAACGGCGTGATCGAAGGCAAGGTTGATACACTCGCCTTCGCCGGCGCCGGCAGTGCGGTGAAGACCTTCAGTGCTGGCGGCGACGTCGGCAGCATGATGGCCGCAGGCAGCATCAACGGTGTCAACCTGCTCGGCGACGTGGGCACCATCAACGGTGGTACCTCGCTGCAGAACGTTCAGGTGCGTGGCAACGCCGACGTGCTGGTTGCCTCCAGCACCGTGAAGAACATCAACGTGCATGGAAACGCTGGTGTGATTCGCAGCGGCAAGACGATGTCGAATGTGAACGTCGGTGGCTCGGCCGTGTCGATCTCCGCACAGAACGCCAATAAGGTGTCTGTGGCTGGAAGCGTCGGCGTGGAGACCAGCGGCGTGCTCACCGGCAGCGGCCTGAGCCTCGGTGCTGCGTTCAGCAGTGCGGATGTGGCCCGTATCCTCGGGACCACTGAGGCAGGCTTGGACGCGAACGGCAACTCCGGTGCCAACGGAACCAGCTATCTCGGTGGGTTCTTCGTCGGAACCGGCAATAACATCGCGGTTGGCGGAGCCATCTCTGATCTGGAAGCTCTGACACTCAACAATGGCAAGTGGACGATGCTTGGCCAGGTTGTCGATGATGCCCAGGTTGGTCGTGGAAGCGTGGCCTACGTCAAGCTCAATGGCGTGGTCATCAAGAGCCCCGCTCAGAGGGTCTAGTAACCTCGAAGAGGTAGCTTGATCAGATAGAAAGAACCGCCCGTGGCCTGACAGCCGCGGGCGGTTCTGTTTTGTCGTTGCGCTGATTGACTCATCGCTGTTCTTGTAACTTCCGACGCGGGTCCCACTGAAATGCGTTGGCCCAATGCGAGTGCCGGGCACTATTGCAGAACGGTAGTGCGGATCAGCAACAAGAAGCCGACCTACGCCTCGGAGGGTTCGAACCGGCACACAACGTCGTAGAGTTCGCCGTCTAGCCACCTGGCGACGTATTCATCCTTTATCATCGCGATCTTCAAGACGTCGCAGTCAAAGCGGGTGAAGAAGTTGCTTTCCAGTGCCCGCCCCATGCCTTCGATGACGACGAGGTCGGCGTCGGCAGCCGCGCGGTTCAGTTTCGGTGAGACGGCCGACAGATCGATCAGCGGCGCCCCCGTGCCAGAAGAAAGAAGCTTGATCGGCAGGGAAGCCAGCGATGGCTCAGCATTGAGGACGTCCGGCCAGATCTCGCGCATGTCACGCAGCGTCATATCGTTCAGGGTGGGCAGCTCATTGCCTACGACCACTGTCTCCGTTCCGCGTTGGGCGAGATACCGCACCAGCGGCAGCATTCCCAGAACGAAGTCGGCGCCGGCGTTGTCGACGAAGATCACGGCCTTATGGTGCAGCGGCCCCTGGAGCATGCGCGCGGCAAAGGTGTCGAAGTCATCTACCAACCATGGCCGGCGAAGCAGGTTGTCGCGCGTGTGCAGGAAAGAGAGCGTCTTCTCCATCATTCGCCGCGCGGTCGCGGGCACGCCCATATCGAAGATATTGCCGGCCAGTGCCCCATCGATTACGGCCTGCAGGCGCTGCGGTTCGGCGCGGCGATCGATATCGCGGCAGACCTCCGGAAGCAGTTGCAGCACCTGCTCGTTGTCGTGATGTTTGATCTCGTAGTATGGATCGGCGAAGCCGGCGCTGCGGAGGATGTCATCTCGAACATAGTCGGTGGTGAGCAGGGTCGGCCGGCCGAACTTCGCCGGGCTCGCCTGCAACGCATCGAGGTAGGCACCAAACTCGCTTCGGCATGCCGCGGCGCGTTTGCCCACATCGGCTGCATCAGCGCCGCGAGCGATGAACTGCCGCTGGGCAATCGTCAGCGTGCGGTCGAACTGGCCGCGGAAGAAATCGATGAAGTAGTCGGCCGCCTCGCGGTCGATGGAGAAATCCCAATGGCAGGGCAGATAGCTCCATCGCAGCGAAAGCTGGCAGAATGGTTCGAGCGTCTTGATCACTTCTTCCCTTAATGTGCACTCAACCCGCCATCGACAAAGATTGTTTGTCCGGTGATGTAGCTGCCGGCTTCGCTGCAGAGCAAAAGGGCGATGCCGGCAAAGTCCTCGGGTATGCCAATCCGGCCCAACGGAATGTGTCTGCCCTTCTGTTTCGTCTCTTCTTCCGTCTTAAAGTCATCGCGGTTTCGCCAGGTATTGATCCATCCGGGGGCGACGCAGTTGACGGTGATCTGGTCCTTTGCCAGGTCCCGCGCGAGGGCCATCGTAAACTTCTCCATCGCGGCCTTGGAGAGCGAGTAGGGGAGCATGTGCGGGTTTGCTCCGCGCTGTTGGATGGAGCCGATGTTGATGATTCTGCCCCACTTCCTGGCCTTCATATGAGGCACGGCATACCGGGAGAAGAGAATGGGACCCAGAAGGTCGCAGTCGAACTGCTTCTGCATCTCTTCGACGGGCATCTCCAGCCATGAGCCATTTGACTGGATCGCGCCGTTGTTGATCAGGATGTCGATGGAACCCAGGTGGGCAACGGTCTGTTCGACGAGCTGCTGGGGGAGTGTGAGGTCGCTCAAGTCGCCGCCTAGTGCGATGGCTTTACCGCCCTGGGAGCGGATCCTGGCAACTTCGGCGTTGGCAACGTCCAGGTCAATATCCTGGATGGCGACGGCCGCTCCTGCCGCAGCCAGGGCGCGAGCCATCGCCAAACCGATCCCTCGGCCGGCGCCTGTCGCCAACGCCACCTTTCCATCCACGCGAAATGGTACTGCTTCCATAACGGCGAAGATGCTAACCGGGGCAGCGGAGGCTGCAATGGCAGGGAGGGGGGTTGGAGCGGAGCACCTTGACGGGTCGGCCTTGTGCATCAACAATCCGCTTGTACCCGGTGCTGGTGCGGCCGGGCGATTGAAAGGACGATATGGCGCAGGTTCCCGATCATCCGGCTCTTCCGAAGCTTAAGGCTCAGTTTCCACAGGTGAAGTTTCTGGTGGGCTCATTCCGTGACATGGTGACGGTGGTCGTCCCGCGCGAGAATATCCGCGAGGTCTGCCAGTATCTGCGCGACGAGCCGGCGCTGCGTTACGACATGCTTTTTGAACTGAATGGCGTGGATTACCTGAATTATCCAGGTGCCACGCACCGCTTTGCGGTGAACTATGGGCTGCTTGCCACTGAGACGGGTTCGCGACTGTGGTTGAAGGTGTTTGTTGATCCGACGACGACAACCGCTCCGAAGACCGCGCCACAGGATAGGGATGTACTTGAGCAGGGCGATCCGGGGCTGAAAGTGGATAGTGTCTATCCGGTTTGGCCGGGCGCGGACTGGATGGAACGCGAGGCGTACGACATGTTCGGGATCATCTTTGTGGGGCATCCCGATCTTAGGCGGATCCTGACCTGGAGCGCCTACGGCAGCTACCCTCTGCGGAAGGACTACCCGCTCCGAGGCGTTGGCGAGCGTGAGGACTTCAAGATCATCACCCGCGAAGGGGCGTGAGTTGGGGGTTGACGGTTTTCTGCCGTCGATGCATACTGAGGCCCATGCGATATAGCATAGCGATTGGCCGGAGCATCATTAGCCCGCGATATAGCGGGTAGGGCCAGTCGTGTACCTCTATTGAGAACGAGACAACCGCCCTGCCCGAACGGCCGGGCGGTTTTTGTTTCTGTGAAAGTTTAGTGTTGGATCAGACGCATCGGATGACGACTATGAGCGAAGACAAAGACAAAAAGAGCCTCTACAAGCAGTCTCTGAACCTGCCGAACACCACATTCCCGATGGAGGCCAAGCTGGTGCAGAATGAGCCTGCCAGGCTGAAGAAGTGGCAGGAGATGGATCTCTATCAGAAGGTTCTCCAGCGTCACGCCAATGACCCGCTCTGGATACTGCATGATGGGCCGCCGTTTGCCAATGGTGACATCCATATCGGCCACTTGATCAACAAGACGCTCAAGGATTGCGTGATCCGCTTCCGCACCATGCAGGGGCATCGGGTGCCCTACGTCCCGGGCTGGGACTGCCACGGGTTGCCAATCGAGCACAAGATCCAGCAGGATCTGGGGCCGAAGATGCGCGAGATGAGCGTACTCGAGGTACGTAAGAAGTGCTTCGACTATGCGGCGAAATACGCGGCGATCCAGAATGAGCAGTTCCAGCGCCTGGGCGTCTTGGGCGACTGGGCACATCCGTACTGGACGATGGTGCCGGGCTTTGAGGCCAGCACACTGGAGGTGTTTGCGAAGTTTGTCGAAAACGCTCTGGTCTATAAGAAACTTAAGCCGGTGCCGTGGTCGATCTCGAACCAGACAGCGCTGGCCGATGCGGAGTTGGAGTACAAGGATGTCGAGGATCTGAGCGTTTATGTGGAGTTCCCGCTCAATGACACGGCGTCCGTTGCAGCGATCTTTGGCGGTGTTGTAACCGACATGCACCTGCTGGTATGGACGACTACACCATGGACGTTACCGGCCAATCTGGCGGTGGCCGTGCACCCTGAGGTGGACTACGTTGCGGTGACCTATCGTCGTGATGGGTTGGTGCGGACCAGCGTTGTGGCGCAGAAGCTTGCGGGCAAGGTGCTCGATGGTTTTGAGGTGTTGGCCACCTCGGAGCCGGTCAAGGGAGTGGCACTGGTAGAGAGCAAGGTGGCGTATCGGCATCCGTTCATCGACCGGATCGGCAACATTCTTCCGGCACTCTATGTGACAACCGAGGATGGCACCGGCCTGGTGCATACCGCGCCTGGCCATGGTGAGGATGACTATCTCACGGGCCTGGCCAACGGCCTGCAGGTCTACTGCCCGGTGCTGCACAATGGTACCTTCGACAAGACGGCACCCGACTGGCTGCAGGGCCTGCATGTGTTCAAGGCCAATGCCGTCATCGTTGAACGCCTCAAGACCGATGGTCTGCTGCTCAAGGAGGCAAGGATCACCCACAGCTATCCGCATGACTGGCGAAGCAAGACGCCGATCATTTTCCGGGCGACCGAGCAGTGGTTTGTGGGCGTCGACAAAGCCTACAAGCTGGCGAGTGAGTCAACTGAACCCAAGAGCCTGCGCCGGCGAGCACTGGATGCCGCCAAGGGCACCGTGGAGTTCATTCCCGCCTGGGGGCAAGCGCGGATCACCGGCATGCTGGAAAGCCGGCCGGACTGGTGCATCTCACGGCAGCGGGCGTGGGGCTTGCCGATCCCGGTATTCTACAACGAGCAGGGCGAGGCGCTGCTGACGCCGCAAACCGTGCGGGCGGTGGCGAAGCATTTTGCCGCGCATGGCTCGGAGGCCTGGTTCAAGCTCACACCGGTGGAACTGCTGGATGGTGTCGATACCGGAGTGAATTTCCCCAAGGACAAGCTTCGTAAGGAAACCGACATCTTCGATGTCTGGTTTGAGTCTGGCTCATCCTGGCACGATGTGCTGCAGAAACGGGACGGACATAAGTTTCCGTGCGATCTGTACCTGGAAGGCTCGGATCAGCATCGCGGCTGGTTCCAGCTTTCTCTGCTGCCCAGCCTGGGCTTCAACGGTGTGCCGCCGTATCGGCAGGTGTTGACGCATGGGTTTATCGTCAAGCCCGATGGCACGAAGGTCAGCAAGAGCGACAAGGAGTATGTAAAGGCCGTCGATGAAGTGAACCGGCATGGCGCGGATCTGCTGCGACTCTGGTGCTGCAGCGTCGATTACCAGGGCGATATCCCGACCAGCCCCAAGACCATCCAGGAGTTCGGCGACAAGTACCGGAAGATCCGCAATACAGTGCGGTATTTGCTCTCGAACCTGTACGACTTTGATCCCAAGCAGCATACGCAGACGATTCCGCCGCGGTCGCTAGATGCGTGGGCGCTGGATCAAGTGGATACGTTGATCAGGGACACGGTCGATGCGTACGACACGTATCAGATGCATCGGGCGTTCCGCCTGCTGCATGATTTCTGCTCGGTGCAGATCAGCTCCATGTACGGCAATGCGATGAAAGACCGGCTCTATTGCGAGCGGCCGGATTCGCCGCTTCGCAGGCGCTGCCAGACGGTGATGTACAAGATGGTGAACGTGCTGACCAGGCTGCTGGCGCCGATGTTGGTCTTTACGGCGGATGAGGCATGGGAACACATCCAGCACAAGCCGGCAGGTGAAGAAGAGTTAGCGAGTGTGCATCTGGCTTCGCTGCCGGCGCCGACGGGGCAAGAGATCAGCGAGGAGGTGCGGACCGAGTGGAAGCTCCTGTTTGACCTGCGCGAGAAGGCGCTGCTGCAACTGGATGCCCTGAAGAAGAGCACGGGCATGAACAAGGCGCTGGATGCCGAGGTGGTGTATGAGGTCGCCGATGCCGGGCTGCTGAAGCGCCTGCAAGAGTATGGCGTCGACCTGGAGGACGTCGTCGGCTGTGGCTATCACAGCGTGGTGGCCGGCGTCGAGACGAAGGTGACGGCGGTGGATCGGCGTGAGACGTACCAGGCCTGTGCCCGAAGCTGGAAGCGTCGGCCGGATGTGGGATCGATAGCGGCCCACCCCGATCTGTGCGCCCGTGATGCCGAAGCGATCAAGGGCAAGTAACAAAGAAAAAGGGGTCGGGAGTCTTTTTAAAAGACTCCCGACCCCTTATTTCTTTAGGGAGCCGGGTTTGTGGATGGTAGTGTGGAATTGGACGTAGTGGCCGGCGCGGGCCAGGTCGGGATACTTGCTGCTGCTGCGCCTTCGCCCTGTACGACAATCGTCACGTCGTAGCGTGGGGAGTAGGAGATCGGCGGCTGTGTCGTATTCTGCGCCAGCTCCTGGCTGTTCTGGATGGCCTGGCTGTTGCTGTATTGCCACGGACTCTGCGTCTGCACCTGCCGCTGGTTGAGGTTTGTCTGCTCGCTGCGGTCTGGAGCCTGTTTCCTGTACGTCTGCGCCTGAGTGACTCGGTTGGCCGAAGGATCCACAACACGCAGGTTGCCGGCACGCGAAGCATTCTGAAGCCCGGAGCGGATTTTCCCAAGCTGGTCGGGCGTAACGTTACGGGCAACGACCATGCCGTAGGGCTCCGACGCTGTTCGCCCACCGCCGGTCTGTGATCTCTTTTCCGTGGCAGCGCCAAACTGTTGCGCGATCGGCTTGGCGCTGGCGAGGGCCTGTGCCGTGTCACGTCGCGATCCACCTCCCATGCCTTGTCCGCCTCCGCCGGCACCAGCAGCTCTGGCGGAGGGCGCGAGTGGTGTCGGCACCGGGGAGGGCGTGACATGTCCGGCAGGCGCGGGTCCGGCCGCTACGGCGGATGGCGCCGCTGCAGCCGGCGCTTCGCTGGCCGATCGTGCCATCTTCTCCTCTGACTTTTCCTTGTCAGCTTGGAGTGCAGCGGGGGCAGGGGCCGCCGCACCCATGGCCGCATCGCTGGCGAATCCGCCGCCGGGCGTCTGAACTTCTTTCGCCACCTCAACCCGTTCAGCAACGCTGGCCGGCACGGACTCGTAGTTGATGTTATTCAGGGTCAGCAGGTTGCGGATCTCGCGCTCGGTGCCGCCGATGTCATTGGCGACGACGACCATCAGCGTTGGTTCATTCTCCGACGCCGCATCGTCCGCTCGCAGTTGCTCAGGGCCGCCGGCTCTTGTGGCCAAGCTGGGTTCCATAGTGTCGCCAAGTTTGGCCACCGAGGAATCTTTCTTCGTATCGAAAGCAACACTGCGCGCAGCCAGTGAGGAAACGCTGTTCATCGCGACCGTCCGCTGGTCCATTGGCGGCGGCAGCACCGACCAGATAATCAGTCCGGCCGTGACAGCGATCGCAAACGCCGCCGCCAGGCGAATCAGCCACTTTGGCGAATAGAGCGGAATAGATGGCTCTGTTGGCGGGCGCAATTGCTCCTGCAGAGCGATGGCGGCTGGCGCGGGCATCGGCTCAATCGGCAGATCGCCCAGAGCACCCCGAACCTGCCGCATGACGGACAGTGCCTTGCGCATCTTGGCATCATGCTTCAGCAGAGTTTCGACGGCCCTGCGACGGGTGGCGTCGAGCGTCCCGTCGAGGTAGTCGATCAGAATCTCTTCCATGTTCGGCGGCTGGCTCATGGTGTCACGGTCTCGTGTGCTTCAAAGTATCCTTTGAGCTCCTCCCGCAGGGCAAGCCGGGCCCGGAAGAGCCTGCTCTTTAGCGTTCCCAGTGGAACATTGAGCATCTCCGCAATCTGCTGGTAGTCGATCTGCTCGATGTCACGCATTACCAGCAGCTTGCGCTGTTCTTCATTCAATCGTCCCAACGCGGCCAGGACGACCTGATTGCGTTCCTGTTTCTCGGCGGAGCATTCCGGAGCCTCGCCGGCTGACCGCTGAGTATCAAATATCCCAGGGCGTTCTACGCCATCGGCGTTTGCCGTCCGTAACTGGCTTTCCTGCACCGTCTTACGTCGCACAAGCTGGCGATGGCGGCTGGCGGCGAGGTTCATGGCAATACGGAAGAGCCAGGTATATGCCGAAGACTCATTGCGGAAACTCGCCAGGCCCGAAAGAGCCCTCAGGAAGGTCTCCTGAGTGAGGTCGGCCGCATCCTGTTCGTTTCCAGTCATCTTCCGAAGTGCGTTAAAGATCCGGTCCTGCCAGGCGAGGGCCAGATCGGCGAATGCACCACGATCGCCCGACAATGCCTTGCGGATGCAGTCCTGATCCCGCTGCGCAGCCGTCTGCTGCGCGGCCTGCGGATTGAACCCGGCCGCAGCCAACATCGCGGGTGCATCCGTCGATATGCTGCTCACGCTTTCTGCCACGTTAGACGCCCATACCGGACAAAGGTTCCGTCACCTCAACACGATACCACCGGGGCCGTGGGGGTGGAAGCCTTGTTATGGGCGAAGAAAGGGCGCCGTGCCACAGGGAAGAGGGCACAACACAGCTCATCTCACGCGGCAGCGGTGGCGATCTGGTGACGGATGCCGGCCAGGGCGGCATCGATGGCGGTGGAACACCTATCTTTCGCGCCCGGTGTCTCGTTTTGTTCCATTTTGGTCCGTTGGGGCCGGACGGCCGGGGTGGTGGCGGTAGAGGGGGTGGAGCAGAAGCGGGCATCAAAGGCTTGGGCCTTCTGGAGAGAGTCGTGCTGGTAGTCACGGAAGAGCTCGATATCGCTGCCATCCAATGTCGTATCGGCAGGCAATCCGGCAGTGACGAGGCCTTGGCGCATCTGCTGCCCTTCGACACCCGCAGGATCATCCGGCAGGTTCTGCAGGAAGCGGAGGTAGCTGGGCCGGGAGTAGAGGGCGGCGATTCGGAAGGCGATGCGAAGCTGCATCTCAAGGGGGGTGTTGGAGTCGGTGAGCTTCTGCTGGAGGAAGTGCATGGCAGTGGCCAGGAGATGGGTGGACTGGGTGATGGCCTGATCGGCGTACTGGCGGGTGAGCTGGTTGAGGTAGGCGGCGAAGGAAGGGAGTTGCCGCCAGCGGTAGAGGGTAGTCCGGCCGATGTTTTGCTTGGTGCAGACATCCTCGATGGGTGAGCCGGAGGCGAGGAGGTTGGCGGCCTGGACCTGCTGGGGCGAGAGTTTTAGGGGGTCGTGATCGTGGTCAGGATTGATGGCGGCGGGAGTTTGCGAATGCATGAATGGGTCTCCTTGCGTGTGAATAGAGTGCGAGTTGGCGCGGGAACAACCCGCGCCGACGGAGGGGAGCGTAGCGAGGGGGTGTGACACCAGTATGTCACAGGGCGGTGGAGCAACTCAATATCATTACTCCTTGGCTTACTCAGCGAGGTCCACAATATTACGAGTGGCCCCTTTGCGTTGGCCTCAATTGGTAACTATTTACCGTGCCACGGCACGAAACAGCAAATCGATCGCCCTGAGGAATTCGCGTGGTATCGTGTAATTGCTCTGTTTTGGTTTTGGAGATTGTGGTATACCTGCCGGCGCCATGGATGGCGTGCAGCAGAAGGA
>CAIQIQ010000019.1 GCA_903871935.1 uncultured Phycisphaerales bacterium
GGAAGAGATCCGGAAGTACATCCGCGAGCAGGAGAAACTGGACCAAGACTTGGATCAAGGCAACCAGTTGTTCAAGTAGTTGTCATCGGCCCCTTTTAGGGGCCTTCCTCATACCACCGGCTCTGCCGGTGGTCGTGATTGCACCGCTATAGCGTCAGCAAGGCGAAGGCGTATTCGCCGGGAGCCGAGGGCGTCCAACACAGGACGCCATAGCCGGTGGAGCGAAGCGGAACAGCAGGCGCGACCCAACCTTCTCCTCACGCGAAGACACGAAGGGGTTTAGCCGCAAAGAGCACAAAGACCGCAAAGAGAGTGCGCCTTTTTCACTCCGGATAACAGGCGGTGAAAACAGCCGCGACAGCGTCAGGATCGTGATGGCGAACAGTAGACGCAATCCTTTCTGTCCACAGATTTGCACCGATTCACACAGATTGAAAATATCGCCTCGCGCGGAGAGCGCGGAGCTCGCAGAGGATACAGGAGCAGCCGGGGCGCCAGGGAGTCCATGACAGAGTGGGCTTGCGATAATATGCTTTGACCCCTTATCCGGATATGCTTTGACCCTTATCCGGATGAAGATAGACGGCGGCCGTGCCGACGGCATCCCGAAGCATCGGGATGCGACAGCGTCAGCAAGGCGAAGGGGTACTCACCGGGAGCCGAGGGCGTCCAGCACAGGACGCCATAGCCGGTGGAGCGGAGCGGAACAGCAGGCGCAGAACAGACTTCTTCTCACGCAAAGCCGCGAAGGCGCAAAGGGGATCTAACCGCAGAGATCGCAAAGACCGCAGAGAATGCGTCTATTTGCCAAGGGTTTGCCGATGTCGGTATGTTGCCACGACCAAAGACACTAGTTACGTCCCCGTTCCACTCTTGTTCAACTACTTCGATGCGTTTGGGCGTTACCCGTCGAATGCACGATTGCGGGAGTGGTTCGAGGACATGACGCTGTGATTGCCTGGTTGTTCTGCAGGATCGAGACCGAGGGCGTCGTCGTGAGCAGATCAGCACCGTGGTGGCGCAGATTCCTCGACGTGAGCCAGCGGAGGAAGGAGTCCAGACAATCAGTTCCCGATGCCTGTTGCGTTCACGTCTCGAGCGGCGTCTCTAGGTACCAGCGTACAACCTCCCGCCGTAGGCCCGTTCGATCGCAATCTCCAGGACATAGGTGGCGCATGCTTGGAACTCGACCATTTGGTGAAGCTTGATGCCGCGCAGAGTCGATCCGTGCGCCACCCGCGTATCCCGAAGTCGGTTCATCTCGCGAATCACGTCCGCGACCTTTGCCTTTGTTTGGTAGCCGACCTCCTCTTCTGGATCGAGGCCGGCAGCTAGGAGTTTCGCACGGTAGCGTGATTCGTCGCGTGGCGGATCACCGATGACGGCCTCGATGCATTTGTACGAGTTTTGATACGACGCCTCCCAACTAGCCAGTTCAGCGGCGCGCGTGGGGATTCGGTCACCATCGTCCAATGCATCGCGAAGCCCGCCCGGCGACACGTAAAAGTCGTGCATAGACACGCAGAGGAATGCGGCGGCAAAGCGCAACTTCTCGTTGCGCAGCAATACAGGGCACGCGCGGATAGCCAATGCAACCATATGGGTGGAGAGACCGTAGCTTCCCGCGATCAGTGCGCTACTGAAGATTGCGCGTGCATCGGCAGTTGACTCGACCTCGCTCACTATCGCTTCCAGTGAGATAGAGCGCGAGCGTCGGAGTTTTGACGACCGTAGCGGGAACGATAGGTGGCTGGCGTCCAGCTCCAATCCCGTCCCGTTGAACACCTGACCAAGCATTAGCACGGCTTCCGCGATCCGTTCCGCTTCCGTATCGTCTCGTCGCCCTCGCTCAAGTGAGAAGAAGATGCGAGGCTCCGCGTGGCCGGATTTGCAGTGGAGCCGAACCGGTTGAACCCAGAAGTCCACCCCGAGCGTCTCTGCCGCCTCGTTCATTGCGTCATCAAGGACGTGACGAGGTTCCCCATCGTTTATCCCGCCGGAAAGATGTAGCAGGATATAACTATATCGGGGAGACCGTCTTCGCGCGTGGCCGCTCATCGTGCGCACATATTACCTGCGGAACGTGGTTTAGCCGAGTGCGGCAAGGCTATTGCTGAAAGGCGGTCCGATGTTCGATGTGCTTGGTTGAACCTTATCACTAGCATTGTAGCAGGCCGTGCCATTGCTCACATGGTTTGTGTTGATTCGCCATGAGCCGATAGGCGCAGGCTATGATCTCGCGAAATGCCACGGTGTTCAGGTGCGATGAGTACAGCGTCACTTGGCCGGGGAACCACACGCCCGAGCCTCATTCCACACTACAACGGACCGTAGTCTGGCGATTGTGGGACACCGGCAAAGGAGCGTTGGCATCCATTGTTCACCAATATCGTATTTCCTTGGCATAGGGCCATGGCTCGCCACGCCGGGGGTGGTGCGACTACCTATGGCTAATCGAGTAGCGGCTTAGAAGATCTCCCATCCTTCTTCTGAATTCAGCTTGCTGGCCCGACCCGGGGAAGTTGACCATCTCGGTGTTCTGGACGTTCAGTCCAGCGCGACGCAGGGGTTCGGCGCAAATCTCATAGACGAGGGCGCTGATCAGCGCGACCGGAGTCGTGGTTCCACAGAACGAAAAGAGCCTACGCTGCAGGCCCGGCAGGTCCGCTGCCAACCGTCGTTTCTTGTATGAGGAGCCTGCCTCCAGCATTGGGTCTTCGCAGGCGTCAACGAGATAGAAACCGTCGTCGCGAAAGCGAGTGAGCAGTTCTGGTTTCCTCGGCCGGATCGCGGACGCGGTTACTACCGATCCAAGATAAAGGAGTTTCATCATCTCACAGAACAGGCTGTCTCCTTCCGGCACATCCTCCAGGTAGAAAAACCGGGGCTCTGCGTCTCGCGTCTCTGGGTCTGGTTGCGGCAGTCGGGGCGGGGCCTCCGCCACAAACACGAGGCAAAGCTGGCTCGGTAGATACTTCCTTCTCGCGTTCTCGAAAAGCTCGATCATTGCGCCGCCAAACCGGGTCTACGCCTGGGCGGATTCCGCGCGGTGCTCTGGTCAGGGCTCACCACGTGTACCGGATCGGATTAGCTGCTCCGCGTTTGCGGTACTTATCCGGCACGCGTTTTCCGACGTAGAGATTCGCTATTTCAGGCGAGGCCTGTTTTCCTTCAAAACCGATTCGGCCGGGCTCGCCTTCACCATCGGCGCGGTCGGGGAAATTCTCGAGTGTGGCGTCGAGCCATTCATCGGCGATGAAAGCGCCGCGGATGATGCCTTGTACGGTCGCAAGCACGACGTCGGCTTGCTGGGCCTTGGACTTGCTCATTTTCCATGCGTACCGGGTGGCATCGTATAACGAACGCTCCGCCGAACTCCGGTTCACGCTGATGAGAACTGCTTTGTGGGCAAAGACGGCCGGCTGGGCTTCGTAGCGACAGATGATCTCGCGGGCGTGCGCTATACCATAGTCTGTGCTGCCCGTGCCGCCGGATACGTTCGTCAGGCCTGGATACGCATCGATCAGGGCGGCTTCCACCTCGCACGCGGTCTGCTCGTTCATGCCGTGCCGGTGAATGACGTGGGCGACTTCGAACCCCGCCAACCGGATGTCTCGAATCCGCTTGAGTTTGTTGCCCAAGAGGCCGTCATCGGCTTGCAGTTCCGCGCGTGCGTGGGCGAAGACACGGTTGCCCTTGCCCTTCCCAACGTAGAACGTCTCGCCGTTTCGAGGGTCGATTAGCCTGTAGACATAGAAGTTGAGTTTTTCGATCACTTCTGGCGGAAAAGATGTAGGGTCTTTTGGCATGTCGTCCTCCTAAGGTGGCCTCGCCCGGTGTCAGTCGCTGGGCGTTGCCTGCTGGGCCATCGCCTTGCAGCCTTTGGGACAGGCGGGCCTGAAGAGTTGCTCCGGGCCCTGACCGGGTGCCGGCCGGATCCATTGGTTCGACCCTGGCGCGGCATATTCGGCTGCCCGTATCCGCCGTTCCCTCGCTTCGGACGTCTGGAGCGACGCTTCTGCCTCAACGGCCGTCGCCTGATCGTCGGCGATGCGCATTAGATACGCCGGAAAGCTCGTTTTGCATTTGGTGCAGGCAAAGATCACCACCTCGTATGCGGGCCGGCCATCCTTTTTCATCCGGGAAGTCGGCACCTTCGGTGCAGCGAACCACGTCCTGCCCAGATCGATTGTGTAGAACGCCTTGGGCGTTGAGGGCGCCACGGGGGCATCAAGCCGCTGAGCCGCCTCGCGCACGATCTCAGGTAACGCCGCTCGTGCCATGGCAAATCCGGCCGCGCGTACTTCCGCGTCGTCCACGCGCAACACCCAACTGACTTCGCGCCATAGTCGGGCCACACTCTGGTATCCGAGTGCAGAGAGATCCCCGATGGCTTTCACCCGGCCGGCCGAAGTTCTGTCGCCATAGAGTCGTTTGAGGATGCCGTAAAGCTGCGGGTCTCTCGGCCACTCGCGCGACACCTCGTATTTGTTCCAGAGCGCCAGGTAGTGTTCCATCCCGCCGCCGCAATAGGCGTAGAGCATCGTCAGAGCATCCGCGGCTAGGTCCTGGTCCTGTCCTTGGGCGATCAGGATCAATGCATTGACTCCCCGACGTACACGCGTGGGGTCGGCCTGGGAAGGGGTAAGCAGGCTATAGGCCGCCATTCGCCTTACGCGCGATGAGGAACTGCTCAACAGGTGCTCCGCCACCTCTGCTTGCACCAACTTGGCGGGGTCCAGCCTGTCACCGACCAGTTGTTCGCAGCCGAGCGCCACGGCCCCGGCAAACTCGGCATCGGAGTGCTCCCGCAGGGCCTTGAGGTACTCGGGTTTGGCCCAAGTGTCTCTGCCTAGGAAGCATGCGGTATCGAGCATGGCGGCCCGCGCCGGGGGCTGGAGGCACCGGGGGTGCGGCAGGCTCTCCATGATCAGGGGCACAGCGAACTCCTGTGGGTGGTACCAGTAGAAGAAGCGGGTCGTGGCAATCAGCGCCTGCTGGGCAATCTTCTGGTCGGGATCCGCGGCCAGTTCGCGCAGGATCCGGCCGGTGCCCTCGACATCATCATTCGGGTGCAGATTCGGCGCGATAATGGCAATCACCTGCGCGATCTTCGTCTTCTCGGCGACATCCCCGGCCTTGATTGTTTCCTGGAAGGAGCGGTTAGCCAGGCGCACGGGTAAGGGGTGGATAAGGGCCATCCCTGCTACGCCGCGGACGGAGACGTCCGGGTCATTGTGCGCCAGATCATCGAGCTTGATGATCGCATCCTTGAAATGAGGATAGGACGACTGCGTAATTCGCTCTGGCAGAGACGCGGCTGCTGCGCGGACTTTCGGATCGGAGTCGCTCAGCGCAGCAAAGAGCGTGTCGTTCATGCCGCCCCAGGGATTCATGTTGATCTTTTGGATGGCGGCGAGCCGGTCGGCCGGGTTGGTGGCGTGCAGAGCATCCTGACGAACCTTCTGCAATATCGGATCGTCGGCCGGTTGGGCGATCAGGAATGGCACAAAGGTGAGGGCAAGACCTGTGAGGATAATCCAATGGCTGTATCGCGGCATGGCGCCTCCTTTGGCAAGACAGCATACCACAATGGCGGCTGCACTATTAGGGGAAAAGAGGCAACATGGGATCAGGGGATCTGAGATTTCAGATATCGGGATTTGAGACTGAAGAGCGGCAAGGGGGGTCGGTGGGCGAGGTGGTGAATGTGGAAGGGTGGGCGTCGCTCAGGCGGCGAGGGTGGGGCACTGTGCCGTTGGCATTCATTGTACCAGGTGCGGATGTGATCGAGCCGGCGCTCACGCTTTGGGGTCGCGTGCCGGCGGTGACGCTCATAAACAGTATGCGCCGGCGCTTACGCTTTCGGCTCGTATGGTTCGCCCCATGCCCCTATACCAGCCCAATCAGCGCGCCGACAACGGCGATCACCCAGAACAGCGCAGACTCCTGTGTGCGCGTCAGTAACCAGAAGTAGAGCAGGGCCAGCAGGTACCCGATCAAGCCTGCGACCAGCACGAAGAGGATACCTTTGCCCAGCGCCAAACCGAATATCATCCCTATCGCGGTGTATATCCCAGCGCACATTGCCGGCCGATCCGTGTTCAGCACGATCTTGATCATCGACACCAGGATGAGCACTTTGACAATGAATAGCATCCCACGCACCTGTTCCTTCCCGCCGCCGTCCGGTAACGCCCAGTCCCGGCGGCATGGCCGCAGGTTACCATGTCTTGCGACGCGAGTACATTGCGTACGTACCACGGCTCGTGACGGTGGTTGTCAGGAAGGAGCAGGACCTAGCCGTGCTGAAAGATACCAGAGACTTTGCTTATTTCATTGTGGGAGCGGGGGAGTCGTTTGGACATGAGACGCAGTCGCGCCGTCGGACGGTTTACGAATTCACCGTTGAGCGGGCTGATGCCGGAAAACAGGAAGCCACTGTGCTTGTTCGGGGGAATTAGGACAGCGCGCCAGCGATTACGGCTCTGGACGTGAATGCCGGCGCTGACGGTTTGGGTTTGCGAAGAAGAGCCGGCGCTTACGCTTTCGGCTCGTATGTTTCGGGTCGTTGGGTTCGAGGTGCGGGTTAGGGGTTGGGGGTGTGGGTACGGCCGTCAAAACAGGCCATGGGCTCGCCCTGCTCGTTGAGGACGTAGTGGATGGCTTCGTCCAAAGAGTCCTGCGTGTTCAGCCAGCGCGTGCTCCCGTGGCGCGTCCAGTGCTCCCTGTCCGGTGGCTCGGTAAGGGCTTCGTGCAGCTTTCGGCTGGCCCAAGCTTTGAAATCGTTCATGACCGTTTCTGGCTTTGGTGCTTTGGGGTGATTGATACCGGCGCTAACGCTTTCGGCTCGTTTACCGGCGCTAACGCTTTCGGCTCGTTTGTCGGCGCTAACGCTTTCGGCTCGTACGCTTTCTTTCGGTTCGTACGGTGTTTGGGCGTTTGGTTTTGGGTGGTGCGGTGACGACGATATGAACGTGGTTGGTTCGCACGTGAACTGCCCAGAGTCTCCATCCCCGATGGGTTGATACTTCCTGGATTGTGTGCAGGACGATTCGTCGGCGTGCTTCGTCCAGGAAGTAGGGATCCTCACGCAACGATTGCCGGCGCCATTCCTCGAGGTCGGGGTTGGCCGGCAGAAAAGGAGTGCCAGGGATGTTGTGGTCGCGATCGACTGAGGCGGGATCGCGACCGTGCAGCCAGGTGCCGTAGGTGGTGAAGGTGATGAAGTACGCCAATGGGACGGACATGGTGAGGAGGATATGAGGTTTGGGTTGGGTGCTCAATGGGTTGGTGGCGAAGAAGAGCCGGCGCTAACGCTTTCGGCTCGTTGTCCGTCGCTAACGCTTTCGGCTCGTACGTTTCGGCTCGTTAGGCGGCGAGAGGGGATAGGGAGCGGTGGGTGGTCCACCATTGTTTGAGGGCAGGGCGGGTGGCGGGGAGGTGGCGCTTTTTGCAGATGACGCGGAGTTCGCGGGTGACGGAGGCGCAGGTCCAGTGCATGCGGCGGGCGATCTCCTCTATGGGGAGGTCGGTGTGGGCGAGGTAGGATTCGAGTTCGTTGCGGCGGGGCGAGGAGCGGGGCCTGGCCAAAGGTTTGTTTTGGCGGAGGGCGGAGAAGGAAGCGGGGCGTTTGACTTCGCGGCCGAAGAGCAGGCCGCCGGAGAGGTGGGCGATGAGGAGACTCCAGGACTTGCTGATGGACTTGGGGGTACGGGCGAGGCCGAAGAGGTGGTGGCAACGCTGGCAGGCCAAACAGAAGTGTGGTTCAGGGGTGTCGTACCGGCCGGCGTAGGGGAGCTTGATGTTGTGGAGCGTTGCGAAGTCTGGGGCGCCGAGCGGGAGATAGATGGTGTGGACTTCGCGTTGGCATTCGGGGCAGAGCCAGACCCAGTGCATGAAGCGCATGCGTCGGCGCTGGACGCGGAAGATGGGTTTGCGACGGAGGGACTGCTGGAACCAGTCAGGGAGGCGATCGGAAAGTTGTTGCCAATAGGGGGCTAAGAGTTTATCGGGTGGGCGATAGCCGCAGGCGCTGGGGTCCAGTTGCGTGGGGTAGCCGTAGTGTTCCCATTCGCAGGCATCGGGTGGGGCGGTGGCGGGAACGGGACTGTCGACCAGGGGGACGGGGAGGCCGCGCTGGCCGCCAAGAAGGGCAATGCGGCGGCAGCGGAGGATACCGCGGCGTTCGAGGCGGCGAGGGGTTTGCCGGGGGGCGCCGAGTTCGGCGGCGAGGGAGCGGAACTTCTGGCCCCAGTAGAGTTCGACCGGCCGGCAGAGATCCTTGATGGTGCGGGCGGTGAGCAGGACATCGTGCTCGGCTTCGTTGCCCTTATCGTCGGCGTGGCGGGAGGAGAGGTGAGCGGTCCAGTCGGTGATGCGGCGGTCGGAGGCTTTTATAGCGAGGCAAAGCGGGCGAGGGACGTGATCGTAGATCGTGGCCCGGCGGTCGAGACGGCGGCGGAGTTCGAGTTCGTGGCCGAGGGCTTTGTCCTGGATCTTGAGCCACGCTTGCCACAGGGCTTGATCAAGTTCGGATTGCACAGGATTGGCGCTGGGTCCCGTAACAGATTGCATAGTTCCTCCCTATATAGGGCGATTTGGAGGGGTGGGGAATCGCAAGTTGCGTGTTTGCATGGAGTTAGGAATCTGCGAAATTCCGCGCGGATTTTGGAGTGTGAGGCTGATTACAAAGTATGGCTGCAAGACCGGTTTGGGGTGCGGCCTGGGACAAGTTCCTCGGCTGGAAAGCGGTGATCCACCCAGGCGGATGTGCCACAATTCACCGCACTCCAAAGAAGGCGGGAACTGCGGAGCGAGTCGTTGCGGATGCGCAGGTGGGGCACAATGCCCGGCATGAGCCCAGAGCCGGAAAAAGGGCCGGAGACCGGAAAGTCGATAACTGGAGCGCAGCGATAGCGGCGGTCGTGCGAAGGAGCCTCCTCGAGGCGGCATTGGCCCTCCCTTGGCTTTGTCTTGGCGCCCCCGGGGCGCGCCCGTGCCTTGCACGCGGGCTCGGAACGACGAGAATCACCGCTGCCAAGTCTGAGGTGATCGACGGGTTTGACGGCAGGAGGACGTGACATGAGTTTGAGGCGCGAACAGTTCGGGCGGATGCTGGCGAGGATGGCAACAGCGGCGGCGGTCGTGCTCCTGGCGACGACCACGACGGCGCGGACGGCCCGCGCGGGCGAGGAGCGGATGCTGTGCGACTTCGAATCGCCCGACGCCATGCAGGTGATCGAGGGCCGGGCCAAGATCGAGAGTGTCGCCGAGCACGCCACCCACGGTCAGCGGGCCGGCAAGGTGCCCGCCGGCTTCATCGTCGTCTGTGGCAACTGGACGGGGCTGCCGGCCGACTGGAGCGGGTACGACGAGCTGTGCCTGGACGTGTTCAACCCCGGCGCCGCCGGCAGCGTCTCGGTGTGGATCGGCGACGGCAGCAGCGACTACTGGGAGCGGCACAATAACGCCCTAAACCTGCGGACGGGCGCCAACACGCTGGTGATCCCCGTCGGCGGGCTGTGGCGCGGCGAGAAGGGCAGCGGCAAGTTCCTCGACCCCAAGAAGATCCAGCAGCTTGTGATGAGCTTCCCCGCACAGGGCGCCGATGCCTATTACCTGGACAATTTCCGCCTGGTCAAGGGCGCCGGCCAGGTGCAGACCAAACTGCTGCTGGGCTTTGAGCCCGGCGAGACGGAATCCGCGGTGTGGTCGGTGGATGACTGGCCGGAAGACCAGCCCGGCAAGTCCTCGGGCAGCGTCGTGGCCGAGCACGTTACGCAGGGCAAGGCAGCGCTGAAGTTCCAGGTGCGCGCCGCCGGCGGGGCGCTGGTTATTGACCGCGTCCCGGGCGACTGGAGCGCCTACGACACGCTTGAAATCGACTGCTTCAGCATGGCCGCAGCGCCGATCAAGCTGGCTGGCTGGTTCCGCGATGAGCCGTCGCGCGACGGCGACTATTGGCTGCGGCACAACTACGAGTTGACCGTCCGCCCGGGCGCCTCGACGCTGTCGTTCCCGGTTGGCGGGCTGTGGCGCGGCGAGAAGGGGAGCGGCAAGTTCCTCGACACGCACAAGATGATCTCCTTCTGCCTCGGGGCCAAGGATGTCACGCTCTACTTCGACAACATCCGCCTGGTCAAGGGCGTCGAGGAAGTCGCCGTCGAGGGCCTGCGCAAGTTCGACTTCGGCACGCCCAGCTCGCCGACGTTCCCGGGGTTCACGGCCGTCTATCCCGACACGATGTACGCCAAGGACCGCGGCTTCGGCTGGGTCGGCGCCGGCACGCGTGACGGCCGCAACTACGAGCAGCCCGACGCCCTGTGCGGCGACTTTGTCCGCGTGGACAACAACATGAAGTTCGCCGTGGATGTGCCCGACGGGCGCTACACGGTCCGCGTGATGCTCGACACGCCGGGCTTCTGGGAATACGCCTCGCCGTTCCACAGCCGCGGCATCGAGGCCAACGGCAAACCGGTCTTCCAGCAGACGCTCTCGCCGGATGAGTTCGTCAAGCACTGGTACTTCCGCTACCAGGACGTGGAGGACCTGCCCGGCACCGACATCTGGCAGCGCTACGTCGGCGACCGCTTCGTGCCCAAGACCTTCGAGGTTGACGTGAGCGGCGGCCATCTCGAGTTGCGCTTTGTCGGCGATACCTGGGGCCTGACGCCCAGCTACCTGGTGATCTATCCCACCGCGCAGGCCGAGGCCGGCGCCCAGTGGCTTACCCAGCTCGACGCCCGCCGCAAGCAGGCGTTCAACAACACCTACGCCGAGGTCGTGCGCCAGCCCGACCCCAAGCCCGCGGCCATCTCCCCTGAGGAGCAGAAAGCCGGCTTCATTCTCTTCGGACGGGGGCTGGACAAGCAGGTGACCTACAACTCGGCCCCCGGGGCTGACCCCAGCGACACCCGCCAGCCGCAAATGGACCTGGCCGGCTGCCCCGGCGAGTACGACTCGTTCAGCTTCTCGATTTACCCGCTGCAAGCCTGCGGCGATCTGGCGCTGACGGTCAGCGACCTGAGCGGTCCCGGCGGACAAAGAATCCCGGCCGCGGCGATCCGCCAGCGGGCAGTGAGCTACAAGTTCAAGCGCATCGGCGGGCGGATCACCAGCAGCTACGAGTACAGCCCGTGGCTGCTGGTGGACTTCAAGAACTGGCCGATCGTCGCCGGCGTCACCCGCCAGTTCTGGCTGACGCTGGACATCCCGGCGAGCGCCGCGGCGGGCAAGTACACCGGCAAGGTGAGCGTCGCCCTCAACGGGGCGACCCGCGACATCCCGGTGAGCCTGGAGGTCTACCCCTTCACCCTCGACGAGCCGAAGATGTCCATCGGCATGTACGGCGGGTCCGGCCCGACCGGCGGCGAGGGCGGGTGGGATGAGGACTTCCGGCGCGAGTTCGGCCTGGACCGCCGCATCGAAGAAGTCCTCCGCGATCAGAAAGAGCACGGGATGACCGCCATCACCCCGCCCGCCCCCGCCTTCCAGGGCTTCAAGGACGGCAAGGCCGTCTTCGACTACAGCGCCACCGACCGGTCCATGGACTTGCTCCACAAGCTCGGCTACGACCACGAGTGCTTCACCTATGCCAGCATGTTCCGCGTCGGCGAGGGCGACCTGGAGAAGGCCTGCCGCGACCGCTACGGCATGGGGCTGGAAGAGGCGATCAAGCTGGCGTATGAAGAGCTGGGTCGCCACGCCAAGGCCGACCACTGGCTGAGCGTGGCCTGGGCGCTGGCCGATGAGCCGCTGATCCACGGCATCTCACCCGAGACGGTCATCAAGGTGTTCGAGGCGCACCGCAAGGCCGCCTCCGGCATGCAGTTCGTCAGCGAGGATGCCATGGGCGATCCGAACCACTGGTCGGTCATCCCGGCCATCGACATCATCTCGGCCAACAGCCCGCGGTATAAGGTGGCCGAGGCAGTGCGCAAGAACCATAGCCGCTACTGGTTCAATAACATTGGCACCGATCGCTACACGTTCGGCTGGTTCTTGTGGAAGGCCCACCGCGACATGGGCGTGGAGGCCCTGTTCCAGTGGGGCTACTCCACCAATCCCGCCGACGTCTACTACGACCTGGACGGTTTCGAGGGCGACAGCGGCGTGTCGTTCACCGCCCTGGAGGGCCAGCGGGCGCGCACCCCCTGGGAGCTGATTCGCGACGGGGCCAACGACCACCGCTACCTTCAGACTCTCTGGAACCTGTGCCAGAAGGCCCAGGCGGGCGCCGACCCCCAGGCCAAGGCCACCGCCGCCGCTGCCCAGGCCTTCTGCGACAAGGTGATGGCCAAGATCGATCTGGAGAGCAAGGGCCGTCGCCCCTATACCCAGGCCGAACTGGAGGGCTTCAAGCGCCAGTTGGCCGGGTTCATTCAGCAACTTCGCCCCGCAGCGCGGTGAAGCAGCAAAAATGTGTCCCATCCTGGCTATTGTAAGTGCCGAGGCCGGGGATACATTGTTTACGCAGTTTTCGATCGTTACATCTTTGTGATGCGGACGGAGAGTGCCCCATGAAAGTGCTCGTGACCGGCGCCAGTGGGCGCTTTGGACCGTATGTGGTGAAGGAATTGGAAGCGCATGGCTACGATCTCGTGCTGCTGTCGCGCTCGCGGCCGGAGGGGGCCGATCGCTGGCCGTGGGTGCAAGGTACGATAGCGAATTTCGAAGACTGTCTGCGCGCGACGGAAGGCGTGCAGGCGGTACAGCACGTGGCCGCGAATCCGTGGGCGAGCGATCACCCGGGATCGCGGGAGAGTTACGCGAAGCGCGGCGTGCCATTCTATGACACCATGCAGACCAACATCATGGGCACGTATTTCCTGCTCCAGGCGTGTCTGCAGCACAAAGTCGGTGTTTTCGTCATGACCGGCAGCAACTGCGCCCTGGGTCACGGTGGCCGCATTAGCGGCCGGGAGTTCCCCATCTCCTACCTTCCCATTGATGAAGAACATCCGTGCGAAGTCGAAGACTCGTATTCCTACAGCAAACACGCAGGGGAGGAGCTGCTCGCCTCGTATACGCGCGCCTATGGGATTCGCACCTATGTGCTCCGCTCCGCCGGCATCTGCGCACTGGAACGCCGGCAGCGCACGGCCCAGCAGGCAGGCCCGGCGAAAGGGTGGGACACCTGGCTGTGGGCCTGGGTGAGCAGTGAAGATCAAGCGGTGGCGCATCGCATGTTGATGGAGAAAGCGCCTGAGATTGAGCCCCACGGCGTGTTCTTCTGCAATGCGGATGATACCACCGCGCTGGAATCGACGCGGGAATTGGTGGAGAGATTCAAGCCGGAACTGTTGAGCACCGTACGTGAACTGGAGGGACATGCCAGCATCCTCTCCAATAAGAAGCTGAAAAGAACGATTGGCTGGGAACACAAACTCTCGTGGCGCGAGTTTCTAAAGAAGTTTTAGGGAGAAATAGCGATGGGTGACGTCCTTGGTATGGGTGTCGTTGGTGCCGGCGCCATCGGATTGCGCTGCGCGTTTAATCATCTCACGCAGGAAGATGTGAAGGATCGGGTGCGCATCACCGCGGTGTGCGATCCCGTGCCCGGGCGCGCGGAAGCCGCCGCGAAGAAGTTCGGTGTGCCGAAATGGTACTTGTCGCTGGAAGAATTGCTCGCAGATAAGAACGTTGATGCCGTCACCCTGGGTTCTCCCATCGGCCTGCATTATCAGCAAGGCCTGGCGGCCATCGCAGCGGGCAAGCATGTGCATTTCAACAAGACCATGGCCACGACCGTCGCGGAGTGTGATGACCTCATCGCCCGCGCGGCGAAGAAGAATGTCCGCCTGGTGGCCTCTCCCGGGATGATGTTGCACCCGTTCAACCAGCGCATCAAGGCGAAGATCAAAGAGGGCGCTATCGGGCAGGTGGTGTGGGCCGCCACCGGTGTCGGGGTGGGAGATTATCACCTCACGGAAGACTTCCGCAACGGCAACGATGTGCTCACCGACGTCGATCCCACGTGGTACTTCCGTCGCCCCGGCGGAGGGCCGATGTATGATGTGACGGTGTATTGTCTGCATAATCTCACCGGCCTGCTTGGTCCGGCGAAACGCGTCACGGCCTTGTCCGGCATGTGCCTGCCGAAGCGGGAGTACCGGGGCCGCACCATTAAATGCGATATGGATGACAGCACCTTTATCTCCATCGATTTTGGCCATGCTGTTTATGCCCTCGCTTTCGGCACGGTGGCCGGAGGCGTCACGCGGGGCTTCAACCCCAGCATCTTTGGTACGGCCGGCTCGGTTGTCGGCACGAAGGTGAATGATCAGGAAATGCGGCAGGAGGGAGACCACCAGCCGCACGTCGTGGGAGTGCATGCGAAACTGCCGGAGTCGCACGTCTACGAGGATATCATGCAACTGGTTGATTGGGTGCGGGAAGGCACTGCTTCCATCGCCTGCGCGGAGCACGCGCGCCACGTCATCGATATCATCGAGTCCGGCTACCGCGCTGCGGAGACGGGACAGACGCAGACCCTGAAGACAACATTCTAGCGCTGGAGACACATCCACCACTGCGGGTCGAGCCCCGGGAGCGGCCGTTCCACCAGCGGCAAGCGCTCCTCCTGGATCCAGCGGCGGGTGAGCGGGACCATGTCGCAGAACAGTTCCCAGGGGAACCACTCCTGCTCGCGGTGACCGATCCAGGTCCAGTGGTCGAAGAGCAGGAATCCCCCAGGCTTTACGAGATCCGATGCGAAGCGCACGGCGTCCATCAGCGCCGGCCTGGCGCGAAGGTGCAGCGTGCCCGCGCGCCACTCCTCGGCGAGCCACTGGATCATCGTTCGCTCGTTGGGCCACCAGTCGACGGTGCGGGTATCCATCCCGCGGGGTTCAGAAACGGCGGTCTGGAGCAGGTCGTTGATCGCATGATGGAAGCAGGCCACGTCGAAGGAAGCGGAGGTTAGCCGCGACGGCGCGTTCTGGGCATAGTCTTCGATGATGGTCACCGGCAGCCGCACGTTCGTCAGCTTCGGGCGGAGTTGGGCGGCGAGCGGCCGGTTCAGGTTCAGCGTGACGTACTCGCCCAACCCCCCGGTGTACATTTGGGTCGCAAGGATGACGGGTTCGCTTGCTCCCGAGCACGGCTCGTAGACGCGCATCGGGCGCGGCAGCTCGAGCTCTTCAAACACGCTGAGCCACTGCACTGCAAGGCACGGATTCATCAAGAGCCGGCCTGACTGCGACACCGAGCCGGGCTGCGGTCGGGCGAGGGTGCGGATCGCCGCTTCACGGACCTCCTCACGGGAGAGCAGCGCGATCTCCGCCTGCAGCGCCTGCGGGAGCAGCGCCCATACCTCGCCTCCGGAAACGGATTCGACCACTCGATCGATCATCGCTTTGCTTCCTAAACCCCTCACCCCCTCCCCCCGGATCATCGCCAACCGCCCCCGCGAAATCAAACTTCCTGTCACTAAGCATTGTACAGTGCTGTATAGTAGCCCTATCCACTTGCCAGGAGCGCACATGCAGGCCGCGTTGGAGTACAAACCGAATTTCCCTGAGGCCGTGGAGCGCATGAAGCGGTTCTGGGATCTCGAGGAGCCCGGGGACCGCGTGCCGGCGGCGATCTATCTGCCGGAGCCGGAGGGCCGCAAGGCAGACGGCTCGTTCTACGGCAGGCTCGGCGATTACGTGGCGCACATGGAGGAATACTTCCGCCTCCGCGCTGACGTGCCGGACGAATACTTTCCCACGGTCGTGCCGCAGTACGGGCACACGATGATCTCCGTGCTTCTGGGGTGCGAGGTGCGGCACGCGGCCGAGACGCTCTGGTCGATCCCCTGCATGACAGGGGAAGTGCCTGAGGCGGATCTGTCGCTCGACTGGGGCAACGAATGGGGCGCGCGTTTCCGCGAGGACTACGAGCGACTGCTCGAAACCGCACGTGGGCGCTACGCGGTGGGGCAGTATGAGATCGAGGGCGTGTCGGACACCTACAGCGCTGTACGCAGCGCGGAGCGCATGTTCTACGATTTCGCCGACGAGCCGGAGAAGGCCCACCGGTTCACTTCCCGTATCGTGGACGCACTGGTTTCGTTCGGCCGATGGAACCAGCGGAATGTCTCGGACAGGCAGGACCTGATGGGAGGCATGACCAGCGTATACCCGATCTGGATGCCGAGGGATTCCTGCGTGACGACGGAGGACCATTCGGTGATGTTCAGCCGGGAGTACTACTCCGAAACGATCCGTCGCCATGCGGAGCGGCTCACATCGTCGTTTGCATGCACGCTCATGGAGGTGCACGGCGAGGGCAACCACCAGATCCGGTCTTTCGCCGGGATGGCCGGCGTTGGCCTGCTCACGCTGGGCAATCCGCTTGGCATGGGCGCGGAGCACCGGGCCGACGTGCAGTCGCTGCTGGGGCGCAAGCGGCTGCGGTTCGGCGTGGAAGAGAACAAGATAGAAGAGGTCCTGGAATTCACGGGTATCCGGGGTGTGCTGCTATGCTTTGCGGCCGACTCAGTTGCGTCTGCAAACAGGATACTGGGTAGGCTTGAAAAGGCCACGCAGCGGCTGAAACGCAGCACCTAGAGTTGCGCGGAGTACGGCTGACCCTGGGCGGTATTCTCCCGTCCCGTTGTGCGCTAGGCAGATCATCTCGCGAATCCGCCTGCGCCGGCCGGCGACTTGGAGTAAGTAGATCCATCCCCCTTGGATTCTGCGGAGTAAGTAGAGCCGTCCCCCTTGGATTCGTCTCTGTCGTAAAGCCGCATCCTCCGCCGAAAAGGTTTCATGACTTTACAGGAAACGATCCGGAGGGCGCGAAGGGGAGTTCTGGGTAGAGGGGTAAAGGGAGGTGGGTACGCCAAATCTCGGGACAGAATGCCTGGAACATGCAATGCCCTTGACCGGGGCTCCTGGAGAAGCTTATACTACGACATAAGAGGTATTAGTTTGAAGGCTTCCATGTATGGTGCAGGGGCTGAGTATGCGATGCATTCGCTGCTGATACTGGCGACTCGGCCAGCGCCGGTCAGCGTCAGCGATCTTGCAGGCTATCAGCGGATCCCCAAGCGGTTTCTCGCAAAGGTGTTCACTCGGCTCAAGAAGGCGAAACTGGTAAAAGGAACGGAAGGCATCGCAGGCGGCTTTGTGCTAGCCAGGCCGGCCCAGAGCATCCATGTGATGGACGTGCTGAAGGCGGTGGATCCTGGACGAACCTTGTTTGCGTGTGCCGAGATCCGGCAGAACTGCGCTCTTTTCGGTGACAAGCCTCCGGAATGGGCGGTCTCAGGTCCATGCCGGATCCACGCATTCATGGAAGAAGCCGAGCGCAGGCTGTTTGCCTTCCTTGCGTCAAAGACATTGGCCGACCTGGCCTGTGAGTTCCAGCGTAAGGCTCCGGGCGAGTTTTGTGAACGAACCGGGATATGGTTCCAGGACCGGAAAACCCGCAGGGCCAAGCGCCACCTGAACGCGGACCACGATGCCCGGTGATAGACATCCCGCCGACGTGACAGAGCGGGCGCTTAGCGTATTGAACTGATGGACGGGGCAGCAACAGAGCTCCCAATCGTGTCGTGAACCGAAGATGCGTTTGCTGAATTGAGGAAGATCATGGTGATTCCAGAGAAGCTGCTGCAGGTGCTGAAGAACGATGGAGTCGTTGCCATCGCCAGCCTTGGACCCGATGGTCCGCACATGGTGAACACCTGGAACACGTACGTCCGGGTATCGGAAGATGGCCGGTTGCTGATTCCGGCCGGATATTACCACAAGACTGAAGCCAATGTTGCCTTCAACAACAAGGTTCTGGTTACTCTGGGCAGCATCAAGGTGCCGGGGATGAATGGTCCAGGCACTGGTTTTCTGATCAAGGGGACCGCTTCATTCCTGAAGGCAGGCGCCGAGTTTGAAACCATGAAGTCTCGCTTCGCATGGGCTCGTGCGGTCCTGGCCATCACGGTTGATTCTGCAACGCAGACATTGTAGCCCTCACGGCACGGCCCCAGCCTGCGCTATAGACAAGGCGGCGTGTGGTCAGGACTTTTATGTCGATTGCTGCGTACGCGCGGAAGGCCATGCGCGGGGCACGCTGTGGGGTGGTGAAAACCGTCGCTTGCGCGGGCGAAGGTGGTGCGGAGGCAGGCTGCAAGCCTGCCCCACGAAGAATGAGCGAACCAGGAATTGCTGATCGTATGAAGATCAGCGGTCAGGCGTTTTCGACTTTGCATTCAGGCGGCGATTTGAGCGTGGAATGGGTGGTTTTGAGTCCACCATTCCCTCAATGCTGCACGTCTTCCTTTGAGGCAGCGCTTTTGGCAGATGAGGTGGAGGTCGGTGTGGGCGAGATGGGCTTCGAGTTCATCGCGGCGGTCGGAGGCCTTGAGGGCGAGGCAGAGCGGGCGGGGGACGCGATCGTGCATCTTGGCCCGGCGGTCGAGACGGCGGCGCAGCTCGATCTCGTGGCCGAGGACTTTGTCCTGAACCTCAAGCCAGGCGTCCCACAGAACTTGATCGAGTTCGCATTGCACGGGATTCGAGCCGGGCCCCCTAACAGATTGCATAGTCCCTCCATCTATATAGGGCGATCTGGAGGGGATGGGAGATCGCAAGTTGGTTGTTCGCAGGGAGTTAGCATTCCGGAGATCTCCGCGCGGGTTTTGGAGCGTAAGAGAGATCACAGATGCGTTGCGGCCGGGCTGGGAGCGCAGCCTATTGTTGCGGGCTCTTGCAGAACGCGTGAGAAGCGCCACAGCGGGTCGGAATCGGGGGAAGTGCTGACGTGCGGCACGGTGTGCCGCACTACTGTCGCTATTTAGCGCGGCAGTTCGCTGACCTGGTAACGCAGATACCGGCTCTTAAGCCAGCGAACGCCCAGAAGATCCTTCAATGCTCGCAGGACGCGATTGCGGAAGCCATATTTGGCGGTTCCGGCGTAGCGTGGAGAATGTTTTACAGGCACTTCCTGGACCGTATAGCCGCGCATCTTGACCAGGGTGGGCATGAAGCGGTGGGCGCCGTTGAACATGAACATTCCCTCAAGGCAATGCCGTTTGTAGACCTTGAGACTGCAGGCGGAATCGTTGATGGTCTCGCCGCTGAGACGGTTGCGGATGCGATTGGCCATGCGTGACTGCCAGCGGCGGAACGGCGTGTCGTGGCGATCCTTACGCCAGCCATTGATCATGTCAACGCCTGCGGTCTCCAGCAGCCCGACCAGGCGGGGGATCTCTTCGGGATCGTTTTGCAGGTCGGCATCGATGGTGACGATGACGTGGCCGCGCGCTGCCCTGAAGCCCGCCTCAAAAGCGGCGCTCTGGCCGGTGTTCTTTGCCATGCGGAGAACGCGGAGCCATTGCAGGCGATTCATTGCTTCCTCGAGCAGCATGGGAGTGGAATCGCTGCTGCCATCGTCGACGATGATGACTTCAAACGGCCGGCCCACCTGGAGAAGAGAAGCCGCAACCCGCTGTAGCAACATAGGGATGACTTCCTGCTCGTTGTAGGCAGGGATCACCAGCGACAGAAACGGCCTCTCGCTCATGTGTTTGTGTCCTCAACGGCTTTCACTGCGGGCAGTGGCGGCACCGGGAACCAGCGGAGCAACGCTCGCATGCACGCCTGGCTCAGAATAATCCCTATTCCGGCGGCCGCCACCACATCACTGAGGTAGTGTGCCAGTTCCAGCACCCGCTCCATCGCCACAAGGGTTGCCACAGCATAGAACAGAGGCCACCATCTCGGGTAGTACCGCGCCAGGCAGGCCGCCGTTGCGAACGCCAACATCGCATGGCCGGATGGAAAGGAGTTCCCCGATTCGCGGTATGAAAAAGGGACGAAGTCCATAGGCGCAGAGAGGAGGCCAGCGGGATTTACGGGTCGCGACCGGCCGGCAATCCACTTGACGATATCTGTAGCGACCGCAGTCGCAGCGCACAGCAACAATGCCCCGGCCCTTTGCCAGCTCAGCATGCGGACGAGCAGCAGTACGCCGGCGAGTACGATGACGGCGTAGTATGTGCCGAAGAACCGCGCGGCGTCGGCCCACGGCGTGCCTTTGAAGATTCCTGTTTCGGAATCATGGAAGCCGTGGACGAAGAGCCATTGTGAGATGGGCTGATCGACGAGGAATGCGCAGGCCAGGATCACCAGCCACGCACCTGGCCACAACGGCGTTCGTTTGTTCAGCACTGCGGGGCATTGTATAGCCAGCGTTCCTTGCGTACAGAACACAGGAACGGTCGTTGCTTGCAGCTACGGCGAGCTCAGTTATGCTGCTAAAGAGTAGTATGTTTGACAATGCATGGTTTTACGTTGCCCTGGCCGCGATTGCCTTCATCGGCGTGACCAAGAGCGGGTTTGGCAGTGGCGTGGGGCTGATCATCGTGCCGATGATGGCCCTGGCGATGGGCAATGGAGCGTTTCCCGGCCGGGGAGAGCAGGCAGCACTCGGATTGCTGCTGCCGCTGCTGGTGGTGGGCGATCTGATCTCGATCTGGCAACATCGCGGGTACTTCCTGAGGAAGGCGGGCGCGCCTTCGGCAGAGCATGGCACGGAAGCGTCCGGGACGCCGCAAAGCAGTTACACGACCGGCTGGGTTATGCGCAGGTTGATCCCGGGAACGCTTCTGGGCGTCCTGCTGGGGAGCCTGCTGTTGTGGTGGTTCCATAGCCAGCAGCAGATCGTCGCCTCGCTGATGCGGATTGAGATTGGCTGTGAGTCGGTGCTGCTGGTGGGGCTGCATTGGTGGCGAATGTATCGTGGGATACAGGTGCGCCTGGTGCCTGAGCCGGTGCGGGGCCTGGTGACCGGGGCGTTCGCCGGGGCATCCTCAACTCTGGCGCACGCGGCCGGGCCGATCATTGTGATGTATCTGCTGCCGCTGAAACTGGAACGCAAACTGTTCGTCGCTACGTGTGCCTTGTACTTCTTCGTGCTGAACAGCCTCAAGATGCCGTTCTATTACCAGGTGGGGTTGTTTGAGAAGGCGGAGTTCGGCTTTACGGTCATGTTCATCCCGGTGGTCCTGGCCGGGGCGATCTTCGGCTTCTGGGTGAACAAGCGGATGAGCGACAAGCTGTTCATCAATATTGTGTATGTGTGCACGTTCGTTCTGGGCTGGTACATCATGGCCGACGGCGTCATGACGCTGGTACGCCAGCTTCGTTGAGATTGCGTGTTACATGATGCCTGGCAATCACTTGCGCGTGCGTTGACAGCGCTGGGATGCTCCATATACTGCTGGTCTTCGCTGTCCGGGAGCAAACGCCTCCGGCGAGCGGGCTCGTAGCTCAGTTGGTTAGAGCGCGTCCCTGATAAGGACGAGGTCGTACGTTCGAATCGTATCGGGCCCACTTTTAAAGACAAGGAACGCCCCCGCAAGGCACGGGGGCGTTTTCGTACCCACGTTCAGGAGCATGCTATGCAGAACCGTCTTGGGTTCATTGGCGCTGGGAATATGGCCGAGGCGATCGCCCGCGGAGTCCTTTCGGCGAGCCTGTATCGCGCGCAGGACATGATCGCGGCCGATATCTCACCGCAGCGCCGCGGCCTGTTTGCAGATCAACTCAAGATCCGTTCCATCGAGGATGCCCAGGGCATCGTGACGCAGTGTCAGACGGTGTTGCTGTGCGTCAAGCCGCAGCACATGGCGGAGATGCTGTCCCGGGTTCGTGACCTGGTGACAGAGAAGCATTTGCTGATCAGCATAGCGGCCGGGATCAGCACGAAGTTCATCCAGGAGACGCTGAATGGGAAGCTGAATCTGCGCGTGGTGCGTGCAATGCCCAATACGCCGATGCTGGTGAACAAAGGGATGGTGGCAATCTGTCCCGGAACGCATGCGACCCCGGATGACATGGTGGCGGCGAAGCGGATCTTTGAGGTGGCAGCATCAGTCGTGGAAGTGCGCGAGGAAATGATGAATGCCGTGACGTCCGTCAGCGGATCAGGCCCCGCGTACTTCTTCTTCCTGGTTGAGCAGATGATCAAGGCGGGGACCGAGATGGGGCTGACGCCGCAACAGGCGCATCAGCTGGCAACGCAGACGGCGCGCGGGGCGGCCGAGATGCTCTGCACATCGACGGATTCTCCCGAGGAGCTTCGGCGCAAAGTAACCAGCCCCGGCGGCACCACCCACGCTGCCATTACAATCATGCAGGACCGGCAATTGCCGGCGATTATAGTTGAGGCGTTGAAGGCTGCTTGCCGACGAGGCGCGGAACTGGGCAAGTGAAAGTTCAGTTGACTTCACCACTCACCTCGCGCGTAATCGTGGAGGTGTTGCACCGACAGAACACAAGCAGGAGTGGCGGAATTGGCAGACGCGCTGGCCTTAGGAGCCAGTGCCGAAAGGCGTAGGGGTTCGAGTCCCCTCTCCTGCAATGAAAATGCTTGGATTTCTGTGATATTTGGATGTCAAGAAAGGATTTCCAGGGGAGCGCACGTCCGTCGTCTGCCACCGCGCCCAATTCGATCTCTACATCCTCGCCCATCGGTTGGCGTTCACCTTGGGTTTTCATCGACACGATGCTCCTCGCGAACGCTATCCATGGCCGCCGAGAGGGCGGTGAGCGTGGCGGGGTGAGCCTCGAACAGCAGCACCGTTGATGCCGTCGATCAGGGCTGAGGCGAAGACCAACAGCGTTAATACCGCGAGGGTCGCGGACGTCAGACGGAAGATCGCGAGGAGGCGTTTCAATTTGGGGCATTGCGGGAGTCGGTACCGAATGTACGGGTCATGGCGCGATGCACCCGGGGCCGATAGCCTGCTGCGCAGGCAAGCTGCCGGCCCCAAGTTTCTGCCGGAGCTATCGCGGCGGTCACGTGCTCATATCCGACGGGTCGGCAAATGTCCCAGCTAAACTCGGCAGCACCCCGCCAAGGATGCCGCCATCCTGCAACAGGACAACGCTGCTTGTGCTCAGGTTCTTGGCGCCGCCCTGGGTGATCGTACCGGTGGTGTGGCCAGTTTTGATTGACCCGATCGTCGTGCCTACCGTCACATCCCCGGCCAGCGTGCCGGCCACTCGGATCGACTTGATCCCGCCGCTCACGCTCACATCCGCATCCAGGTCGCCGGGTAAACCCGTGACCATGCTGCTGGCCTTGCGGCCTTTGACGCTGATCGAACCGATCGAAGGTGCACGCAGCGGGTCCGACACTCCATCGCTGTCCTGCCAGTCCAACAGCGACAACGACTTGATCGGCAGATCCTGCGACTCGATCCCGCCATCCACCACCTGTAGGAACTTCAGGCTCACCGCCGTCTTCGCCGCAGTTCGATCCAGATTGTTCAGCAGCACCTCGCCTCCCAGAACCACGCCTTTGGCGTTGATCGCTTTGATCAGGCCGTCGCTGCTTATCCCTCCTACCAGGTACTGACCATCTCCGCTCCTGCTCCGCTTCACGCTGATCGTCAGGACGCTCTTACTGGTCGTCCCGATCAGGCTCAGTTGGTTGCCCCAGAGGGCTCCCAGGCCTCCTCCTGACAGCTTGAACGTCACCATATCGCCATCATCATCCACGGTGCTCAGGCTTACGGCCTTCTTCCCGCCCGTCAGCCCAAACTCCGGCAGGCTGCTGACATCGATCGTGAACTCCTTCTCTACCCACAGACCGGTGGAGGCCGTAGCGCGAATGCGGACCGCATACGTCCGCTCGGGGAGGTAGTTGAAGGTCATTGCCGTGCCCAGTTGATCGTCGTTGATCTGGAAACTGCTGTTGTCCTCCGAATTCGTCCCAGACACCAAGGCGTAGCTGAAGGTGTCCCCGGCGTTGGAACTCACCCCCGAGAGTACCCCAACCAACGTCCCGATCGGCTGATCCTCCGGAACACTGGCGTTGGAGAGCTCGATGTCCGTTGGCGGTTCGTTCACGTTGGTCACCGCGATGGTGAAGATCTTCTCATAGCTCAGACCCCCGGCGTCGGTGGTCTGCACCCGGATGCTGTAGCTGGTCTTTACTTCGTAATCGAAGCTCTCCGTCGTCTGTAACTGGTCGCCGCTGATGGTGAAGCTGCTGTTGTCCGTGCTGCCTTCGCCATCCACCAGAGAATAGCTGAAGCTGTCTCCGGCATCCTCATCCGTGCTGGAAAGTGTCCCAACCACCGTACCGGCAGGCTGGTTCTCCGGCACCGATGCATTATCCAGGGTAATGTCGGTGGGGGGATCGTTGACATCGCTCACTGCGATTACAAAGGCCTTCTCGAAGGCCATCCCACCCGCATCGGTGCTGCGAATGCGGATGCTGTAGCTGTTCTTGGCCTCGTAGTTGAACATCTCGGCCGTCACAAGCTGGGTGCCGGCGATGCTGAAGCTGGCATTGTCTTCGCTGCCCGAACCGGAGACCAGGCTGTAGGTAAAGCTGTCTCCCGCATCCGGGTCGGTACTGCTCAGATTGCCGACCAGCGTGCCCCACGGCTGATTCTCCGGAACTGAGGCATTATCCAGGGCAATGTCGGTCGGGGCATAGTGCAGCGTCGTGGCGCTGGCCGAAGCGCTGTTCGCCGAGGGAGCGCTGAGGTTATAGGCTCGCAAGCGAAAGTAATAGGTGCTGGCAGAGGTCAGACCGGTGGCGTTGAATGTCGTCACATTGGCGCCCACGGCACTGGTGATCAGGTTGGTGCTAAAAGCGCTGTCAGAGGCCCGGTCAATATAAAAGCCGATCTCGTCGGAACTGTTGTCCGTCCACGACAGATTGATCTGCGTCTGCGAAGTCACCGTGGCATTGAGTCCCGAAGGGGCATTGGGCAACGTCGTGGCGCTGGCCGGAGCACTGTTGGCCGAGGGGCCAACACTGTTATAGGCGCGCACCCGGAAGTAATAGGTGTTGCTAGGCGACAGGCCCATGGCGCTGAGGATCCTTACGTTGGCCCCCACAGTGCTGGTCAGGACATTGCTGCTAAAGCCGCTGTCGGAGGCGCGGTCGATGTAAAAGCCATCCTCATTGCTGGAGTTATCCGTCCAGGAAAGGTCGATCTGTGTCTGCGAGATCACGGTCGGCACCAAGCCTGAGGGCGCTAAGGGCGCCACCTGCAGGGTTGTGGCGCTGGCCGTATTGCTGTTGGCGGAGGGGCCGCCGCTGCCATAGGCACGCACCTGGAAGTAGTAGGTGGTGTTGGGCAACAACCCCATGGCGTCAAACGTGGTCGTGTTGGCGGGGATGGTGCTGGTCACCAGGTTGCTGCTGAAACCGCTGTTGGTCGCTCGATCCAGATAAAAGCCCATCTCGTTGCTGGAGTTGTCTGTCCAGGAAAGGTTAATCTGCGAGAAGGAGATCACCGTTGCGCTCAGGCCCGAAGGGACCGATGGCGGGTAGTCCAGCGTGGTAGCGCTGGCCGGGGCGCTGTTGCCCGAGAGACCGCCATCGTTATAGGCGCGCACCTGGAAGTAGTAGGTGGTGCTGGACGAGAGCCCCGTGACGCTCAGCGTCGTCACGTTGGCGCCGACTGGGGTAGTTACCACAATCGCGGCGAAGCCGCTGTCGGTGGATCGATCCACATAAAAGCCCAATTCGTTGTTGGAATTGTCCGTCCAGGAGAGGTTGATCTGCGCCTGCGACATCGCCGTCGCCGTCAGCGCGGACGGGGCGACTGGTAGTCCGACCAGCGTCGTGGCGCTGGCGGTATTGCTGTTGGGCGAGGGGCTGATCGCGTTGTAGGCACGTACCTGGAAGTAATAGGTGGTGCCAGAAGACAGCCCGGTGGCGTTGAATGTCATCACGTTGGCGGCCACCGGGGTGGTCACCAGATTGGTGGTAAAGCTGCTGTCGGTGGATCGATCCAGGTAGAAGCCATCCTCATTGCTGGAGTTGTCCGTCCAGGAGAGGCTGATCTGCGTTTGGGAAATCACCGTGGCACTGAGCCCCGAGGGGGCTGCCGGGCCAGGGGCAAGGGTGATGGCGCTGGCCGGATTGCTGTTGGCCGAGGCGTTGGGCCCATTGGTAGCGCGGACACGGAAGTAGTAGAGCGTGGTGGGATTCAGCCCGGTGATCGAAGCGACCGTGGCGTTCTGGCCGGCCGTGGTGGTTACCAGGTTTTGCGTGAAGGCAGGATCCGTCGCCCGGTCAATGGCAAAACCGGTCTCATTACTGGAATTATCCGCCCAACTCAGGTTGATCTGTGAAGAGTTGACGGCAGTGGCAGCAAGGTTGCTGGGGCCGACGCCACCCTCGATAAGACCGCCGCCGAAGGCGGCAACCCAGACATCCTGGGAGTTGTAGGGGTTGATGAATGCCCGCTCGTTCCAGGCAAAGGGGAAGGAAGTCACATTGGTAATATTGGCAGCTGAGAAGCCCGGTACCGTAACATCGGGGGCATACGCGAGACCGGCGTTGCCGCTGACCACGTACATTTCTTTGGTGCCCGCATTGATCGTGACTGAGCTGACGTCCGGATAGGGAACACCAAACACGCCCGCAAGGTTCATCCTTGTCCAGGTCACGCCGCGATCTGTGGTGCGGTAGAGATCGCCCATGCCATTGCCGTTGCCTCCCCAGGCGTTAAAGACTCCGGCGTACCAGGTGTTCTGGGTCGGATCGGTGGGGTCGATTGCTATCTGCATCGTGTACCAGTGCATGGTGGGCCCGGTGCGGTCCGTCCAGGTGGCACCACCATCGGTGCTGACGAACACACCGCTGCTGTCGGTGAAAACGTTGCCCGCCATCCGGCCCGAATAGGTGGCGACCAGGGTTCCATCGTTCAGAACTTGAAGGATGTAGGCATGGCCTTGCGTCCGCGGAGGATTGGCCAGCTTGGTCCAGGTGGATGCCGCGCCCAGATTCAGGTTGCTGGTTACCCAGATGCCGCCGTTGCTGCCCACGCCGTCCACTGCGCATGCGTACATCCGATTGGCATTGTTCGGATCGAGCTGAATCCAAATGACCGGCACGCCGAAACTGTGAATGGGGGTAGGCGACCAGGTTGCCCCCTGGTCGGCCGACACCACCACCGCGCCGGTTTGCCAGCTTGGATTGCAGGTGGCATCGGTCAGGTGGGTCGATTGGTACATGTCGTGCACATTGCTGGTCGCGCCGTACAGCATGCCCCCGGAATAGATGGTCTTGTACAGTGTGTTGGTTACAGCGCCGTTCCACGTCGGGAACGACCAGGATACTCCGCCATTGGTGCTGATAGCGCCATTGATGTCCGTGTAGCCGGCCATGATGTCCGTCGGACTTGTCCAGGTGAGGTAGTGAGCACTGGTCATGGTCAATCCAACACCCGTGTACATCTCATGCTGCGGGCTAAGCTGGCCCATCGGATTGCTGTTAGCCTGGTTCTCGTACACCTGGTGCCAGGTGGTACCGCCGTCGCTGGTCAGATGGACCCAAGCTTCGGATATGATCGCCTTGTTGACGTCTGTCGGACAGACTGAGAAACCGTAGGCTGGTCCGCCCCAGCTCCAGTCAAAATCTCCGCCCTGTCCTTCGGATGCCGTGGCGATGTTCGCATTGGGAATGTTCGTGGGAACATCCGATGGCCTGGTGAAGAATGTGTCATTCCATGTAACACCCCCATCCGTGCTTTTGAGTACATCCGGGCGCCCATTGGGGTCGCCGCCGCCCAGGTATGCGACAGTGATGTTGCCTTGGGCCATGGCGACAAAGTATGGAGTCTCTCCGGAACGCACGCCCGCGCTCCCATTGACCCAGCTTCCGCCAACGTCCAGACGATAAAGTCCGTTGTAGGTCAGGTCCCTGGGGCTGTAGCCATCCCAGAAGCTGTCGCTGGTCGTCAGAGCCAGCAGGCGTACCGTGCTGCCCTGTTTGGCGCCCGTGAACGACATGATGTTGGCGGTGGCTGGCTGCTGCGCTGACAGAGTGAAAGTGCTGCCGCCATTGCTGGAGGTCAGGAAGCCTTTGTTGCTGCCCACATAGACGTTGCTGCCGTCAAAGAACGCCCCGCCGACAGCCAGATTGCTCGAGGAGTAGGCCGTGGTGAAACTCGTGCCGCCATTGCTGGAGAAGTACAGATTGGTCCCATCGCATCCCAGAATATTGGTCGTCGTTGACGGATCAGCGCCAATCCAGATGGCCGTGCCATACGTCCACCCGCTCAAGGCTGTCCAGGTTGCTCCGTCGTCGGTGCTCTTTACCGGCCCGGCATTGGTGGGGCCGATATACAGAACATTGGGGTCGCTGGTGAATACCACTTGCGAGTTGGCTCCGCCATTGACTCCGCCAATGCTGTTGTGGAAGTTCACCATCTGCCAGCTCTGGCCAAAGTTCCTGGAGTGGTAGATGCCGCTCATGTCACTACAGGTCCAGAGATCCTGACCGTTGGGAGAGATCTCCGCCCAGAGCGTCGCCCCGCCTCCGCCAGGACCCGTGGGCGTCCAGAGCGTCGGCATCGCCAGTAGAATCCGAGACTCCATTGCCTCGATCCGTGGTTGGGCGGTGGCGAGCCTCAGAGCAGTGGATCGAGTGCGGGACAAACGTGGGGTCGAATGACCGATAACGTTGCTAAACAACGGCATGTGAACCTCCGTCGCAATGATGGCAATCTCAACAGTGTAATGCTGATCACCATACCTGAGTACTGTGAATCCAACAGGATAACAGGGGATACGGTTCGAGACGGCGAGGAGGATTCCGTATTGGCTAATCGTTCGCAAGATCGGTCAACGCTCTGACGCAAAACGCATGCAGCACGTACCGCCGGCCGAAACAGGTGCCCGCAAGCGCTGTGCGAACAGCAGAAGGTCCAATCCCTTGCCTACCCGGCCGGGGACTGTAACCTTCTGCCGATACCCAACAACAAGAGAGGTTTGATGTCGTCAGTTTCATCGCCGTCCATTCCGTCGCCACAACCGTTGATTGCCACGGGTGCCTGGGCTGCCGACCTGGGTGCCCATCCGTGCCTGCTTGGGCCGCGCCGGTTTCTTCGTCAACGTGCCGAGGAACACCCCGACTTCTATGCGCGGATGAAAGGTCTGGATGCCAAGCAGTGGCGCGACGGAGTCAAGCACCCATGGATCGGCACGAACGACCTGCTGGCCGCCGGAATCGTCCATGCGGTTGAAGGTCTGCCGGCCGACCGTATGCGCCCTTACATCGACAAGGCGCTGGCGATCGCCGGCCGCGGTCCGACGAATAACCATCAAGACTCGTGGATTGACATGGAGCAGGCTGTCCTGGCCTTTGATCTGTTCCACGACCAACTCCAGCCCCAGGAAGTTCAGCGCATCGTCGATTATCTCGAGCAACAGCTGGCCTCTTTCACCGACGACGAGACGCCGTTCCATAATTCCGCCGCCAGCAAGTTTCACGCGTATCTCCGCGTCGCGTACGGCATCTGGGGGCACACACCGGTGGCGCGGGTGTTCCGCGACTATGCCATCACGCGCCTGTACGAGCGCGGGCTGGTGCCGGTCTTCCGCGAGTTCGGCGCCGGCGGTGGCTGGACCGAATGCGGCTGGTACTGCCGGCACAGCCTCTGGCATCTGGTGCAGGGATTGGAGCTTGCCCGCCGCTTTGAGGGGTACGATGGCTACGCGCTGTGCCCGAAGTTCTTCTACCAGCGTCTGGCCTACGAGCTGCACCAACCGTATCCCGGCCTCTGGGAACGTGGTGCCGAGCGATACAGCAGTGAAGGCGACGGCCAGCAGATCTACAGCGAGTTCAAAGAATTCCCGCGCTTGATGCGTACCGTCATCGCCCAGTACTTTCGCGGCAGTGAACTGGCGCAGCTCACTGCCAGCCGTCGGCGTGCCGGCACCAGCGATCACGTGCGCCTGTTCGATTTCCTGTACGAGGAAGCGCCCGACAAGGCACTGGCCCCCGCGGCCGCCCGTTTGCCTCTTTCCCACCTGGCGCAGAACATCGGCAAGGCCTATGCCCGCTCTGACTGGACGCCTGATGCCACGTGGCTGCGCTTTGAGTGCGGACCGTGGTTCAACCAGCACCAGCACTTCGAAGCCGGCAACTTCGAGATTTTCCACAAAGACATCCTCGCCAACGAAAGCGGCGAATACTGCGGCTGGGCCGATCCCTACGCCGTCAACTGGCTCGTTCGCACCATCGCCCACAACTGCCTCCTGATCAATAAACCCGATGAGAAGTGGCAGATGACCCGCGGCGGCGGCCAAACGGAACCGGCCAATGATGGCGGCCAAGGCAATCGCTCGCTTGCCCCGTTCGACCTGCGGTCGTGGAAGCAGCACCCGGCCGAGTACGTCCGCGGCCACATCGCCGCATACTGCAACGATGATCGCGTCACCTATATCGCCGGCGACGCCACTGCCGCCTACGACCCGTCCAAGGCCCGCCGCGTTCTGCGACAAATCGTGTTCATTCGCCCCGGCCTGTTCGTCATGCTCGACAGCGTCATCAGCACGCAGGCGGAATATCAGAAGACCTGGCTCCTGCACTGCCAGAACGAACCGACGATCAGCGGCGCAGGGTTCTCGCTGCAGAATGGCGGCGGATCGCTGCACGTACAAACATTGCTGCCCGAGTCCGCTCGGATGGAGAAGATGCACGGCCCAACCTATGGCGGCCAGACTTACAAGCCGGCTCACAGCTACCATCCGCCGGAACTACTGCCGCAGTGGCGCGTGGAAGTTCGCCCGGGCCAGGCGACGTGCGAGGACCTGTTCCTGCACGTTCTCTCAACGGCAGGGCCGGCCAATGCATCTCTGGCCCGTGAGGGCGATAGTGTTGGTGCGGCCGGGTCGTCGCCGATCACCTGGCAGGTGCTCCTGCGGCCGGAGGGCGGCGGCGTGGTTCGCCTCGGCGGCAAGGAGATCGTATTGGAGGCGAAAATCATCCCCGGTCCATACGAATCGTAGCCCCGTCGGCGGCGCAATAGGCTATGTCGTCAATGGAGTAACCATGGACGAAACGATCGAGCAACTCACACACGATCGGGTTGAGTGGTTGGCCGGGCAGTTCGCTTCACTGGCCTGGCCGAAGCCCGAAGGTTATTTTCGCGGCTGTTTCGCCGCGCAGGAACGAGGTGAGAATATCGTGCTCGTCGCTCGAAGCGGCGAGCATCTCCATGGTTATCTCAAGATCATCTGGGAACCGGATTATCCTCCGTTCCGGGAGCAAAGGATTCCGGAGATTCAAGACTTGAATGTCGTTCCATCGTCGAGGCGGCGCGGTGTTGCGACGCGGCTGATGGATAGAGCAGAAGCGACAGTCGCCACTCGCAGCGAGATCATCGGTATTGGTGTCGGGCTTCATCCCGGCTACGCGGCGGCGCAACGGATGTACGCCATACGCGGATATGTTCCAGACGCGCAACCATTGACGTACAACAATCAGTTCGTGATCGAAGACCAGCAGGTAAGACTTGATAACGATCTTGTCCTGCACCTCACGAAGGTTCTTAAGGAGTTGTCGTAGACTACGAAGTATTACCCGATGCCCACGGATCCTGATTTGTACGCGAAATACCTGCTGGTTATTTTGCTATGGGGCAATAGACTTAGGCCAATTGTAAAGGAGCCAGCAATGCGCGGTGTTGCAGTATTGATCGGGATTGTTGCATGTGTGGTTGGATCTTATGGCAAGGCGGAAACCTACGGCAACTACACTACGATGGGCGTCATCGTTGATCCCCCGGCGGGAACAAAGGTCGACGACATTGGCCGGGTGGGGATGTTCCTGATTGAAGGCGGCGAGCGCCGGCCGCTGCATGACCTGGCGCGCGTAGGGCGGGAGAGCTTTTTTGCCGGCAGCCTGTTCTGGCTAAAGCCGGCCAGCAAGTACCAGGTTGAGGTGGAGTTCTACGATCGCGGTGGAAAGCTCATCTCCAAGGTGCCCGAGTCCGGACAGACGCGCGCTGAGCCGGCCGTGCCGGAGACGAAGGATGCAGTGTATGTCGCGGCAGCGGGCGACGATCAGAATCCAGGTACGCTGGACAAACCGCTCAAGACGATCAAGGCTGGGCTGAGCAAGCTAACCGGCGGAGTGACGCTCTTCGTGCGCGGTGGGCGATACTATGAGGGTGATCTGGATGTGCCGGCCAAGGGCTCGACCGATGCGCCCGTAGTGATCCGCGCGTATCGTGATGAGCGCGCGGTCATTGATGGCGATGATCCAACTCTGGTCGAAGCCAAATGGGAAAAGGGCCCAAGCGAGACGTTCAACGCCCCGTACGCAGGCCGGACCTGGGATGTCTCGATGGAAGAGAAGGCGAGCGGGAAGTACTACCGCTTGTATCCGCTGCGGACGATGGCTGAACTTACGCTCCGCAAGAGCGCCAACAAGACATTCACGCAACTCGGGTTTACCGGGGCGTATTACTGTGATGGCAAGCGGATTCACGTGCTTACGCCCGGCGCGGATATCGCTGACTATCGCGTGCATGTGGCGAACCACACGATTGGTCTGCAGGTTACGGGCAAGTCCAACCTGACCATCGAGGGGCTGGAGTTCCGGCACTTCGGCAGGAATGAGTACGGCAGCGCGATCAACCTAATGGATAGTTCGCAGGTGCTGATCCAGAAGTGCAAAGTCTACTACACGAATTCCGGCGTGTGGATCAAGGGACAGAGCGACAATACCACGATCCAGGACTCGTTGTTTGTCGACGATGTCAACCACTGGCATTTCAGCTACTCCAAGAATGAGGAAGGGTGGAGCTATCACGACCAGATCGAGACTGGGGCTGCATATACGGATGCCAACTACACGGGGCGTGGCTTGGTCGTCCGGCGCAACCGGATCGAGGGGATATTCGATGGCAGCCATCTGGGCCCGTGGGAGAAGGTCAACGCGCGGACCAGCGAGACCGACTTTTATGAAAACACAATGGACGGTATCACGGACGACTTCATCGAAACCGATGGATTCAGCCGCAACGTGCGCATCTTCGACAATCGCATGAATAAAAGCCTGTCAGGGATCTCGCTGGCGCAGGCGCTGGATGGGCCGACGTGGATTCTCTACAACACGCTGGAGAATTGCGGGATTTCCACCGGCACCTCGCTGGAGAGCTACGAAGGATATCCCTTTAAGACCAACGGCGGGCCCGATCCGCGGACCGGCTCAGGGCCTGTGTTTTTCTATCACAATACCGCCTGGACCAGCGACCCCAAGAGCCGAGCCATGCTGGTCAAATCTAACGTGCGATGGCAGCAGATGGTGATGAAGAACAACATCTGGTGCGGTAAGGCAATGGGCTTTGACAAGTGGAGCGGGGATCTGTCGCCACTGGTGTGGGACTACGATGACTTGTACCACGCAGCCGGTCCATTCATGAAGATGGACAAGACCATCCACGAGAATCTGATCGATGTGCAGAAGGCGAAGGGATGGATGACTCACGGGATCTCCGCCGACCCTCGCTTTGTCGCGCCCGAAAAGAGCGACTTCCACCTGCAGCCCGATAGCCCATGCATCGACGCGGGGACCGTGCTCCCCGGGATCAACGTTGGCCGATATCGCGGTAAAGGGCCGGATATCGGGTGTTTCGAGGCTGGCGGGAAATAGCCCTACGGGCGGCTTGGATTCGTCGCCGGCTTGTGCGCGGCAGACCGCACCTCGCCTTCAATCCGATTGCCTGATGCGATATGCGCATCCTCGGCACTCGCGCCGACGCTTATGGCGATAGTCTGCTTGCGTTCGGCGGCTGGCCGGGTATCGCGAATCACGTTGTCTTCCAGCACCGTGCCGCGGGTGACACCGTCGATTTGGATCCCCAGGGCATTGTCCTCGATGACGTTGGCGCGGAAGGTGCATCGATGCCCGGCAGTGGTCTCGACTTCGTCGCGGAAGAGCACACCGTAACGACTGTTGCGGCGGACCTGGTTGTTGATGAACACGTTGTCGGCGTCCTTGTGGCCGATGGAGATGCCCACGGGGTTGTCCTCGAGGATGTTGTTTTCAAACCGCGAGAAGCGCACGCCCCAGCAGAGGAACAGGCCTACTTGACCGTTGTGGTGCGCGCGGCAGTTCCGTACCGTCGTGCGCGGCGAGCCAGTGCCCGGATGCAGGCCCAGGCCCGTGTTGCCATAAGCCTGGCAGTCCTCGACGAGCATGTCTTCGGTGGTCTGCCAACTGATGCCGTCGCCGTTGACGTTGCGGGCAATGCATCGGCGAACGGTGCACCCGCGTACATCATGGAAGTAGATGCCGCCGCTGCGGCAACCGTCGAGGTGAATATCGCGGTTCTCCTCGAGATTGCCATCGGTCAGCAGATCCTCGATGACGACGCCGTTCACCTGCCGGACGCTGATCAGCGGGAAGCTGTTTTGCGCCCACGCTCCCTGAGCCAGGCCGTAATCGCGCTCCGGCCGCCGGTCCAGCCGGACATCTTGGCCCTTGATCGCCACGATCGTGCGCACGCTGCATTCCCAGCCGCTCTGCTGCGCTGAGTCCTTGAGGGTGATGCCCATGCCAACGCGCAGTCCCTGGGGATTCTCGACCTTCATGACGTATTCGCTCAGGTCGAAATCCTGCAGCAGTTTCGTACGCACCTGGGCGCACTTGCGCAGTACCGTCGCTTCGCCTTGCCCGCGGATGGTCATCGGTGCCGGCACATGCAGCGAGTCGTACATGGTGTAGGTGCCGGCTCCAATCAATAGAGTTCCGCCGCCGGCCGGGGCCCGCCGTGCGACTTCGTCGGCCGCTCGTTGCAGGGCGAAGCTATCGTTGCCGATGACGTCGCCGCTGTCCTGCCCGACGCGCACCACCACACCATCGGCATTGGCCTCTGCCGCTGCCATGAGCATACCCGCCGCCGCCATCGCCATGATTGTGATCATGCCCGGATACTACCGCGCGCCCGGTCAATGGGAAAAGACCATCAGGTCTCGATCACGAACAGCTTGTATCGCTTCAAATCCGACACGCGGAATTTTACGGCGCTTCCGGCGGCGGCTCGGAATGGGACGGCCTTGTCCGTTCCTTCCTCCGGCGACATCAGCGTGATGCTCTTGACCGGCCGGGGGAGTTGGAGTTGAACGCCGATGTTCGAGAGCCTCCGGTCGCGATGGTAATTGAGCAGATGAAGGATATATCGGTGGTCGGACTTGAAAAGTCCGCTCACGCAGCCAAATGGTGCTTTGACCTCCAGCACGCTTTGGCCGCCCAGCAGCTTGCGCAACTCACCCATGACCTGGCGATGGTTCTTGGGCAATCCCCACAGCCGCGCGTCTATGCACCAATCTTCGGGCTTATAGGAGTACTTTCGCGGGTGATCGAGCACCTCGACATGACCGATCTGGCCCTTTCCCAGAGGACCGGGCATCAGCGGCGAACGCTCACGCCGCCTGTACCACTGGTCATATATCCCGGTCTTTTCGGTAGTCAGCAGGTTTCCGCCCTGACGGACGTAATCCAGCAGCAATGTCGCATGCGCTTCGCTAAGCAGTTGCACATTGGGAAGGATGACGACCTTATATCGTCCGATATCGTTGAAACGATCGAGGGTGAGAACATCGTACTGCATGTTCCCGGTGATCAGCATCTGGTGGACGGCCACGAGCGAGTGATGCGGATCGATCCGCGTGTAGGCCAGCGTGTCGAAGGACTCCAGCACTGCCACGTCGGAGACGCTGGAAGTGCCGTTGTACAGATCGCGATGGGCGGAAGAGAACTCCATGTATCGCTTGCGCGATGGTTCATGGTTCGCATCGACCGTATCAGGGCGGAACCCGCCGGGAATCATGCCGATGTGCCCGGAGTTAAACGCGAGGTTCTCGGCCATCGAGAGCTTGACGTCCTCAATGGATTTCCCGTGGTAGTTGCAGTTGGGCAGCATGAACTTGCCGCAGGCCTTGAACGCCTTGAATGGCCGGATCATCGAGGTAAGGATGCCATCCTGGTTGATGCCGGGATGGGGATCCTGCTCGTTGTACACGGCATCGAGATGTGCCATGTTGCGCTGGATGTCGACGCCGACCCAGAACATGCTGTTGTCGCCCGATGCGCCATAGCAGTTCCATTCCAGGACGATGTCAGGTTTGAGCTTGCGAGCGTAGTCACCGATCTCCGCGATGTTCTCGCGCATGCACTCGCACTTGAAATCCACCCACTCCTGGATCATCGGCTCATCGATCTCGAACAGATTGATCGGCATTGCCCACTTGTGCCAATTGGGCGGCTCAACGCACGCGAAGCTCTTCAAGGCAAATCGCTCCCACGCCATCGCGCGCCCGGCGGCCGTTTTCATGCGATACTTGCGGTTGAGAAACTCGCGGAATTTGGCCTTGCACACCGGGCACTGGCATGCCGTGGGCTCGACCGCCCAGGCGGAATTGTCGAAGCCGAACATATCCAGCCCATCGGCGATGCCCTTGCGGATAACCTTCTTGATGTAATCCACATGCCCCTTCTGGTTGAAGCAGGGCTTGTAGCGGAAGAACTGATAGCCGTAGGTGATGCTGGTTCTAAGGCCGTACTGGTCTTGTGCAACCCAGTTGCGATACTTCGGTTCCTCAAGATACAGCGTTTCGTAGGTGATGGTGCCGTGCTGGACATACCCCTGCACGCGGATGCCGTATGTGTGACACAGCTTCACGAAGTCGGCGGTCATGCGCATCTCAGGCGATTCGTACTTGATTCCGCCACCTTTGTAGTAATGGGTGCGAAGGCAGGTGATGCCGAACCGGGCGGCATTGCGCACAAACTCCTCGCTATGCTCGTAGGCGAACTGCTGCGGCGCATCCAGTGCATGTCTGCCGCGACGAATCCGAAACGTGAGCGGCTCATGATTCGACAGCATAACCAGGCCTTGATCCACCCATTTAGGCAACATATGTATGACTCCTTGTTGATGCCCACAGCATAGCCAATGCCCGTCTGCTACAACAGTCGGTTGAGCCTACTTCGTCCCAATGCAATACAGGTATTGCTCGCCGCGGAGGTAGAGGCGCTGGCCATCGGTGATGGGCGGGGCGTAGGAAAGGGTCTCCTGCGGCGGCGCCGCCCAGACGCGCGGCAGTTGTGTGCCGATGACGTTCTTCGCAACCGGCTTAAAGGTCCGCCCCGGTTCGATCATGATTGCCTCGCCCTGATTGTTGAGCAGACAAATATACTTGCCCAACAGCGTCGGGCTGGCGGCGACGGGTAGGGCGTTGTAGTGCATCAGTCCGCCGAAATCGAGCTGCTGGCGGACGAGAGTTTGCTTGCTCTTTAAGTCAACGATGTAGAGGGTCTTGTAGATGTCCACGACATAGGCCAGGTCATCGTGGATGAGCCATGATGACGCCGCCCAGCGGTCGATCCACTTGCCATCGGGCTGTTTGCTGATGGTGATGCCTTCAATGCGCGTCCGGGCAGGTGTCCACTTCTCACCGATGCATTGGGAGAAGTCGAGGGTGTTCAGCACGCTGGCGCCATACCACGGCAGATAGAGCAGGTTGCCCAGGACGACCGGGGCATTCCAGCCGGTGTCGCCGGTGATTTTTTCAGCGTTATTGTAGAGCAGGGCACCATCGCTGGCGCGAACGACATCGCCTTTCTGGCTGACGATGATCTCGACGCCGCCGAATTTGCCGGGGATGAGCGAGGCGCAACTCTGTGTGACGGCTTTCTGCTCCCATAGAAGTTTGCCCGTGTTCTTGTCCAGGCCACGCAGATGGCCCATGAAGACGGCAAAGGTGTTGCCGATCAGGGCGGGCGAGCAGGGGTATACCAACACGGGAACGCTCAGGCGGGTGATCCACTGGCGCTGGCCCGCCAGGTCGTAGCATGCCACGACGCCTGTGCCACAGAAGACGTAGACGTTCTTGCCATCGGAGCAGGGCGTGGGCAGGGAATAGCCGACGACGCCGAAATGACTGGACATGTGGCCCTCAACGCGAGGGTTGTAGGTGGCATCATCGATGTCCTTGAGCGTCTGTGTGAGCTTGCGGCGGATCGCCAGACGCTTGTCGTAATCGCTCTCGTCCAGGAGTTGCTGATAAAGCGGCTTGACTTTGTCCTTGAAGGCGGGATTGGCGTCGCGCTGCGCCTGCGGCGTGGCATCGTAGTATGTGTTGTAAGCGGTCCAGAGCTGTTTGCCGGTGTTCTTGTCGAGGCAGATGAGCTGATCGGGGTCGGCCATGACGAAGATGCGATTACCCACGAGGATCGGCGTGGAGGTGGAACGATTGGCCAGCGGCGCCTTCCAGAGGATGTTCTTTTCCTCGTAAGGAGCATCGGCCTTTTCCATCAGGTACATGCACATGCGCATCTCGTTCCAGCCGGCTTTGTTGGCGGTGGTGAGTTTGCACAGGAGTCGGTTCCAGCCCTTATTGAGCTGAAGCTCGAACGTGGGCGCATGGGGGTATTCGTCAGAGATGGTCAGGCGGCCCATCTGCTGGTAGCTGCCAAGGGCATATTGGCGGTCGTTGGCGGAGAACGCGGGTTTGCCGTTCACCCACACCTTCAGTCCGAATCCGTGTTCCACGACAGCGCGGACGGCGCCGGCCGTTTGGGCGTAGAGGTAGGTATGGATATACGCCACCTGGTTTGGCTTAGCATCCAGCGCCTTGCCGACATCGAGCCATGCCAGCTCCGTGGTCCCGAACTGCCAACGGTCTTCCGGCGGCAATACAAGCGGATTCCACTCCAAGTCGCCGACTTTATCGCCGGCCGCCGGCTTAAGCTCGGCCTCATTGGCGATCTGGCTCTCATCGACCTGCTTCACGGAATCGGCGACGGGGAAGGGACCAATTACCAGCCAGTCTCGAATCAGACCATCGCGCACCGCAGTGGCGCCCTGAGGGGCGGCCGATTCATCGGCCGGTCGCGTTGTAGCGCATTGCAGCCCGCGCGTGGCTCCCATCGGCAGGCGCGACCACTCAACCGGCGTCTGTGCATCGGGCCACAGGCCGGTCCAGTTGCCTCGCCAGCCGACGACATCGTCGCCGCGTGCTGCCAGACCCGATAGGGTGACGCCTGCCAATATCCAAGTGGCGAGGTGGCGGAGCATTGTGTGGTCTCCAGGATTAGTTCGCGGCCGCCTTCACGTCGTAGCACTTGAGGCTCCGGCGCAAGCGGACGATCAGCTTGCCATCGCTCAGTGACATGGGGCCCCAGAACTCCTGACCCTCGGCGGCCTTGATCTGTCCGAGTTCCTTGTATCCATCAGGTGTGGCGCGGATGAGCCGCAGCACGCCGTCGGCAGCGCCCAAGGCGTAAAGCTTGTCGTCGGCAATGAGAATGCTTCCGGCATCTTCATCACTGGCGCTGGGGCCGCCTTTCCACTTGAGTTCACCGGCCAGGTCGATGCACATCAGGCCCTGCTTATTGCCGGAACTGTTGCCGTAGATGAAGCCCTTGTAGAAGACGGGGTTCTGGGCCTGCGATGAAAGGACTTTATTGCGGAAGATCTCGGTGACCGTCCACGCCTCGCCATCCTTCTTGACCTGAACCAGGGCGCTGCCGGCGTCATAGCCGCCGGTGACGAAGATGCGGTCTTCGGGCAGGAGAATGGGCGACGCTATTGGGTTAGGACAAACCCAACCTTTATATCGCCAAAGGACCTTGCCGGTGGCAGCATCGAGGCCGGTCATAATCGGCTCGCCGCGCGAGGTGAGGATGATGATCTGGTCCACACCGCCGATCGTCGCAATCAGGGGGCTGGTCCACGCCATCTCGCCCACACGCTCGCTCTTCCAGGCTACCTTACCCGTTGCCCGTTCCAGCGCCAGAACGCCGCCTTGCTTGCTGAGCGGCATGACGATTACCCAGTCCTTGTAGAGCGCGGGCGATTGGCAGAATCCCCAGTTGCTGACTGTCGCGCCATACTCCTTCACCAGATCGACCGACCAGAGCGACTGGTGGGTCTCTTTGCTGACACAGTTGAGCAGGCCGTAGACGCCAATGACGTAGACATTCTTGTCATCAACGGCCGGTAGATTACGCGAGCCGTTGTAGCCGCCCTTGAAAGGTCCGGGCGCCTCATTGGCGAACTGCCATTCTTCCTTACCCGACTCCAGGCTCAGGCAACGCAGGATGTCCTGCTTGTTGTCCACGCGGTCCATGACGTAGATCTTGCCGCCCTGAACGACTGCGCCGCCGTAGCCCTGGCCAAGCTTGTCGTTGGACCAGAGCAGCTTGGGCCCGTCGGCCGGCCAGGCATCAGCCAAACCCGTTTCCGGGGATACGCCATTTCGCTCTGGTCCCTGGAACTGCGGCCAGTCAGCCGCACGAACGACGCTGGAAGAGATGATCAGGCCCACAAATGCCGCGGCAAATCTGTGCATGGAAATCCTTTCTTTCTGAGGCGGCAGATGGTAACCGGATGCGGGCCGAACCCCAAGAGCGGAAAGGAGGCAACGACGAACTGTCGTGTGCGGTAATGCGTTATGCGGCTTGAGGTGATGCGGATCGCAATAGAGAATCGCGCCTCATTGTGATTGCATCGGCGTTTTGCGACAATCGCCAGACAACATCGACCCAATATGGAGATCCACATCATGAGAAAATCCTGGCAAGCATCATTGGCAGTGGCTGTGGCGGCGGCATTGATTGGGACGACAGGCTGTTCGTCCGCATCGGCTCAGGGCACCAGGCCCCCGCAGGTGAATCAGGCCGGCGTGGTCTGCAACGTCAAGGTTATGTCGGACAAGGTGAAGGATGTCTCCAGCATCGAGGCGTGGAAGAAGTCGTATATCAATGACAGCATGACGCCGCAGGAGAAAGCGATTGCCGTCTGGACTTCGATGGTGTCGCACCAGCATCAGGAATCACCTCCTGCGGAGTACCTGCAGTCCGGGGGGCTCGTGGTCGATCCTATCAAGATCATGAATGTCTATGGGTACTCCTTCTGCTCGGTGGCGGCATCGGAGATGTGCGAACTGGGCAAGGTGGCAGGCTTAAAGGCCCGCGGCCTGGGCATCAAGACGCACAACGTCATGGAGTTTGGCTGGGATAATTCCTGGCACATGTTCGATGCATCACTGATCAATTATTTCCCCAAGCCCGATGGCACGATCGCATCCGCGGATGAGATCAGTGCGGAAGTCCGAGGTTGGCTGGAGCAGCACCCGGAGCTCAGGGGCGATGGCAAGAAGCTGACCGCGTTTCACTTTGCCGATGGCAAGACGGGGTGGAAGAAGGGGCCGGTCCTGTTGACCAACTGTCCCTGGTATACCCCGACGGGCTGGTGGCCGGCCAAGACGCACGGCTGGTACAGCACGATGCAGGAATACGACATCAAACCGTTTATCACGCAGGATACACCCTCGCTGAGCTATAGCGTCAACATTCAACTTCGCCAGGGCGAGAAACTGACGCGCAACTGGAGCAATAAGGGACTGCATATCAATATGGATCGGGACGATGCCCCGGGCTGCATCGGTCCCAATGCCGGGACGGAACTGCTGTTCCATACCGCCAAGTTTGGCAATCTCGCGCCGGGGCGCATTGGCAATGGCGTCTTGGAATACGATGCCCTGAGCGACAAGGCTCTGCCGGCTACAGCGCTGACGTTTGAGAACCTCACGTTTACCGATGGCAAGCTTCGCGTTAAAGATGGCTCGCGCAGCGGCGTGCTGGTCGTTCGTATGCCCAGCAGCTATGTCTATCTGACGGGCGCGATGGACCTGACGGCCGCGGTGGGCAATGGCGGGAGCATCGTTGCATCCTTCAGCGATAACAATGGTCTGGATTGGAAAGAACTGTCCAACGTGACCGCGGCGGGGGCGCAGAAGATCGATCTGTCGAAAAAGGTCTTCCGCCGGTACGACTATCGCATGAAGTTTGAACTCAAGGGCGCGGGCACGGGCCTGGATGCCCTGAGCTTCACGCACGATATCCAGCATTCGCAACGGCCGCTGCCGGCGCTGGCACAGGGCGAGAACACGATCAGCTTCTCGACCGGTGAGCAGCTCAGCACCATGCGCGTGGAAGGTAGCATTGAGGACTTTGGCGCGAAGCAGCTTCGCTACACCAGCTTCCACCCCCAGATGGTCGGCCTCAACGATCGGCTTGGCGGCACGGGTTCATTAACCTTCCCAGTCCAGACGCCAGGCGATCTCAAGAGCATCCGCGCCGGCTGCTTCTATCGAGGTCCGGCCGACAGCTACCAAGTGCAAGTTTCCTACGATGGCGGCAAAACGTTCAAGACCATCTCGACGACGCCGACTCTTTCGGGTGACAGTGCCAACAGCGTCAACCCAACCACAACGGACATCCCCTCCGGCACTAAGACCGCACTGGTCCGCTATGCCGTGAAGGGCGGTGCGGCATTGGATTCGTTCTGGATCGTATTGGACTACAAACCCGCGGCCGCCGGCTTCCGCCCGGTGAAGCTGACGTACGCCTGGGATGAGGATGGCAAGGAAAGGACCGATGTGCACATCGCCAAGACGCCGGAAGAAACCTACAAGATCACCTGCGCTGCCAAGCCGACAATGAAGAACATCGTCATGGAAGTGGCCGCGCAGTAAAGGATGTATGAACACCGTATCCGCCGAGCGGATTCACGCGGCAGCGGTGTCGCTGCTGGAAGATCCCGGCATCCGCATCGAACACGAGGCGATCTACAGCTTGCTGCTCAAGCACGGTGCTCAAGCGGGCAACGATGCGCAGGTTGTGCGGTTGCCGCGGGAGATGGTACGGGAGTACGTCGGCCTGGCTCCCAAGCAGTTCGCGCTGACCAACCGGCGCGGCGAGCCGACAGTCCTGTCATCCCAAAGCAAGCCAATCTACTGGTCATGTCCGGGGATGAGCCTGTGGCGCGAGGGGAAGCACCGGCTGTTTCGTAGCGAGGATATGGCGGACGTGGCACGCCTGATGGAGCACCTCGACAACGTGCACGGGGTCTTCGGCATGGCCCTGGACGATGTCCCGCCGCCTGCGCGAGATATCGCCGGTCTGAACATCATCGCACAGAATTCCAGCAAGCACATTCGCGTCTTGTGCTTCTCGCCGGCCGGCGCCAAGATGATGACCGAGATGCGCCCGGTAATCGGGAGCCATCCTTGGTTCAGCATCGGATTCACCGCGCATGGCCCCTTGCGCTGGACGCACCTGGCGCTGGAGATCTTCCGTCTGACCGCAGGGCACGGAATTCCCGCCAGCATCAACGGTGAGCCGATGGCTGGGGTGTCCGGGCCGGTTACATTGGCAGGGGCTGGCGCGGTGGGCAATGCCGAAATCCTGGCCGGAATCGTCATCAACCAGCTCCTCGAGCCGGGCCGGCCGTGCCTCTACAACCTCGGTTTGGCGCACATCTTCGACATGCGAACCGCCATCGCCTTGACCGGGGCGCCGGAGAACGCGCTGTTCGCCAAGATGGCGGCCGAGATGGGGCGCTTCTACGACCTGCCGAGCGCTTCCTGGGTTTCGACCGAGTCCATGTGCCCCGACAGCCAGGCTGCGCTTGAAAAGATGATGGGATTCCAGACCCACGCCGCCGCGGGTGTCTCCTGCATCTGGGGAGTGGGGCAGTTGGAATCCGAAATCACGATCTCCCCAGCTCAGGCGGTGATCGACAACGAGATGATCTCCTTCACCCGCCGGTTCAATCGCGGCTATGAGGCAACCGATGCATCATTGGCGCTCGACGTGACGCGTTCGGTGGGCATCGCTGGCTCGTTCCTCGACCACGATCACACGCTGGAGCACTTTCGCGAGGAGTTCTACCAGCCCGATCTGCTGTGGCGGCGCAGGCGGCCGGATTGGCAAGCGGGTGGGCGCAAGCGGCTGGATGAGCGGGCAGAGGAAGTGGCCACGGAACTCATGGCACGCCCCGCGGACAACGCAATGAGCCAGGAGCAGGCGAAGACGCTGATGGAGATGACTGAAGAATTCACGCAGAGGATGGGTGAGAGCTGAAATGCCTCTCGCGGCTATGCGGCAGTTACTTCAACGGTGGATCATCCGGTTTGTACATCTTATGAGGCATCATCGGCCGCTTCATCGGCCACGGTTCGTCCCGGCATGTCGGGAGAAAGAGCACGCAATATGAGATCATCCTTCACAGCAATTACCGCGTTGGCGATCCTTCTCGTAGGCGCATGCGCCCTCGCGGCGGACAACAACCTCCTGACCAACGCCTCCTTCGAGCAATTCGACAAGGCGATCCTGGAGCAGAAGGGCGCCAACGCTCAGCCCTTTGCCGGCTGGATATACAAGGTCTGGGAAGGGCAGTGCGAACTCCGCGGCAGCCCCGTTGCCCATTCGGGCAAGATGTCAGCGCTGCTGGTAGGGGGCATGGCCCCCAAGCAGCGAATCTGGCAGCAGCAGGAACTTGAGCCCGGTCGCTATCGCATCACTGGTTACATTCGCGGCTTGGACCTTGGCAAAGGCAACTTCGGCGCCACAACCGAGTTCATGTTCAATGAGGCCTACCTCCCTCTGGGCAAAGAAGGAACCTTTGGCTGGTCCAAAGTCACCTTCGTTGGCGAAGTGAAGGAGAAGAAGAAAGTCCAGGGCCCGTCATTCGGTTCGTGGTCGCCGGGATTCTTCTGGGTTGATGATGTGACCATGGAAAAAGTGGGCAACGATGTGCCCTTGACAGAGAAGCCCATCGTCGACAAGGAAGAAGCACCCCTCACGCCGCCGGGCAAGCTCGATGGAACCGCCATTCGCTGCCCCGACTGCGGCAGCCGCAATATGCCCGCCTGGAAGACCTGCTACGCCTGCGGATGGGTCATGGGGGAGAAGAAGCCGGCCGCGGCCGCCTTCACCGGCCCGGTCATCAAGCCGATCACTTCCTTCGAAGGCGATAATCCCTTCAACCAGGGCGATGGCAGCGACAAGGCCACCATCGTTGAAGAACACGCCACCGACGGCAAAAAGGCCATGAAACTCGCCCAGGACTGGGCGGTCACCAAAGGCACCTTCAATTGGGCCGGCTACGACTATCTCAAGTTCGATGCGTACACAGACGCCAAAGATGCCCTGACCCTGGGAATCGAGTTCTCCGATACCGCGACCTTTGGCTACTGGGATCGCGTGAATTACTCGACGATCGTCCCACCGGGTCCGAGCACGATCATCATCCCCCTCAAGCAACTCTTCAAGGGTGAACGATCGCGTCCCGGCGGTCCGCTGAACCTCTCCGAGATCGTGAAGTGGGGTCTTGTCTTCTATGCCAAGCCCTCCGCGCCGCTGTACGTTGACAACATTCGCCTTGAGCGCGATCTGGAAGGTGGCAAGCAGAACTTCGATGGCCTGTTCGCCTTTGATTTCCAGGTGGACAGCTCGATGCCGCTGATGGACGGTTTCACGCCGATCTACCCATCCAGTGAATACACCGAGATGAAGGGCTACGGCTTCAAGAATGCCAAAATCCAGCCCGGCAACAACTTCGCCAATAACATGATGCAGCCCGATCCGCTGTACCAGGACTTCGTCAACATCAATAGCGGCGATTTTGTGATTGACGTTCCCAACGGAAAGTACCGTGTGATGGTGAATGTGAACCGCCCCTCGGGATTCTGGGGCGACCTGCAGCGATTCACCAGGCGGACGATCTCCGCCCAGGGCAAGCAGGTTGTCACCGAGACCGAGGATGATGCCTCCTTCAAGAAGAAGTTCTTCAAGAACTATGGCCCGGACGACCTGCCCTCCGACAACGTCTGGGAGCGGTACGTCAAGAACTACGGCGAGAAGGTTTTCGACGTCGATGTCACCGACGGGCAACTGCGCATCGGCTTTGAAGGCGATGGCAACGCCTTGTCGGCGATGATCGTCTACCCTCTGGACAAGCTCGCCGAAGGCCAGAAGTTCGTGAAGTGGGTCGAGCGGCAACGCCAATTCCACTTCGACAACAATTCCAAACGTATGGTCCATCAGCCCACGGGCGATGCGCTGGCGCCCAGCGATGCTGACAAAAAGAATGGTTACGTGGCCTTCGCGCGCGAAGTCATGAAGCCGGTTTACTACAACGACACACCCTTCAAGAGTGAACTGGGCAGGCCCGTCGCCGCCGATGCTTTCGCGGGTGAATATGCTCCGATGGCCCTGGCACTGTGTCCGCTCCAGGATCTGGGCAAAGTGACGGTAAGCGCCGGCGACCTTACCTGTGCCGCTGGAACGATCCCTGCCAGCGCCATCGACGTGGGCTACGTCTCCTATCGCTTGGCGCGCGTCACCGGCGACGGCACGGTTTACTCGATCAATCCGCGTTACGTCATGCCGACCAATACCGTCGAGATGCCCAAAGACACCGTGCGGCGCTTCTGGCTGACCGCCAGAGTTCCCGCCGATGCCAAACCCGGCCTCTACAAGGGCAAGCTCACCATCAAGCCCGAAAAGGGACAGGCCAGCGAGATGCCCGTCGAGCTTCGCATCCGCACCGGCTCCCTGGACGCCCTGGACATCCAGGCCGGCCCCTGGGGATATCAGGTTCCCTACGTGGATGACGTCAAGTGTCTCAAGAAGATCCGCGAGTATGGCTTTACGATGTTCTCAAGCCCGCAGGTAGTCGGCTACCAGGGATTCAAGGATGGCAAACCCGTCCTCGATTTCACGGCCGCGGACAAGCTGATGGCCACCGCCAAGGAAATGGGCTTCCAGTCCGTCATGTTCTATGGCTCGCTGATCAACGGCATTAACCCCTATGAGCAGGATCAGGCCCAGATGGCGGCCGCCGGCTTCAAGAACTACAGCGAGTTTATCAAGGCGGTATACACCGACGTCCAGAAGCACGCCGATGAGAAGGCCTGGATCACCTATCACGTCAATCTGGGTGATGAACCCAGTGGCGATGGCGTCGCCAAGTCCGCCCTCAATGCCGAGGCGTACCACAAGGCTTTCCCCAAGGGTCCTCCGTTCTTCTCGGCCGCCACCAGCCTGGAAGACATCGCCAAGGATCCCGAGCATGTCCGCCTGATCAAGGCCCTCCCGATTTCCAATCTCAACGGCCACAACGAAGAGGTCGTGAAGATGCTTCACGATGTCGGCAACGAGTGGGCGTTCTACAACGGCGGCGGCCGCTGGACCTTCGGCGATTACATGTTCAAAGCTGCCAAGCAGTTTGGCATGAAGTTCCGCATCGACTGGCACTGGAACGTGACCATGGGCGATCCCTACTACCCGCTGGACAGCCGTGAGGATGAGTACGGCTGGTGCAACAGCAGTCCGCAAGGCGAACTGGTCCCCGCGCTGGACTTTGAGCTGCGCCGCGAGGGCCTGGGCGACTACCGCCGCCTGCTGACGCTCCAGCACCTGGCCAAAGACAAAGCCGGCACGCCGGCCGCCGCCGCAGCGCAGAAACTCATCGACGACCGCATGGCATCCTTCAAGCTCGGCCAGCGCGACCACGATCCGCTGCTGGGCATCGACGATTGGGAGCAGTTCCGCGCAAAGGTTAACGATGCCATCGATGCGCTGCGGAAATAGCTTACATTGGGAGCTACAAATGAAACGCTTCACACACTTCGTAGCATGTCTGCTGGTATTGGTGTTGGGTGGCGCGGCATCAGCGCAGGAGAAGATGCCGCAGCGCTGGAATTACGCCAGCGCCAATCTCAACAGCGATGCGGGATTAAAGACCTTCATGGACGTCATGCAGCAGTCCAAGGATGTCGGCTGCACCCACATCCTCATGCCCGAGGGCGGGTGGTTGAAGCAGGCGGACAATCCAGCCTATCAGGCCCGGGTTGACCAGGTGCAGGCAAAGGCGACCGAACTGGGGCTCACGATCGTTCCCTGCGTCTACAAGATCGGGTACTCCGGCGGTTATCTCGGCTTCGACAAGAATCTCGCCGCGGGCATGCCCGTCAAGGACATGGTATTTGCGGTTAAAGGCAAGACTGCCGTCGTCGATCCGGCCGGCGCGCTGGATGTATCAAATGTGAAAGAGGGCGCTGGCACACTCAAATGCCAGCCGTTCATGCACTATCGCATTACCATCCTTACCAGCGAGCAGCCGTCCAGAGGTGAGGGAACGGTGCAGGTCACCAGCCAGCCCGGATCGCGTGTGCACACGCGCTCCAATGCGCAAGTCAGCAAGCAGGGCGACAAGTGGCTGGTCACCACCACGTTCAACAGCCTTCAGGCCACCGACCTGCGCTTCTCATGCCGCGTCAAGGGCATTACCGATCTGAAGATCGAGCCGGCCGGCACACTGCTGGTCGTCCGCCGTGCCATGTGTCCGCTGAAGGTGACCAATGAGGATGGCACTCTCACCTACGAAGAGGGCAAGGATTTCGTCAAAATCGAAGATCCCATGATCTCCGGCAAGATGGAGGGCGAATTCGAGGACCACAAGCCCGCCGACATCACCATCGCCGATGGCTCGCGCATCAAGGATGGCGACAAGATCAAGGTCTCCTTCTTCCACACCCAGAGGCTCGGCAGTGACCAGGATTGCATCTCCATGGATGATCCGGCCGTCTTCAAGATCATGGAGCGCGACATCGTCAACTGCCAGAAGGTGTGGAAGCCCGCCGGCGTCTTCATGAACTACGACGAGATCCGCCTGGGCGGCTGGGAAGTCCAGCCCGACGGCAAGCAACTCAAGCCCGGCGAATTGCTGGCCAATCATGTCAAGAAGGGGATCGAGATGATCCGCCAATATGCCCCCAACGCCAAGATCTACACGTGGTCGGACATGTTCACCCCCTTGCACAACGCCCGGCCGTTCTCCACCAAAGGCTATTACTACCTCGTGAATGGCAACTGGGATGGTGCATGGGAAGGGCTCCCCAAAGATGTCATCATCATGAACTGGTACTCGCCGACCGCCGAGGGGATAAAATTCTTCGCCGACCGTGGCAACCCGCAGGTCCTCTGCGGCTACTACGATGGCACCAGTACCGATGCCATGAAGAAGAACATCACCAACTGGATGAAGGTATCGCAAGGCCAACCGCAGATGCAGGGCTTCATGTACACCACCTGGAGACGCAACTACAAGAATCTCAAGGAATACTTCCAACTGGTCGACACCTACGACCAGTGGGGCAAAGGCGCTCAAGCCGCCCCCGAAAAAGAGCCCGGCGTGGCCCAATAAGGGAATCAGCCGAGCCTAAGTTGTCGATCAAAAGGCGCCCATCGCGAGATGGGCGCCTTTGCTCTTACCGCGTCGCATCCACCGTGAGCGTTCCTTGCGTCCTCCGCCCGCGCGGCTTAGCCTACCGCTGCCATGATCAAACTCGAAGGCTTCAGGAATCCTCATACGCCCAACTGGCCCGGTCTGCTGGCGAATCTTGCCCGCAAGGGAACGCCCGATCGCGTCTATCACATGGAACTATTCCACGACCCCGAAGTGCAGGATGCGCTGTGCGAGCGGTTTGCCATCCGCCCCAAGCTCCCGCGCGATCACAAGTTCGCCGGCTACGAGCGCATGGCGCTGGTCAACCGCCTGGTCGGCTGGGACTACGTCTGCATCTGGCCGGGTGGGCTAGGCTTTGAGTTCCACAACGCCACGGTGGATGACGTTGGCGATCTGAAGCGCACTTCCGGCCGGACGTTCCGTGATGAGCACACCGGCCCGATCTCCAGTTGGGAAGACTTCAAGAAATTCAAGTGGCCCGACCCCACCTCACCCGAGGTTACCGCCCCGTTTGAGTGGTGCAGCCAGCACATCCCTGAGGATATGGCCCTGGTCGCCTTCACCGGCCACATCTGCGAGGAACTCTCCTGGCTCTTCGGCTTCGAGACCCTCTGCTTCCTGCTCTATGATCAGCCCGACCTCGTGCAGGCCGTGGCCGACAAACTCTTCGCCATGTACGACGTCGCGGTTGCCCGCATGCTCCAGTTCCCACGCGTCAAGATGGTCTGGGCCACCGATGACATGGGCTACCGGACCGGCACGCTGATCGGCCCGAAGGAAATGCGCCATTACGTGCTCAAGACGCACAAGCGACTGGCCGCTCTATCCCATGCTGCCGGCCGGCCGTACCTGCTGCACTCCTGCGGCAACCTGACCGACATCATTGATGACCTGATCGACGATGTGAAGATTGACGCCAAACACAGCTTCGAGGACACGATCGAGGATGTCCGGCAGGCCAAGAATACCTACGGTCGCCGCATCGCCATGATCGGCGGCCTCGACGTCGATTTCCTCTGCCGCAGCGACGAACAGGCGATCCGCGGCCGTGTTCGGGATACCCTCGACAAATGCCTCCCCGGCGGCGGTTACTGCCTGGGAACCGGCAACAGCGTCGCCAACTACATCCCCTTGGACAATTACCTGGCCATGGTCGATGAGGGCATGCTGTATGGCAGATGATCTTTTGCACCGTTGGCGCTTCTGGCCCAGGGCCTAGTGTCCGAACATGAATCACTCTGAAAAAGTCCTCGTGGTACTCTTGCGGCTTTCGGCGGTTCTGCTGCTGGTTGCCTTGATTCCTGCCGTCATGCCGTTCGCATGGATGAAGGACATCCACCGGCTTCTGGGAATGGGCGAACTTCCCGAAGGGCCGATCATGAGCTATCTCACCCGTTCGTTGTCCGCCATGTATGCGTTGCACGGAGCTCTGGTTTTCTTTGTTTCTCTGGACGTTCGCCGTTACCTGCCCCTGGTGAAGTTCATCGCCATCCTGGGGATCATGTTCGGCGTCGGGATGCTGGTTCTAGACCTCGCAGTCGCGATGCCACCGTTATGGATTGCTGGTGAAGGTCCGTTCATCATCGTCCTCGGTGGCGTCATGCTCCGGCTGACGGCGCGAGTCCAACCCGCGTAGCGCCGGTGACCCCACCGTCCGCCTGCATTCCGAATCCCTGAACACCGAGCGAGGTACAGGCAGCAGGGCCTTCCGTCCGTATCTTAAGCCCCAACGGGGCGCAAGTGCACAGCCCAGGGCAAGGCGTACCCGCCGCCCTGGGTATCGTCGTCACAAGAACAAAGAGCCCTGCAAGGGCGAGACAATGATCGGAAGATACGAGACACCACCCAATCAACAGCACCATTCCCAACACCGCACCTCATACCGCCTTGGGTTCGCAGCCAGCCCACAGAATCTGCCGGGATCGCCGTCTTCATCGAGTCGGCGGAGCAGAAGGCTGAGTAGTAACGTCCCAGAACCCCGCCGTGGGCGGTGGGCGCAAACCGTTTCCTCTCTCGATGTCTTCTATCAGAAACAGGATCGTGTCATATGCCAGATACGCTTGAGCGAAGTCCACGCTGGCCAGGTCGTCGCCGGGGATCGTCGGGGGGATACGCGGCCGGGAGTGTTTAGCCACGCACCAACGGGCTGACGCCCGCTGCTCCTTGGGGGCATGGGGTTGTCGCGAGGCTTGTCATCGCGGATAGTAGGGGCGTGCCACACTGGTTCTACATCGTTTTGGTGTTTGTTTTCGGGTCGTGCATTGGGAGTTTTCTCAATGTGGTGGTCTGGCGGTTGCCGCGGGGGAAGAGTCTTTTGTGGCCGCCGTCGGCGTGCCCGAAGTGCGGGCATCAACTGGGGGCGCGGGACAATATCCCGGTTTTTGGCTGGGTTTTTCTGGGTGGGAAGTGTCGGTATTGCCGGGCACCGGTGTCGGTGCGGTATCCGATTATCGAGGCGATAACGGGGTTGCTGTTTGTCGTCTACTATGTGGCGTTCTTCGTGTATGGGCTGGGGCCGAGCCTGACGACGTATGACAGTTGGGGCGGGCCGGAGCATATGGTGTTGCGGGCGATTGAGCAGGACTGGGGGATCTATGTGCTGAGCGTGGTGCTGGTGAGCATGCTGCTGGCGGCCAGCCTGATCGATGCTGAGTTGTATATCATCCCGATTGAGTTGCCCTGGACTGTGGCGGTCGTGGCGTTTGTGGGATATGCGCTGATTGCGAGCCCGCGGCAGCCGGGGGCACTGATGGCCGGGCCGGTGGGCGGGGCGTTTGCGGCCGGGGGGGCGATTGGGCTCTTGATCGCCAATGTGTTGCTGTGGCTGAAGGTTCTGCCGCGCAGCTTTCCGCAGGGCGAGCCGATCCTGGAATGGGAGCGGAAGGAGATGGAGAAGACGCTGGCGGAGGAGAAGAAACTGAAGGAGGAGGGGAAGGATGCGAAGGTTTTCGAGGAGCCGGAAAAGGCTTCGGCGTCGCCGGTGCTGATCGGGGTGGTGGGAGTTGTGGGCCTGGTGGGGCTGGGATGGCTGCTTTGGATGCTGACGCAGAATGCGGCGATGGCGATTGCGGTGGCGAGCGTGGTCGGACTTTGGTTTGCAGCGCATGTGGGGATTGGGGCGAAGATCTCAGAGGAGTTGCAGGAACAGGAAGAACTGCCTCCGGTGGCGACGAAGGGAGAGATTCGCAGGCAGATGCTGATTGAGGTGGGGTTTGCGTTGATCCCAATCGTATTGGCGCTCGGGGCGGCCGGTTGTGCGCTGTATGTGCCATCGCTGCGCATTTGGTGGGGAGAGATGATTGGCCAGAATGCGTGGCTGAGCGGGTTGTTGGGAAGTGTGCTGGGAGCGCTGGTGGCGGGGGGAGCAATCTGGGTGACGCGGGCGCTGGCGACGCTGGCGCTGGGACGGGTGGCGATGGGACAGGGGGATACCCATCTGATGATCGGAATCGGGGCGGTGCTGGGGGCGGGACCGTCGGTTCTGGTGTTTTTCATCGCGCCGTTTGCGGGGCTGGCAATGGGGCTTTACAGGTGGGTGAGCAAGGGGGCGAGGGAGATGCCGTACGGGCCATACCTGAGCCTGGCGGCGGCGGTGGTGATCCTGCTGTATCGATACGTGGCCGATTACTTCGCGCCGTCGCTGGCAGTGATCGGGGATATGCTGAGGCAGTGGATGGGAGGATGAGCGAAAGAGCGGAAAGCCGAAAGGGGGGTGGTTGACGTTGGGTGGGGGGGCAATAGCATGGCGGGGATATGGCGATTGCGATCATAGATTATGGGATGGCGAACCTGCGCTCGGTGCAGAAGGGGTTTGCGCAGGTGGGGGTGGCGACGGAGATCATTGACGATCCAGCGATGGCGAGCGGGTTTGACCGGCTGGTGCTGCCGGGGGTTGGGGCTTTTCAGGATGCGGTGGCGACGCTGAGGGCGAAGGGGTGGGACCAGGTGGTGATCGGGCACATCAATGCTGGACGGCCGCTGCTGGGGATTTGCCTGGGGCTGCAGATGCTATTTGATGTGGGATATGAAGATGGTGAGCATAAGGGCTTGGGAGTGATTCCGGGGAAGTGCGTGCGATTTGATGTGGACAGGGCGTATGGACTGAAGGTGCCGCACATGGGGTGGAATCAGGTGAACGTTGTTCGGCCCTGCCCGCTGTATCGGGGGATTGAGGCGGGATCAGGCGTATATTTCGTGCACAGCTATCATGTGCAGCCAGTAGATCAGGCCGTGGTGGCGACGACGACAGAATATGGACGGGAGTTTGTGTCGAGCATCTGGCGTGAGAATGTCATGGCGACGCAGTTTCACCCGGAGAAGAGCCAGGCGGTGGGGTTAAAGATACTGGAGAATTTCGCGAAGAGTCTCTAGGCGGAGCCTAGTGGGTGCTTTTGGCCCAAAGGGGGTAGTTCTGCATGGCCATTTCCACAGCGCTTTGGGTCATGTCGGGATTCTCGCGAACCATCGACTTGCCGCGGAGGTTACGCTCGATGGCTTCGGTGAGAGCGCGGAACTGACGTGACCAGAGCGTGCCGCGGATTTTGTCCTGGGTCTCGCGGGCGTCGAAGGACATGACGGTGCCTTCTTTGCGGGACTCGACTTTGGCAATGTAGAAGCCGTTGGCGTCTTCGATGATGGGAGTGATTTGTCCAACGGGGGTCGCCCAGAGTGCCTGCTCGACCTTTTCCAGCCGATAGGCGCCGCGCTGGACGGTTAGCTGGCCGCCGGATCGGGCGAGATTGGGGTCATCGTTGTTGGTGCGGGCAAGTTCGGCAAAGTCGGCGGTCTTGGCTTTGGCCAGCAGTTCTTGTGCGCGCCGGCTGGCTTCGGCTTTATCCGGGTATCTTCGCGTGGCGATCTGGATGATGCGGAAGGTGATCTCATCCTGCTGCGTGAATTCACTCTGAAGGTTGGCGTTGTAGTAGCTCCGCATATCGTCAGCGGTGATCTGGATCCTGGGGACGACCTTGCGACGGTAGAAGACTTCGGTCATCTGTTTGCGGTATTCGGCGAGGATCAATTCATCAAAATCGTCGCCATCGGCGGCGGCCTTGTGACGGGCAAGTTCGGCGGAGCCACCGGCGTCGGTGATGCGGCGAGTGCGGGCCTGCATGGTGAGCATCTCGGCGATCTTGCGATCCTCATCGCTGAGAGTGCGATCGGCGGCGCCGTAGACGAGTTCATCGCGTTCAAGGCCTTGGATCTTCTTGGTTACCTCCTGAGTTGCCAGTGAACGAAACTGCTGCTCATCCATTTCCGAGGCGCGGGCGGAAAGCTCGGGGCTGAGTTGGCGGAGGACTTTGTTGGCGAAGATCGGGGTGCCGTTGACTTCGGCGACAACGCCGCCGAGGGTCTTGTAGCCGCCGAGGGAAGCGCCTTGTAGATGGATAGCGCTGGGGACGGGTGCGGCGGCGTGCTGGCGCATGGGGGCCGGAGCAACCGCGCGGGCGACCTGGGGCGCGAGATCGGGCCTCTGGAATGAAGCAGAAGCCAAAGGAACGGAAGGGCGTGAGGACTCGCAACCCGCCAGCAGCAGCAGGGGAGCGACCAATAGCCAGGATTTTGAGCGCGGATCGATCATGCTTTTTCCTGTCGGTGCGGCATTGTAGCGAGCGGGACAGTGAATCCCAAATGGTGAAAAGCGATGTCGCATTGCGGGCGTGTCAGGGCGAGGCGGTCGTAGTTGTGGGTGGAGGCTGCAGAGAGTCGAGCAGGGCATCATCGGGAGTGACGTCAACGGCGCGGACGATACCATCGCGGCTGATGATGATGGTGGCGGGGAATTCTACGACACCGTATTGGGCGGCGAAGGCAGAGGGGTCGGACGCCTCGCGGATGACAGTCCAGGGGATGGGTTTGTGCTGGGCCAGGTAAGTGCGGACGGCATCATCTGAGCTGTCGCAGAGAATGGTAACGATGGCGACGTTGGCAGGCAGATCGGCAAAGGACTGGAGCAGGGCATTGTGCTGGGTCTGCCACTGGGGCGAGGTGGTCAGACCGAAGTGGACGATGAGCGTCTGTCCGGCAAGCGATTGGGTGCTGAATGGTTGGCCGGCGATGGTGGGGGCCTTGACGAGCAGCGGCTTGCCGAGCAGGGAGCGGCGTTTTTCGGCGAAGCGGAATTGGTCATGGGCAGCGAGCGCCAAGGGGCCGGTCAGGTGGGTGGTGATGATCGACTCAATCTGGGGGGCAAGGGGCGACATGGGGGGAAGGTCTTCGCGCATCTGGAGGAGGAGGCTGGCCAGGTCGTCGTCCGTACGATTGGCGATGGCGAGGGCCTGGAGTTCGTCGAGGACTTTCTGGGCTTCGGCCGGTCGGTTGAGGCGGGGCCACCAGCGGGTGAGATACCAGGCATGGCGGGCGAAGGGTGCGTTTTCGGGGGTGGTGTGCCGGCGGTAGTCGTCCAGGGAAATGATTGAGGGATGATCACCCAGGAATGCCATGATCGCCAGAATGTGGAAATAGTGTTGGCGGGCGGCCGAGCGTACGGCGGGGAGGGTGGAGTTGGCGTGGAACATCTCAATGGTGAGGGCGAGAGATTTGCGGAGCAGGGGAAGGGCATCGGGGGCGACCTTCGCGCGGGCTTCGAGGCTGGTGAGATCGCGCGGCGGTGGAAGTATGGCACGAAGAGCCTGGCTGGTTGAGTTCCAATCGTCCATGACCTGAGAGTCAGATCGCGTGGTGGTCGCGGAGGTGAGATAGGAGGAGGGTACGGAGGGCGAAGCGGGCATGGCAGCTAAGGCGGCAGCGCTGGCGGAGGCAAGCAGCGTGGCGGCTAAGCACTTATGGCACAGCATGTTGGCGTATTGAAGCGGAATGGGCGTTGCTTTGCAAAACGGCGGGTGGCATTCTACACTCTTCGCGATCCGTTGGCTCGGCGATCTGAGCCGCCGGAGCGATGGGTGGGAAGTCAGGCGAGTTTGGCTGACTGCTCACACAATTATCCTCCCCCCGGGGAGGCCACGGAGAGGAACAGCCTGAAGGCTGTACTACGGACATAGGCTGAAGCCTGTACTACGAACGAAGAGAAGTGTCCCATGGCCAAGGCTCGGGCAATAGTCAAACGCCGCAAATCGGTTAAGAGTACGCGCAAGATCACCAAGACGATGCAGATGATCGCGACGGCGAAGTTCCAGAAAGCGCTGAAGCGGGCGGTGGCGGCCAAGCCGTTCACATACAAGGTTCGCGAGATGGTTGCGGATCTGGTGGAGGCGGTGGGGGAGTTCAAGCATCCACTGATTGATTCGGCGGAACGACCGAAGACCAATCGCGTGGTGGTGCTGGTCATGGTGGGCAACCGTGGCTTGGCAGGGGCGTACAACGGGAATGTACTGCGGATGACGGAGCGGTTCTTGAAGGAGCAGGCGGCGGCGGGGATAGCCGTTGAACTCAACACGGCGGGAAAGAAGGCATACAGCTATTTCACGTTCCTCAAGCGGACGATTTCGCATCGGTACGACCCGATCGTCGAGACGACTCTCTTTCCTGAAGTGCAGGCGCTGGCGGATCGACTGATGAAGATGTGCGCTGATGGCGAGGTGGATGCGGTGTATGTGGCGTACACGAATTTCATCAGCACGGGCGTGCAGAAGGCAGATATGCTGAAACTGCTGCCGCTGACCAGCGCGACAAGTGCGTCTGAGCAACTGGCGCTGCACGGCAAGGAGAGCCAGGAGGCCCTGGACAAGGTCGGCCACCATCCCACCGGAATGACCGAGATTGCCAAACTTGAGGTGCAGAAGCGCGCCCGCGGGCAAATTATGCGGACGTTGCCGGATGAACTTCTGCGCGATGACCGGCTCGTTTATGAGTTCGGCCCGTCGGCGAAAGAACTGATGGAGGAACTGCTGCCGATTACGGTGCGAACCACGCTGTATCAGTGTTTCCTCGATGCGGCGACAAGCGAAAATGTGGCGCGCATGGTATCGATGAAGGCGGCGACCGATAACGCGGACAAACTGATCAAGTCGCTGACCATGCAGTACAACCGCGCGCGGCAGAGCCAGATTACTACGGAACTGTCGGAGATCATGGGCGGCGTTGAGGCGATGAAGTAAAAGGAGCAAGATGATGGCTAAGAGTGCTGTGCAAGCGGATAAGGGACATGTGGCGCATTCAAAAGCGGCCGATTCGCAGGAAGGTCTGAAGGGGAAGTTCAGCCGTCCGATCAATATTACATTCCTGGGCGCCGGGTCGGGCTTCTGCCCGACGCTGTGCAAGGATGTGCTGCTGATTCCCAGCGCCGATCGCGGCGAATTCCGCCTGGTGGATATCGACAAGGACCGCCTGAGCAAAGTCTACAAGGTCATCCAGAAATTGATCAAGGAATCCGGCCGAGAAGATGGCTGGATAGTAAAGGCGACAACGAACCGTCGCGAAGTACTCAAGGGCACCGACTACGCGGTTTGCTGCGTGGAAGTATCGGGCATGGCGTGCGTGGCGTTTGATAATGACATTCCGCTGAAGTACGGGGTGGATCAGTGCATCGGCGACACGGTTGGGCCAGGCGGGCTCTTCAAGGGACTGCGGACGATCCCGGTGTTCCTGGACATCCTTCGCGATATGCGCGAGCTGTGCCCGCAGGCGATCATGCTCAACTACACGAATCCGATGAGCATGATGGTCTGATCGGCCGGCCGGGCTGTGCCGGAGATTCCCGTGGTCGGACTGTGCCACAGCGTCCAGGGCACCAGCCACCTGCTGGCCAGGTATGCGGGTGTGCCGTACGAAGAGATGGAGTGGGATTGCGCCGGGATTAATCACCTGGCATGGTTTACCAAGGCCATGCACAAGGGCGAGGATCTTTATCAGAAGGTGCTGTACAAGAAGTTTGCCGAGGAAGTGGCCGAGGGGATCAAGGAGGCGGAGGCGGGGGTAGGGATCTATAAGACGAGCGAGAAGTGGACCTGGTCACAAGGAAAGCAGGGCAAGTACAAGTACACGGATCTGGTCCGCAAGGACATGTGCGTGCACTTCGGTGCGTACATTACCGAGAGTTCGGGACATCTGTCGGAGTACCTGCCTTACTATCGCAAGAGCGAAGCGGGCAGGAAGCTGCTGCGTCTGGGGTATGATGGCGGCGCCCGGTTCTATGCGTCGAATTGGCCGGACTGGCGCAAGGCGGCCGATGATGAGCGCGTGCGCCTGGCCAATGGCGAGGAACAGGTGAAGCTTGAGCGGTCCTGGGAGTATGGCTCGATGATCATCGAAGCCCGCGAGAAAGATTGCCCGGTACGCATCCACGGAAACGTGATGAACTACGGCAATACCGGGCGGAGCACGGCCGGCGAGGCGAGCCGGCTGATTACGAACCTGCCGGGCGACGGGGTGGTGGAAGTGGCGTGCATGGTTGATCGCAATGGCGTGCAGCCGACCCGCTATGGCGCGCTGCCTCCGCAGATGGCGCATATCTGTGGCATGAACATGGCGTGCTATGACCTGGCAGCGAAGGCTGCGGTGGAGAAGAGCATTGAGGCGGCAGCGCATGCCCTGATGCTCGATCCGCTGTGCATGGCTGTTTGCACCCCGGGCGAGATCAAGGCGATGACGATGGAGTTGTTCAAGGCGGAGAAGAAGTACCTGCCGGGGTTCAAATAGGCCGTCGCGGAGAGAAGACCAAATGATGCAGGTGCGCCGGTTCTTCCCGGCGCACCTGTGCGTTTATTGTTGAGGCGCATCTCAATCGTTCGGGCCTACCCACGTCGCTCGCAATCGGGTAGTTTCATGGGCGGAAGTTGAGCCTTATGCGTATTGCACTAGCACAGACGAATCCGATCGTTGGGGATATTCCGCACAACTGCAAACAGATCGTGGACTTTGCGCAGCGGGCGAAGACGCAGGGGGCGGAGGTGGTGGTGTTCCCGGAATTGACGATTCCGGGGTATCCGCCGAAAGATCTGCTGCTCAAGCCGCAGTTCATTGATGACAACCTGCGGGCACTGGGGATTGTCGCCAACCACGTGAAGGGGATCGATGCCATTGTCGGCTATGCGGATCGCAATCCGGAACCGGTTGGCCGGCCGCTGCGGAACTCGGTTGCCCTGCTTCGCGATGGCGTGGTGCTTAGCAGGCACTACAAGACGCTGTTGCCCACCTATGACGTGTTCGATGAGAGCCGCTACTTTGAACCGGGGCCGGCGGATGGGCGGTGCAATCTGGTTCAGCTTGGGCAGGTGAAGGCGGGCCTGACGATCTGTGAGGATCTATGGAACGATGAGCGCCTGATTGGCCGGCGGTTGTACCACCAGAACCCGCTGACGAAGCTGCAGTCGTGTGGAGCGCAGGTGCTGGTGAATACCAGTGCGTCGCCGTTTGTGGTTGCCAAACACGATTTCCGCATCCAGTTGTTCGCATCTCAGGTCAGGCAGGTGGGCGTGCCGCTGATCTATGTGAATCAGGTTGGCGGCAATGATGAATTGGTATTTGATGGCAACAGTCTGGTGATGGATGGCAGTGGCAAGGTAGTGGGGCAGGCGCGCGATTTTGAGGAGGATCTGCTGGTCGTCGATGTCGGTGAGGATGCAGTGACCCAGGGCGGCCGGGTCGAACACCATAGCCGTGATGTCGAGTCGATTTATCGGGCGCTGGTGCTGGGGCTGCGGGATTACGTGCGCAAGTGCGGCTTCAAGAAAGTGGTGCTGGGTTTGTCGGGAGGGATCGACTCAGCGCTGGTGTGCGCCCTGGCGGCCGCGGCACTGGGACCGGAGAACGTCACGGGTGTGGCGATGCCATCGCGGTTCAGTTCGGATCACTCGATTGCAGACGCGAAACAGCTTGCGGCGAATCTGGGGGTGAGGTTCCAGATTGTGCCGATTGAACCAGCGCATATCGCCTATGAGCACATGCTGGCGGCAGCCTTTGCGGGGATGAAGCCAGACCTGACCGAGGAGAATGTTCAGGCACGCATCCGCGGGGCAACGCTGATGGCGTTCTCGAACAAGTTTGGCTCGCTGCTGCTCACAACCGGCAACAAGAGCGAGATTGCCACCGGGTATTGCACACTCTATGGAGACATGTGCGGCGGTTTGGCGGTGATCAGCGATGTGCCAAAGATGGTGGTATATCAGCTCGCGGAATTCGTCAATCAGAAGGCTGGGCACGATCTGATCCCGCGAAACAGCATTACGAAGCCCCCATCGGCTGAGCTGCGGCCGAACCAGACGGACCAGGATTCGCTGCCGCCGTACGATGTGCTGGATGCGATCCTCTTCCGATATGTGGAGGAGGAGAAGGGTGCTCCACAGATCATTGCCGACGGCTTCGACCCCGCTACCGTGATGCGGGTGATTCGCCTGATCGACCTGAGCGAGTACAAGCGGAGGCAGGCAGCGCCAGGGATCAAGGTAACCAGCCGGGCATTCGGGTTTGGCAGACGGATGCCGATTGCGCAGAACTACCGGCAGCCGGTGCCCAGCGTCGGGCAGACTGTGGATGCGCTGGCTGAGCTTTTGAAGAACTGAGCTCTGGGCAAAGCATGGGAAATGGGGTTGATTCTGGCTCTTTGCGCGAGGAATATGTGCTGAAGGTGAACCATGCTCAAGAGCAGTGACATCCAGATCCGTGATCCGTTTGTTGTGCCGGTGGCGGCCGAGAATGCATACTATCTGTTCGGAACGACGGATGTGAACTGCTGGGCGGGTCACGATGATCCGGTTCGTCATGGTTTTGACTGTTATCGCACGGTCGATCTGGAGAACTTTGAGGGGCCGTTCCCGGCGTTTCGCCCGGACGGACAGTTCTGGGGAACGCAGAATTTCTGGGCCCCGGAGGTGCACCGTTATGGAAACCGGTGGTACATGCTGGCTTCATTCAAGGCGCCGGGCGCGTGTCGGGGAACGCAGATCCTGGCGGCCGACCAGATCAGTGGCCCATATCGGCCGCACAGCTTTGGGCCGGTGACCCCGCGTACCTGGGAGTGCCTGGATGGCACGTTGTTTATCGACGAGAAGGATGATCCGTGGCTGGTGTTCTGCCATGAATGGGTGCAGACCCGGATCGGCACGATTGATGCGGTTCGGCTTGCCCGCGACATGCGACGGCCGGTGGGCGATGCCGTGACGCTCTTCTCGGCCAGAGATGCCAGGTGGATCACAGACCGGATGCAGAGGAAAGAGATGGTGACCGATGGACCGTTCCTGTATCGGGGCCGTAATGGCATGCTGATGCTGCTTTGGTCCAGTTTCGTATCGATCGGCTACGCCATAGCGGCGGCTCGCTCGGGGAGCGGCAAGCTGATCGGCCCATGGTATCACGATAGCCCGCCGATCTTTGCCAGCGATGGAGGTCATGGAATGATCTTCAAGAATCTCGCCGGGCGGCTGATGCTGAGCATTCATTCGCCCAACAAGACGCCGCTGGAACGGCCACTGTTCATCCCGCTGCGTGAACTGGATGGGCAGTTGGTCAAGGCGTAGGCCTAACGAGGGTAGCGATGGACTCGCTGGAGCGGATGATCCAGGAGCAGATCGAGGCACGCGGGGTGCGTACGCCGGCTGTGCTGGAGGCGATCCGCAAGGTGCCCCGCGACAGGTTTGTGCCCCCCGAACTGCGGACCGAGGCCTATGAGGATTGGCCCTTGCCGATTGGATGCGGGCAGACGATCAGCCAGCCGTATATGGTGGCGGTGATGACCGAAGCGGTCCTGCCTACAGGCGCCCGAAGCATTCTGGAGATCGGCACGGGCAGCGGCTACCAGACGGCAATCCTCGCCAAACTGATCCCGCAGGTCTATACCATCGAGCGATTGCCAGAACTGCTCCATGGCGCGCAGCGAACGCTGATCGAACTTGAGATCAACAATGTGCACTTCAAGACTGGCGATGGCACCCTGGGTTGGCAGACACATGCGCCGTTTGACCGTATCCTGATAGCGGCGGCGGCGCCTGGGCTGCCGCGGAAGCTTTTATTGGGGCAACTTAGCGAAGACGGTGTTGCCGTCGTTCCGGTATCCGATGATGCGGTGGGTGGCTGGCAGACGCTCTATCGAGTGCGGAAGGTGAACGGCGAACTGCAGAGAGAGGATCTTGGCGGTTGCCGCTTTGTTCCCTTGATCGGCGAAGAGGGCTATCAGAGCGGTGATGCGAGACGATCTGAAGGGCGGTGACCGGCCACTATTCTTGTGCATGGAGCTTGTCCGGGACAGACCCCATCGGTAAAGATGGAGGTTATGGAAACGCCGGTGATTCCGCGCAGGACGGAGAAGCGCTGGCACTATGCGCCCAACGTGATTGCGCTGGGATGGGTAAGCTTTCTCACCGACATGGCGTCGGAGATGCTTTACCCGATCATCCCGCTGTTTCTGACTACCACGTTGGGTGCAAGTCCGGCCATCGTGGGGCTGATCGATGGGATCGCCGAGGGCATCAGTACACTGCTTCGCTGGTTTGCCGGTGCGATTTCCGATCACTACCGCCGGCGCAAGCCATTCATCTTCGCGGGGTATACGCTATCGGCGTTGAGCAAGCCGGTAATGGGAATGGCTGCACTGGCCATAGGCTGGCCGCTGTTTCTGGTTGCACGAATCGTCGATCGAGTAGGCAAGTCGATCCGTACTGCGCCGCGTGATGCACTGATTGCGGATTCCACTCCTGTGGAGCACCGCGGCGCGGCATTCGGGCTGCATCGCGCGATGGACACGGCCGGAGCAGTGGCCGGGCCGGCAGTTGCGCTTCTGGTGCTATGGAGCTGGCCGGATGTGCCGCTGCATTACCTGTTCTTCCTGGCATTGTTGCCGGGACTGGGCAGCAGCCTGCTGACACTGGTGATGATCCGAGATGTGCCGGCGGAGAAGCTGAGCAGTGGCCCGCGCCCGGCCATCTGGCGGCGCTACCCGGCCGCCTTCTGGCGGGTGCTGACGGTGATCGGCATTTTCTCGCTGGCCAACAGCAGTGACTCGTTTCTGGTGCTGCGGAGCAAAGACGATGGTTTGTCGTTCGTGCAGATCGTCCTGGCGTTCATGCTGTACAACCTGGTGTATGCGTTACTGTCGTCGCCGATGGGCAGGCTGTCGGATCGAGTTGGCCGTCGACCGGTGATCGCAGGTGGATGGCTGCTCTACGCGGGGGTGTATGCAGGCTTCGCCATCCTGCGGACTCCGCTGGCGCCGTGGGTGCTCTGGAGTTTGTATGGTGCGTATCAGGCGATGAGCGAGGGTGTGAGCAAGGCGCTGATTGGCGACACGGTCTGCGCGCAGGATCGCGCTGGCGCGATCGGCTTGACCTATACCATCGCGGGGCTGGCGCAGTTCGTTGCCAGTGTCGTGGCGGGGAGCACATGGGGCGTCCACCTCGGCGGGTGGCATCTGCCGTTTGTGCTGGGATCGGGACTGGCTTTTATTGCAGTCGGGGCGCTGATGTTGATGGTTCCGCTGAGGCATTCAACGCAGCACGTATAATCGGGGCTATTCGTCGAGCTTCAGTTGGTGGCGGGCCATGCGGTAGTAGGGGCCTTTGTTGGCGATGAGTTGGGAGTGGGTGCCGGACTCGATCACTTTGCCAGCTTCCATGACGTAGATGCAGTCGCAGTCGGCGACGGTGGAGAGGCGGTGGCTGACGATGATGATGGTGCGCTGGCCCTTGAGGGAGCGGAGGGTCTCGATGACGAACTGCTCGTGCTCGGCGTCGAGGGCGCTGGTGGGTTCGTCCATGACAATGATCGGGGCTTCGGTCAGCAGGGCACGGGCGATGGCGATGCGCTGGCGCTGGCCGCCCGAAAGGTTAGTGCCGCCTTCGGCGATCAGCGTCTCATAGCGGTCGGCCATCTTATCGATGAAGGTGTCGGCTCCGGCCATCTCGGCAGCTTTGCGGATCTGGACGGGTGTGGCTTTGGGCAGGCCATAGGCGATGTTTTCGGCGATACTGGTGGGGAGCATGACGCTCTCCTGCTGCACCACGGCGATGTGGGCGCGAAGGCTTTTGAGGCGGATGTTCCGCAGATCGTAATCGTCGAGGCGAAGTGCGCCGCCGGTGGGGTCGTAGAAACGGGGGAAAAGGTTCAACAGTGTTGTTTTGCCGACGCCTGATGAGCCGACAAATGCAATCATCTGGCCAGGTTTGACTTGGACGGTGAGATCCTGCAGGACGCTGGCGCCCTGGTTGTAGGTAAAGGCGACGTGGTCCATGGTGAGCATCCGCGGCTGGCGGGGCAGATCGACGGCATCGGGAGCATCCTTGATGAGTTCTTCCCGGTCGAGGACCTCAAAGACACGATCGACGCCGGCCATGGCGGTGATCATGCTCGAGCCGCTGGATGAGAGTTTGGAAAGCGGATCGTAGAGGTCGGCGATATAGGCGAGGAAGATAGTCAATGAACCGATGGTCAGGACTTTCTGTGTGACGAGGTAGCCTCCATAGCCGAAGACGACGCTGGCGCCGATGGCGAAAGTAGAGCCCAGAAGAAACCAGTAGAAGACCTCGTGCCAGTGCAGGCGGTAATAGGCTTTGATGCTGCTGCGGACGGTGGTGCTGAAATGGCGGTATTCATCGGCCTCGCGGCCGAACGCCTGCACCAGGCCGATGGCCGACATAGACCGCTGCAGGACGGTGTAAAAGCCGGAGTCTTTCTCTTTTGCGTCGGTGGAGCGGCTTTTGAGGATTGTTCCATAGTAGCGGAGGACCACGAGCAGGGGAGGAACGACACACAGCGAGAGCAGTGTGAGTTTCCAGTTGAAGGTGAAAGCGATGGCGGCCATGAGGATGAGTTTGCAGCCGCTGACCAGGATAGCCACCAAGACGTTGAGGACGCCTTGAAAGCCGTAGGTATCCCAGGCAACGCGGTAGATCGCGTCGCCCTGAGGTTGCGAGCGGTGATAACCGATGGACAGGGCCTGAAGCTTGCGGAACAGATCGCAGCGGACCCGCATCATGCCATGCAGACCGATGCGGATGCTGACAATGCTTTGCCAGGTGCGCAGGGCTTCAGAGCCGAAGCGGATGGCGAGCATCATGCCGGCGAGCAGTACAACACGGGCGACTTCGGTGCCCTCGCCCTTGGGGGTGATATTGTAGAACAGAAGGTATAGCCACTGGTCTTGTTTCTGGCCGGAGGCGATGTCGATCAGGATGGCAAGCGGATAACCCCAGAGAAGCCCCAATAGAACCGAAAGCCCGATGAGGGCCAGCGACAGGAGGATCTGCCACCAGTCCTCTTTGAAGTAGTGCAGGATGCGGGCGTACTTAGTCATGGTTTTTGAGACAGAGCCTCAGCGGCCGGAGCGGCGTTCTTCTGGGCCAGGTCCTCGCCGGCCGTTACGCTGGAGGATGCTGAACTGGGAACCGGAACCAGGCCGTTCTTGGATGCCGCCCGATCGATTACGGCCATGACCGGACCAACGATGCGGGAGTGGCTGCGCAGGTAGACCATAATCGGCAGGAAAGGCAACAACACGGCCGGACGGGAGAACGGCCAGACGTAGGCCAGGAGCAGAACCATGGACAGCGAGCAACTGACGACCAGCAACTTGGCCAGTGTGCTCATGACGATGTCAACCTTCACACGCGTCAGTACACCTTTAGCGTGCAGTTCACTTGCGGTGAGGATGCGCACGGTGGCATAGCGGCTGAGATACAGTTCAAGATCCCAGGGCGACCAGCCGCTATCGACGCGCATGCGCCAACCCAGCGGGCGCACTTCATTGCTGATCTGTTCGATGAGGGTCATGCGGTCGGCCCACTTGCCCTTTTCATAGTGGAACCAGTAGCGCAGGACATGGCGGTCATTGGGATCGAGTGGCAAGTTGCGGGGCACGTTCAGCACCGCCACCCGCTTGCCCAGGGCCCGGGCCTTGAGCATGAACGAGTAGCGTGCCCAGCCGCGCACGATGGGCTGGCGAAAATGCAGCCAGGCAATGAGCAGCCGCGACAGCGGATGCGGGTGACGCGGCATGGGCGATTGGGCGGCGGCGATGGCCGAGAGGCAGACGGGAATCGCAAACATCACCAGCGCTGCGAACAGGAGGGAATCCTTTATCAGCACCAGCAAGGCTTTGCCGAGAATGGTGCGGTTGCCATCGAAGACTTCGGTTGGGATGAATGCCAGGCCGAGAATCGCGACGAATAGTGTCAGCCAGTGCCACTCGATGCTCATGAGCATCGCGGCGACAACGCTGGCGGGGCGACGATAGATGGTCTGGAAGAGGCCGGTGCCAAAGACGCCGTGGTAGATGACATCCTGGCCGATATGCACACCCAGATTGCCGCCGTAGATCTTCCCTTTCCAATGGCTGGCCCCGAAGGCATTAAACTTGTCGGGATGCTTGTAGTTGAGCATGGCCTCGGCCTCACCATAGCCACGCTGCTGGCGAAGGTATGCATCGATACTGTTGCGGCGGTAATGCCACACCTGCGCGGCGGGGGCGAAGCCGATCGAGTAGTCGCGATTCTGCAGGCGCCAGATGAAATCCACATCATCGCCGGCCTTGCGGAACTGCGAGTCGAAGCCGCCGATCTCCTTGGCGGCCCAAGTGTAGAAGGCCATGTTGCAGCCGGGGACGTGCTCGGCAGTGCGATCATCGAGCATGACATGGGTCGGCCCGCCGGGTGAGAGGCCCACGCAGTCGGCGACCCAGCTTCCCTCATCGGGGATCAGGTTGGGGCCGCCGACGCCGGTGTGTCGTGAGCGGGCCATGTTCAAGCCGAGGTAATAGAGCCAGTCTTCATCGGCTTCGCAGTCAGAGTCGGTGTAGGCGATGATCTCGCCCCTGGCGGCGTTCATGCCGACATTGCGTGCGAAAGAAAGGCCCTTGTTCTCCTGTGTGATCACGCGGAGCGGCTCCCAGCCCTCAAATTGCTTGAGGATCGCCTGAGTGTTGTCCTTCGAACCATCGTCCACAAACACGATCTCAAAACTGGGGTAGCGCAAGTGCTGCATGGAACGAAGGCAGGATTCGACCGTGGAAGCACCGTTGTAGGAGCAGATGATGACGCTGATCATCGGCAACACTTCGTCGGCCGTCTGCGGGACACGGGCGAAAATGCGTTGGAGGGCCGCACACGCCGGCTTGGGGGAGCGATCGCGGCGGGTAATGCCGAAAGCCCAGTCCTCGATCTGGTAACCGCCGGTGAACCAGTCATCGGTGTAACTGAAGATGAAGGTGCCTACGAGTCCTTCATCAAAGACAGCGCGGATGTGCTTTTCGAGAATCTCCGCCTGTTTGTCTTCGGAGTGTTCCCTGAGCGTATCGATGCCGTACTCGCCAAGCATCAGCGGCTTGTCCTGGGCGATGCTCTGCAGGCGAGCCAGGTAGTTGCGCAGGACGCGGTCTTCGTGAAGGTAGACATTGAAGCAGACAAAGTCGGTGTTCTGCGGATTGAGAAATTCGGTTGAGGGGTAATTGGCGAAGGTGACCAGGCACTCGGGGGCTTCGGCACGGACGATGTCAATCAACTCGTCAATGAACTCCTCGACGGCGCGGTGGCCCATGAAACGAACAACTTCCGAGGGCACTTCATTGACAACACTAATGGCGAAGGTGGCGGGATGGTTGCCGCACTGCCGGGCGGCTTCGAGGACGGCTTTGCGGGCGGTTTCTTCGGCGGCCGCATCTTTGATGAAAGTGACGTACTTGGGCCAGGGGACGTCGACGAATATCTTGACGCCGACTTCCTCTGCCATGTCCAGCAGCCACGTCGGCGGGAGGTGGTAGACGCGGATGCAGTTGCAGCCGATCGAGAGCATGTGCTGGAAATCGCGCCGGACCTGGTCGGGATCGGGGAGATATTCACCGTTGGCGTTGGGAGCAAAAGGGCCGTAGGTGACGCCCTTGACATGGAACTTGGCGGTTCCGAGGCGAAAGAACTTGCCATCACGCCAAACGCGGCTGGTCGACACCTCGGCGCGGCGGGACCGGCCGGGGGCGAAGGTCTTCGATTGGTATTCGAGCGTGACGGGGTTGGCCGACGCGTTGGAATCACCTGCTGGTTGGGTTCTTGCTGCAGACATAGACAAAGGACGGCATTCTAGGGTCTGGTGGCCGATCATGCACGCGGTGCGGCGGCAGGGGCGGATTAGGGCGTGAAGTCAGACGCACGGAAGTCAGGAGTCAGGTGGACGGGAGCCAGGAGACAAGAGGGGGCGGGGCGGTTGTGGATAAGTGAGCAGGTGCGCAGGTTCTGGGCGGGATACCCCCAGCGCGATATGTCCTTGGAGAACAGGGAGTTAGGAGCAGATCGGGGGAGGAGGTGCGCAAGTTCGGCGGGATTGTGGATAAGTCCCGGGAGAAGAGCCCCGATGTCGGGAGGGACGAAGGGTGAGACCGAAGATGCTCAGGATGGGCGGAGGAAGTCAGGGGTCAAGAATTAGAGGTCAGAAGACAGCAGTAAACAGGAAGGTGCTCAAGTTCGTGGGCGCAGTCGGACAAGCATCTGTAATCTGACTTACGGAACTGACAAAGGTGCTCACGATCGGTGCGCATCTTCAGGCGTTGGCTATTTTCCCGACAGCAGTCGGGGTATTCGGTTGTCAAAGAACGTGGCCCAGTGCGGCCAGGAGGGATGAAAAAGGTGTCCCTCTACCCTATAGGGGTGACTGGCAAGAGTTGATAAAGGGAGATTGAGGATTGGCAAGGGTTTATGCGCGGCGAGAAAAATTCGCAGATTGTTAGGAGGACCGTGGCATGGGGATTGCTGAAGGCGATTGCACCGCAGGCGGCATCGGCGTTGTACTCCAAAGCAACTCTGGCGGGCAGAGGCGGCGCGACAGCACGCTACAAGCCTGCCCCACGAAGCTCTGCGCCGGTACCCATGCGGTCATCTGTAAAGAAGATCCAGCACGCCGCTATGCATGAACAGCAGTGACCAGAGCATCGTCAGAAACATCGCCACCGGGGCGAGGATGGCGGCGAACAGGACCGCCAGCCATGGTCGCCAGCCAAGGACCGCCCGAGCGAAGATCAGGCTGACGATGAAAGTGGGAATGATCGCACGTATCAGCCACACCTTGTCGGTCCAGACATCCGTCAGCGATTCCGGCCACATCGCAAAGATCGTGCTCGGCTCGGGCACTACGTTTGGCACCGCAAACGACACGCCAACGAGATAACCCACTTCGAGGATGGCAATCCAAGGCGAAAACAGCATCAATCGACGCAGCAAACCACCATGGTCGTCGCTGCGGCGGCGGTGGAAGACCAGCGCAAGAACCACAAAGAGCAGCCACAAGTGCAGGATTGACCACGCTTCCCAGCCGCAATTGATCTTCCAGACTACCCAGCGGACAGCCGCTCTCTGGAAAACGCCAAAGCGGTCGGCGAAGATCATCTTAGGATCGCCGGCGATCCCGCCAGCGATCTGAATGCCCGCCTCCTTTATCAGCGGCCAGAGAACGATGATCGCGCATGTGCAAACCATCGCGAAGATCAATGCGCCTCCGGCTGTCACTTGCGCCGGACCACGGCACAGGTCGGCCGTTCGCACCGGATGCAGCATGCTCCTGGCCAGTCCCTGGAAGAACTGGAGCGGCTGATGCCCCCTCGACCAAGGCGTGGCAGTGCGACTCGGGCGATATTGCGATAGATCAGCCGCCAGCGGCTGCCCGCATTCTGGACATCGTGCCAGCGCGTTGAGCCCGATGAGCAGATAACCGCACTGCGGACACGCCGGTGCATCCGGTTCGGCAGTGGGTTGGGTGTTTGTTGCGTCCATTCAGCCTCGACGCAATGTACCACTCATTCCTGCACGAACAAGGGAAAGACGGGCTATCAGGGGTCAGCGGGCGCTGATTTGGGCAGACTGCAGCCAGGCATCGTCGGTGGCAGTGAAGGTGATGTGCTCACGCGGGATGCGGGCGACGTCGAACTGCTCAAGCATGGCGTTGAGCGCGATGTGCTGGACGCTGCCCACGCCGCACCAGCGGGCGAGAAGGGCGAGTACGCGGGACGCGGGAACGCCGCGGTCGCGGTAGTGGGAGAGGCGGGTGTCGCCGTGGCGCTTGGCGAGACGGCGGCCGTCTTCGCCCACGATCAGGGGAAGGTGCCAGTAGCGGGGCGTTTGGCCGGCCATGCCCAGGGCCTGGTACAGCAGCATTTGGCGAGGGGTGGAATCGAGGAGGTCGTCACCGCGAACGATGTCGGTAATGCCGGCGTCGGCGTCATCGATGACTACAGCAAGCTGGTAGGCGGGGGTGCCATCAGCTTTGGCAATGACAAAGTCGCCGAGCTGGCGGGCAGGATTGATGGTGACTTCGCCGCGGAAGACATCGGTGAAGATGAGGTCCTTGTCGGGAACGGCGAACCGTATGGCAGGCGGGCGCTCGGCGGAGGCGGTGGCGGCTTCTATGGAGGAAAACCGGCCACGGCAGGTGCCAGGATAGACCGCAGCACCATCCTCGGCATGCGGGGCGGAGGCGGCGAGCTCGATCTCCTTGCGGGTGCAGATGCAGGGGTAGGCGTGGCCTGTGGCGAGCAGGCGGTGGGTTGCCTGCTGATATAGGGGGAGGCGCTTCGTCTGATAGATGGGGCCATCATCCCAATCGAGGCCAAGCCAGCGGAGATCTTCGATGGCCTGCTGGTCAGCACCGGATTTGATTCGGGGCCCGTCGATATCTTCGATGCGTAGAACGATCTTCCAGTTGTTCTGGCGGGCGAGGAGCCAGTTGATCAGGAAGGTGCGTGCATTGCCCAAATGCAGAGCGCCAGTGGGAGAGGGTGCCAGGCGAGTGATACGCATGTTTCTAGGGCGATTCTCAACTTTTGCGGGGCTAGGGCAAGGCACCCCCAATCCGCAAAGCGGTAGGGCGTGGCCATCTCTTTTGAGGCAAAGTAATAGTGGAAGCGCCGACGGCAGAGCGCTACGGCGTTTTGACATGCCGATCTCCGCGCGTGAGGATGTTTGACATGAATCGCCGGAAGCGATTGCTGCGAATCATGCAGTCACCCACGAACGTCCGCTTTGGTGACATGACGGATCTGCTTGGCAGGTTTGGCTTCGTACAAAAACGGACCTCCGGAAGCCATCATATATTCCAGCATTCGGATATCCCTGAGTCGCTGAACATGCAAGAGGTCGATGGGCAGGCCAAACCGTATCAGATTAGGCAGTTTCTCCGGATCGTCGAGCGGTATAATCTAGAGATGAAGGACTAGACCAGTGAAGAGCGACTATCATATCAACATTTTCTATAGCGCCGAAGACGAGGGATACATCGCCGACATTCCGGATCTGGATGCCTGCTCGGCCTTCGGCCGAACGCCTGATGAGGCATTGCGTGAAGTTCAAATCGCGAAGCTGGCATGGATTGCAGCAGCGCGCGAAGGGGGCAAGCCCATACCCAAGCCACGGTACCGTCCGGCTATCTATCAGGCTGCCGGCTGAGTCCGCGGGGCGCTGCTACGTGCTAATGGGTCGCCGAGAGCTGGCCACCTTCCACATCCACGGCGTGGCGGGCATTGCGCTCGTCGTGGACGACGTCGCCATCGTGGAGACGGATTACACGGTGGCAGCGGTGGGCGACGGATGGGTCATGGGTGACAATGATGATTGTCTTGCCATCTTCCACCAACTCATCGAAGAGGGTGAGGATCTGCTGGCCAGTCTTGGAGTCCAGGGCGCCGGTGGGCTCATCGGCCATGATGATCAGCGGGTTGTTCATCATCGCCCGGCCGATGCAGACGCGCTGCTGCTGGCCGCCGGAAAGCTGCATGGGGCGATGATCGAGGCGTTCGCTCAAGCCCACCCGCTCGGCCATTTCGGCGGCTCTGCGGCGGCGCTCGTGCGGCGGGATCTTCAGGTAGAACTGCGGCACTTCCAGGTTTCCCAGCACGGTGAGTTGCTGGATGAGGTTGAAGTTCTGGAAGATAAAACCGATCTGGCGCGAGCGAATCTCGGAGAGGACATCATCTGGCAACTGGCTCACATCCCGTCCGCCCAGGATGTATTCGCCGGTAGTGGGCTGGTCGAGGCAGCCGAGGATGTTCATCAGGGTGCTCTTGCCGGAGCCTGATGCGCCCATGATGGCGGTGTACTCACCCTCCACGAAATCGAGATTGATGGAACGAAGGGCCGCCACCTCGACATCCGTGCCGGGCTTGCGATAGATCTTTGAGAGGTTCTTGACGGATGCAACCAGTGCCATGTTTTACCGCAGTACGTAATACGTGATACGTAGAACACAAACGCGCGGCTGCGTAATACGTATCACGTACCACATTCCACGCAGCCGCTACTTTTCGTCGATGGTGACGCTGATCAGCTTGTCGCCTTGCTTAATGGCGTCGACGACTTCCAATCCCTGTAATACCTTGCCGAAGACGGTATGTTTACCATCAAGCCAGGGGGTCGCCACGTGAGTGATGAAGAACTGGCTGCCGTTGGTGTTTGGGCCGGCGTTGGCCATGGAGAGAACGCCGCGCTCGTGATGGTTGGGATTGCCGCGGGTCTCGTCGTTGAATTTGTAGCCCGGGCCGCCGCGGCCGGTGCCTTCGGGGTCACCACCCTGGACCATGAAATCGGCGATCACGCGATGAAAGGTGGTCCCATCATAGAACTTGTCGCGGGCCAGGAAGACAAGGTTGTTGACGGTGTGTGGGGCATCTTTAGTGAAAAGCTCCACGACGATATCGCCGCGGCTGGTCTTGAATGTGGCCTGGTAGGCTTTGGATTTGTCGATGGTCATGGCCGGTGCGGTCGGATACTGCTTGGACATTACGGATCTCCTTATTCATGTCTGGTTCAAGATGGTCTTACATTCGTTTGGGCGATTGTACGAGAGAACGCAGGGCTGTGGCAAAGGCGTCGAGCAAGTTCGTTGCACTATTGCCGGTCTGGCCGCGGTTGGCACAGAGGATAATGTCCATCGTATCCCCCAGGGTGGAGGTGCTTATGGAGAGCGGCACGGCCGGGCTGGGCGAAGCCAGGCGGACATAACTGCGGATAGGGTTGGGAAAGTGCAGCGCCATCCAGGTCTTGTTGTGATTCACATTGGCGAGGCTGGCGGCGATAGGAGCTTTGGCGCGATGGAAGGCCAGCAGTTTTCCGGGTCCTTGTCGCGCCGCCCACCAGGCGATGACCCGCGGAAGCAGCAGCATCTGCGCGAGACGATCGGGATCTTTCAGGGCTCGGGTCTGCCTGGCAATCTCCTGAGCGAGGTCAAGCTTGCTTGAGCAGGGAAGCTTGCACAGGACCGGCCAATAAGCCAGCAACGAGCCGTAAGTCTCGTACAGATCGCCGGCGCCGAGGTAGGGACGGAGGTCTATGCTGGTGGTGATGGCAAGGGTCATGGGCCCCGAATGGGGCAGTTTTGCATGCAATGCGGTGGCGAGGGCGGCCATGAGCAGATCGCTCAGCGTGCAACCTTCAGCCTGTGTCACCATCAGAAGGCCATCGAGCTCAGCGGGCTCCAGGCGCAGCATCCGCAGGTCGATGTGATTGTCATCAGCGGTTTTGGTACTTGGGAAGGTGGTGAGTTGGTCGGCATTGCGAATCCAGCCGTATGCGTCGAGGGCGCCGCGCAGGGCGCGGGAAGGCGATGATCCGATGCGCAGTCCCGCCGCGAAACGCAGCCGCGGCAGATCGACCAGTTTGCGCCGGGCTTTGGCCGGGGCAAACATGCGCAGGAACCATTCGCGCATGAGCAGGCGGATTGACACGCTGTCTGCAACCCATTGCTGGTAGATCAGGACGAGGTAACACTGCTGGTCGCCTTGCAGGGCACATGGGCGGTAAGGCATCGCGGGGGAAGCGGGAAATGGGCGGTTGAGTTGTTCCTGGAGGAAAGTCTCAATGGCAGGGGCGGTGGCGTGGTGGCTGACCAGCGGCTCGGGAGGATCGCCCGACCAGATCTCGTGGGAATAGCCGCCCAGTTCATCATCAACGTGGACGCGCCCCAGGCCCAGGTCGCGGAGTGTCGATTGCCAGGCAGCCTCGATGGTTTCCGGGTCCAGCACACCTTCGACAAGAAGGGCATGTGCTGAGTTCTGCGGACAGACCATCTCCCACTGGCGGGTCACTTTCTGAAACGGGCTGAACGGAAGTTGCGGCACAGGCAAACCATGATAGCAGGTAAGGAAATCGACAGCGATGGCTGACACCTAAAGTATCACACGCCTTCACGGCTGCGGCGCAGCAGTTCTGGAGTCGAGCATTCGCGGGCGACCTTGTAGCCCTTAAGCGGAAGGATGTGCTCATGGACCGCGTCGATAATGTCTGAAGCCATCGGGAAGAAGGCATCTTCAACTTCGTCGGCCGGGGTGATCCAGTTGCGGCTGCCGACGACGACCGGCGGGGCGTCGAGTTCGTCGAAGGCGAATTGGCTGATTCTCGATGCCATGGTGTGAAGGAAGCTGCCACGCTCGCAAGCATCAGATGCCAGCAGGATCTTCCGGGTCTTCTTTATGCTTTCGATGACCTTGTCGTAGTTGAAAGGAACGATCGAGCGGGCGTCGATGACTTCGCAGGAGAGGCCGTATTCCGATTCGAGCTTCGTGGCGGCTTCAAGAGCGCGATAAAGCGTGGCGCCGACAGTCAGGATGGTGAGATCCTTGCCGGCCTTCTTGATGTCGGGTTCGCCGAAGGGAACTTCATAGAAGCCGGTGGGCACACCGCCGGCAACAAAGTGCTCGGGCTCATCATAGATGCGCTGGCTCTCGAAGAAGATGACGGGATCGGTGCCAGTCAGGGCGGCGTTCATCAGGCCTTTGGCATCGTACGGGGTGGCCGGGAAAGCGATCTTCAGGCCCGGAATGTGGGCGACGATGCTGGTCCAGTCCTGTGAGTGCTGGGCGCCATATTTTGCGCCCACTGAGACGCGCAGAGTCAGCGGCATCTTTAATAGTCCGCCGGACATGCTCTGCCACTTGCTCATCTGGTTGAAAATCTCATCGCCCGAGCGGCCCATGAAATCGCAGTACATCAGTTCGGCGATGACGCGGCCGCCTTCCAGGGCATACCCGACCGCCGTGCCGACGATCGCACCTTCGGAGATCGGTGAGTTGAAGAGGCGGTGGTAGGGTAGTGCCTCGGTCAGGCCGCGATAGACAGCGAATGCACCGCCCCAGTCACGGTTTTCCTCGCCATAGGCGACGAGGGTGGGGTCGATGTAAAAGCGGTCGAGAATGGCTTCAAAGAGGGCATCGCGGATGCCGATGCACTTGGCCTTGGGAAGCTTTGCGCCGTTGGCATCAACGCCAGAGCGGCTGCGCCCGGCAAGCTGCTTTACGCGCGGGTTCTCTTCCTTGCTGATCAGCACTTCGGGCTGGCGCGAGGTGTCGAAGCTCTCCAACTTCTGATTTGAGAACATCACCTTTTCGATCATGCATCCGGTGTTCTTATAGTTCGAGCGCGGCGAGATCTGCATATCGATGGCCTTCTTGTAGGCCTTGAGGATGCTTCCCTCGATCTTCTGGCGCAGCAGGTCAATGTCGGCCTGCTTGCAGACCGCAGCGCTGACCAATTGATCGCTGAAGGCAATGAGCGAGTCCTGCTGTTGCCACATTTCGATTTCGCTCTTCTCGCGGTAGCTGGAGGCATCGGAAGGTGAGTGGCCGGAAAAGCGGTAGGTGACCGTATCGAGCAGAACCGGGCCGCGCCCTTCGGTGATTATCTGGCGTTTCCGCTTGATCGCGTCGATGACGGCCAGGGGGTTGTAGCCATCCACGCGCTCGGCGTGCATCTGTTCGGGGTTCACGCCAGCGCCAAGGCGTGCGAGGGCCTTGAAGCCCATGGTTTCGCCGACGGGTTGGCCGCCCATGCCATAAAAGTTGTTAACGAAGTTCAGGATGAGTGGCAGACCGCCTTTGTGATCCTTGTCCCAGAGTTCCTTGAACTGGTCCATCGTGGCGAAGCAGATTGCCTCCCATACCGGACCGCAGCCGGCCGAGGCGTCGCCGATATTGCAGATGACCAGGCCGGGCTTGTGGTTGACCTTCTTGAAGAGGGCGGCACCGACAGAGATATCGGCCGACCCTCCGACGATGGCGTTGTTGGGCATCACGCCGAAGGGCGGGAAGAAGGCGTGCATGGAACCGCCCAGGCCACGGTTGATACCAAAGTCCTTGGCGAAGATCTCGGCCAGTGCGCCGTAAATGAGAAAGTCGATCGCCAGATCCTTCACACTGCCGCCCTGGGCATCTTTCTCAACGACCTTGAGCGTCTGGCCGCCAAAGTAGTTCTGCATGATGCCCATTAACGTGGCATCATCGAGCTTGGCGATGGTGGAGAGACCCTTGGCGAGAATCTCGCCGTGCGAGCGATGCGATCCGAAGATGTGATCGTCGGCATTAAGGAGGAACGACTGGCCGACGGCTGACGCTTCCTGTCCGGTCGAAAGATGAGCCGGGCCGCGGTGGTTGTACTCGATGCCCATGTAGTTGCCGCGGCGCTTGACCTCGTTGAGCATCGTCTCAAAGGCGCGGATCACCATCATGTCACGTTGGATGCGCAGCAGGTCATCCTTGCTGAAAGCGCCCGATGCGAGTTCATCGGCTACGGTCCTGCTGTACTGGTTCATCGGGATCGGCGAGAAAGTGATCTGGCCTTTTGCTCGGCAATCCTTCGGCGTAATCATCTGGCTCTTAGGCATTTCTAGCTCCAAATTCCTGTGTCTCAAGCTGCGGCAGAACGACGGAGATGCCGCGCGTCTCAAAGAAGGTCATCCAGTGTTCATCGGGTCTTGTTTCGGTGACGACGCGGCTGATTCGGTCCCAGTCGACGATCTTGAAAAGAGAGGCGGTGGCGAACTTGGTGGCGTCGGCGACGAGAATCGTTTCGCGGCTGTTGAGGACCGCAAGGCGGTTGAGATGAGCGGATTCCAGATCGGAGGCGGCCGGCCCGAAGTCGGGCGATACGCCGTCCGCGCCGATGAAGCAGAGGTAGCCGCGGAGCTGTTCCAGGTTGCTGGCTGCAAGCGGGCCGACGCAATCCATTCGATCGGGGCGATATTGGCCGCCGATTAGAATCACGTTTGTGTTAGGTCCATCGAGTTCCAAGGCCAGACGCGCGGAATTGGCGATTACCGAGAGGGCACGCTTACGCTTCAGGAAGGGAACGATCTCAAAGCAAGTGGTGCCCGAATCGAGGAACACCTGGTCATTGTCGCGCACCAGGTCGGCCGCCAGCCGGCCGATGATTTGTTTCGCCTCGATGTTCCGCTGCTGTTTGGAGCGGAAGGAAAAGTCCGAAGCCCGGCGGATCGTTGCGCCGCCATAGACGAGGTCGATCTGCCCTTCATCGGCAAGCGCCTTGAGGTCCCGGCGGATGGTCGCTTCCGAAGCCTCAACTGCTTGTGCCAAGGCAACAACGGTGACGCTGCGACGGGCGAAGACCTCGTCAAGGATGCGTTGCCGGCGTTGCTGTGCGGAAGCATTCATCTTCTTGACGAATATACCAGAATGACGTACTTTAGTGCAAGTCGTGATCGACTTGTGAAGGACTCGGTGCGAAATGCGTGATATTTTAATGCCAGAGGTCGCTAAAGCTGGACCAGTCTTGACCATAAGGAAGTGGCTAAAGTCGGCGGGTCAGACTGTCTTGGCTGGAGAAGTGTTGGCGCAGGTTGAAGGCGAGCAGGGCCTTGTGGAGTTTGAGGCGGCCGCGGGTGGCGTGCTGGTTGAAGTGGTAGTGCCGGCGGGGAGGAGTGTGCCGGCCGGGACGTTGATTGGTCGCATGGATGAGGGCGAAAGGCCGAAAGTAGAGAACAGAACGCAGAAAGAGGAGGCGAAGATGGATGCGGCAGTCATTCCGGTGCTGATGCCGCAGGCGGGGAATTCGATGGAGGAGGGGACGATCGTTAAGTGGCGAGTAAAGGAAGGCGACCGGATCACCAAGGGGCAGGTGATCTTTGAGGTGGAGACGGACAAAGCCACGATGGAGGTTGAGGCGACCGATGGCGGCAGGCTGGCAAGAATACTTGTAGGCGAGGGTTCTGTGCAGAGGGTGAAGGAGCCCGTGGCGTATCTGTCGGAGGGAGAGGTGAACGTCAGTGCCGCCTCCGCGCCACAGAAAGAATGGCCACAGAAAGCACAAAAGGCACAAGAACAGACAGTGAGTTCTTCTGTGCCTTCTGTGCTTTCTGTGGCTAATTCGTCTTCAGAATCGGTGAAGGCATCTCCGGCGGCGAGGAAGATGGCGAAGGAGAAGGGGCTCGATATTGCGTCGGTTGGTGTTGGCAGTGGGCCGGGCGGACGAATTCTGTCGACAGATCTGGCGCGGGCCTCCAAAGAGCCGCCTAGAGGTGGTACTCCGGACATCGTTCGTCGGAAGATGACGAAGATGCGCAAGGCGATCGCGGCCAACCTGACGCTCAGCAAACAAACCGTCCCGCACTTCTATCTCCGCGCGACGATCAATGCCGATGCGATGATGGCTTTCTATCGGACGGAAAAGGCGAAGTATCCGTGCAGTGTGAACGATGTGGTCACGCTGGCGTGTGCCAAGGCGATCATGGTGTTCCCGGCGTTTCGGTCGAAACTGGATGGTGACGAGGTCGTCGAATATCCGGCCGCCAATATTGGTGTTGCGGTGGGAGTGAATGATGGGCTGACGGTGCCGATTCTGATCAACGCCCAGGTGATGACGTTGCAGCAGATTGGACAGAACACGAAACGCATCGCCGACAATGCCCGGGCGGGCAAGCTCGAAGGCTTTGGCCAGGGGAACTTCACGATCTCGAACCTTGGGATGTTCGGTGTCGAGGAGTTCTCAGCCATCGTGAACCCGCCGGAGCCGGCCATCCTTGCGGTTGGTGCGGTTCGCGAGGCCGTGATCGTGAAAGATGGCGCGATGAAGTCCGGAAGAGTGATGACGATGACGCTCTCGTGCGATCATCGGATCATCGACGGGTTGCTTGGTGCGAAGTTCATGGCGCGATTGAAGGAGTTGCTTGAGAATCCGGAGAGAATGCAGCAGAGCGAGCAGCTATGAGTGAGCATTATCAGATCGCGGTAATTGGCGGGGGGCCCGGCGGCTATGTTGCTGCGCTCAAGGCCGGGCAGATGGGTGCGAAGGTGGCGGTGATCGAGAAACACCACCTTGGCGGGACGTGTCTCAACTACGGCTGTGTCCCATCCAAGGCGCTGCTGGCGTCGGCCGAGCTGCTGCACCATATCCGGCATGCTGGTGAGTTGGGTGTGAATGTGGCCGGTCCGGTGACGTTGGACTGGGGCAAGGTCCAGGCGAGAAAAGACAAGGTGCTCGCAGGTTTGCGCGGGGGGATCAAAGGATTGTTGAAGGCCCGCAAGGCGGAGGTCTTTGCGGGTACTGCAACGTTGAATGGGCCGGGAAAGATTGTCGTTGAGAAGGATGGAGCGAAGACCGTGATCACCGCCGACAAGGTGATCCTGGCGGCCGGTTCCACGCCGGCGCGGATTCCCGGCTGGCCGACCGATGTGAATCTCGTCTGCACCAGCGATGAGGCGCTGCACTGGAAGGAATTGCCTAAGAGCCTGCTGATTGTCGGCGGGGGCGTCATCGGATGCGAGTTCGCGTGCATGATGCAGGCGTTCGGCGTTGAAGTAACGGTGGTGGAGATGCTGAGCAAGCTCCTGCCGAATCTGGAGGGCGCGATCGCCGATACATTGCACAAGAGTTTTGAGAAACGCGGGATCAGAATCTTCACAAATGTAAAGATTGAAGATCTCAAGGCCCAAGGTAATGGCATTTCTGCTCGGCTCTCTAATGGGCAGACGATCATTGCGAGCAAGGCATTGGTGTCTGTTGGCCGACGGCCGGCGACGGCGGAGTTGGGCTTGGAGAGTGTTGGCATCACGGCCAACCGCGGCTTTGTCCGAGTCAATGCCAGAATGGAGACCCCGGTGAAGGGGTACTATGCCATTGGCGATATGAATGGGCAGTGTCTGCTCGCACACGCGGCCAGCGCCCATGGCGTGGTGGCCGTTGAGAACGCGCTGGGTGACGGGCATGAGTTTAGCGTGCCGATTCCCAACTGCGTCTACACATTCCCGGAGGTCGGATCGGTCGGTTTGACCAGTGAAGAGGCAGCGAAGAAGGGCTTGCCGATTGCGGTAGGGCACTTTCCGCTGTCTTTTCTGGGCAAGGCCATGGCGGTCAATGACACTGAAGGCTTTGCTCGGGTGATCCGTCACCGCGAGACCGGTGAGTTGCTGGGAGTGCACATCATCGGGCACAATGCGACCGAAGTAATCGCGGCGGCCGGGACGATGCTCCACCAGAAAGCCAGCGTGAAAGATCTGGCGGAGGTGGTCTTCGCCCATCCGACGATCAGCGAATCGATCAAAGAGGCGGCAGAGGATGCGGTGTACGAAGCATTACACATGCCGCCGAGAAAGATTGCCAGGATCGCAGTGTGACCGCGCCGGCGGGCCGTTACGGAATAATCGATAATCACTATGCTTCGCAACAACTCCCACATCCACCTGCCACCGAACTTCTCGGCCTTCATCACGGTCCAGCAGGTGGTTGACCTTGCCTCTGCGCAGGATGTACGTGTTATCGGGGTGACGAACTACTACGACTATTGCGTTTACCGAGAGTTCGCCGAGGCGGCGAAGAAGGCGCGGATCTTCCCGCTCTTTGGGTTAGAGATCATCAGCCTGGTAGATGAACTGGTGAAAGCTGGTGTGAAGGTGAATGATCCCGGGAACCCCGGGCGCATGTATATCTGCGGCAAAGGCGTGACCAAGTTCGATCCGGTGCGGGGCGATGCGGCGGTAATCCTGGAGAAGATTCGTAAGGCGGACATCCAGCGGATGCGCGAGATGATCTCCAAGGCGGCCGAAGTGTTCTGCAGGGCGGGCGTGGGTTTGGGCGTCACCGAAGCCGGCATCAGGGAGATGATTGTCCGAAGGCACGGCTGTCCGGCCAACATCGTCTACATTCAGGAACGACACATCGCCCAGGCATTCCAGGAGGCGATCTTTGCCAAAGTGCTGCCCGAGAAACGTGCCGAACTGCTTACTCGGGCTTATGGCATTACCCCGAAGTCGCCCGTTGATGATGCGGTTAGGACGCAGAACGAATTCCGCTCGAATCTCCTCCGGGCTGGCAAGCCGGCTTTCGTTATTGAGTCATTTGTCAGCGATGCCGAGGCATGCAAGATGATCCTGGCGATGGGCGGCATCCCATGCTACCCCACCTTGGCCGATGGCGCCACGCCGATGTGCCCGTACGAGGAAACACCCGAGAAGTTGATCGCGAACATTCGGGCAATGGGCGTGGCAATGGCCGAGATGATCCCGGTGCGCAATACGCCCGAAGTGCTCTTGAAGTATGTAAAGTCGATGCGGGCGGCCGGGATTGCGGTCGTCGGCGGAACGGAGCACAACACGCTGGACCTGATTCCGCTGGAACCGACATGCGTCAAAGGGGCTTCCATACCGGATGAAGTCAAAGCCATCTTCTGGGAAGGGGCATGTGTGATTGCCGCTCATCAGCATTTGGCTGCGAAGGGTGAGGAGGGGTTTGTCGATGCCTCGGGTAGACCCAATGCGAAGTACGCCAGCGCCGATGAGCGAATCAGGGCGTTTGCGGCGATGGGCGAGAAGGTGATCATGGAATTCCTGAACGGCAAGCAAGGAAAACACTATGCAGTGGCCGAAGTTTGAGACAGGTGAGGCTCCCCTGGAGCAGTTGGTGAAACTCTCCCGCTTTTACGGAAGTGATCCGGCGTTTGTGCTCGCCGGTGGCGGCAACACCAGCTACAAGGATGAAGGCACGTTGTGGGTGAAGGGCAGTGGATCGCCACTGTCGTCGATCTGCGCTGAGGGTTTTGTGCAGATGGACCGGCCGAAACTGGACGAACTGCTACTGCGGACGTTTCCGGATGACCGCATGCAGCGCGAAGACCAGTACAAGATGCACGTGATGGCCTGCCGGTCGTTCCCGGAGAAGGCGCAGCGCCCCAGCGTCGAAGCGACTTTGCATCACCTGGTGCCGCGGAAGTTTGTCGTCCATACCCACCCGGCACAGGTGAACATGGTCACTTGCTGCGTGAAAGGCGAGGAAATCTGCCGAGATGTCTTTGGCGATGCGATTGTCTGGATTGGCAGTGTTGATCCCGGTTTCCCGCTGGCGAAGGAACTCCAGAAGCAACTCGCGGCATACAGGACCAGGACCGGCCGGGATTGCCCGCGTGGGGTGCTGATGCAGAACCATGGCCTGGTCGTGTGCGGCGATACGCCCGAGCAGGTGAAGGCGGATGCGGACTGGGTAATGGCATCATTGACCAAGCACCTGGGCGAGGTCGACCTGACGGCCGCGTTTGGGTCGATGAGCCGATTGGACGCGACGGAGGCGCGCCGGCAGATCAACATGATCGGTCCGGCTCTGCGCGGCCTGTGTGCCACGGGTGAAAACCTGAAGATCGTGGCATTTGAGGATTCTGAGGCTGCTGTAGCCATTGCCTGTGGAGCAGAAGGCAAGAGCGTGGCCGCTGGCGGACCGCTTTCACCCGACCAAATCGTCTACTGCAAGAGCTTTCCGCTCTGGTTTGAAACCAGGACAGGTGAAACCCCGGCCGACCTGGTGCAACGTTTGCGCGAAAGCGTGCAGAGTCATGAGAAAGCCACAAAGGCGCTGCCCAGCGTGGTGCTTGTTCAGGGCGTTGGGCTCTTTGGCATTGGCGATGACCTTGGGGCGGCCAATACTTCGAGCGCGATGTATCTCGACGCGGTAAAGGTTATGGCCGGCGCTCGCAAGCTTGGTGGCATTCGCTATTTGCAGCCGGACTTCCGCGAGTTCATCGAGAACTGGGAAGTGGAGAGCTATCGCAAGAAGGTGTCGCTTGCCAGTCGTGCGGCAGGGCGGGCCAATGGCAAAGTTGCCATCGTCACCGGGGCAGCCCAGGGCTTTGGCCTGGAGATATCTCAGCAGTTTGTCGCGCAGGGCGGGTATGTTGTGCTGGCGGACATGAACGCCGATGGCGCAAAGAATGCCGCCGCGGAACTCTGCGCGAAGCAGGGAAGTGGCCGGGCAATCGGGCTGGCCGTGAACGTGGCTGATGGAAACAGTGTCGAGGAGATGATGCATCAGGTGGTTCGCGCCTATGGCGGATTCGATGTCCTGATCTCCAATGCGGGAGTCCTCAAGGCCGGCAGCGTGAAGACACAGAGTGAGAAGGACTTCGACTTCGTCACCAGCGTCAACTACAAGGGCTTTTTCCTCTGCACCCAGAAGGCATCGCACATCCTCGCCATGCAGCGGCTGGCGAAGAGCGACTATTGGAGCGACATTATCCAGATCAACTCCAAGAGCGGCCTGCGCGGATCGAATAAGAACGGGGCCTATGCCGGCGGTAAGTTCGGCAGCATTGGTCTGGTCGAGTCATTCGCCCTTGAACTGGTCGAGGATGGCATTAAGGTCAACGCCATCTGCCCGGGCAACTTTTACGATGGCCCGCTTTGGAGCGATCCGAAGAACGGGCTGTTTGTGCAGTATCTCAATGCCGGCAAGGTGCCTGGCGCCAAGACGATAGCGGATGTCCGCCGCCACTACGAAGCTCAGGCCCCGATTCGCCGCGGCTGCACTACCGCCGACGTGATGAAAGCGGTGTACTATCTGATCGATCAGAAGTATGAAACCGGCCAGGCGCTGCCGGTAACCGGTGGACAGGTGATGTTGAAATAGGAATAGTGATTATTGATTATTCCGTAACGGGCATCGATACTGCAGAGCCATCCCTGCTGTTACGGAATGATCAATAATCAATAGGAAACCGTCAGGCAACACAGTCAGGGACCAATACCCATGAGTACCGCAACCATCCCCGCGACCCAGTTCGCCATCCAACTCGTCGGCCCTGGCGAACTGAAGCTCAACATTTCCAAAGAGGTCTTCACCCCCGGGCCACATCAGATCCTCTGCAAGATTGAGGCGGTGGGACTCTGCTTTTCCGATCTGAAGCTGCTCAAGCAGTTCGCCGACCATCCGCGCAAAAGCGAGATCGTGAAGGGTTTGGATAGTGCCGTGCTTGGTGAGATCCCAAGCTATGTTCCTGGCGACAAGCCCACCGTGCCCGGCCATGAGGTGACTTGCCGTATTGTCGCCATCGGCGATCAGGTGAAGCGACACAGACTCGGCGAACGCGTGCTGGTGCAGACCGACTACCGCGCATTGCCGACCAAGGGCTCCTGCGCCGCCTTCGGCTATAACTTCGAAGGCGCTCTGCAGGAATATGTACTGATGGATGAGCGGGTGATCATTGATCCCGATGGCGAAAGCTACCTCATCCCGGTTGATGACAAGCTCTCCGCCAGCTCCATTGCACTGGTCGAGCCCTGGGCCTGCGTTGAGGATTCGTACGTCAATGAGGAGCGTGCCACGATCAAGCATGGCGGACGTCTACTCATCGTGACCGATGATGTAAGTTTCAAGCCCGAGCAGATCAAGCTCCCCCTTAGTTACAAGGGTGGACCGGCCGAGACTATCGTACGCGCCAGCACGAAGCTGGCTGATCTGCCCAATGAGTCCTTTGATGACATCGTCGTCTTCACACCCGATGTGAAGACGATTGAGCAACTCAACGACAAGCTCGCCGCTCGCGGCATCATGAACCTGGTGATGTGCAACCGAAAGATCGGTGCCCCGGCCAGGATCGGCGTCGGCCGGATTCATTACGGCATGACGCGTTGGATTGGCACCATGACCAGCAACCCCGCCGACAGCTACCGGTGGATCCCGAACACGGGCGAAGTCCGCGATAACGACCGTATCCAGGTAGTCGGGGCTGGCGGCCCGATGGGGCAGATGCACGTCATCCGCAATATCTGTTCTGGAAAACGCAACCTTAGCGTCGTCGCCACGGATATGGATGATGCCCGCCTGGCATCACTCGCCGCCAAGGCTCAGGCACTGGCCGATGCCCGCAAGCTCAGTCTGCGCATGGTGAACACTGCCAGGACCAAACTCACTGAGAATTATACCTATATCGCCTTGATGGCCCCCATACCCGTACTTCTTGCCCAGGCGGTTCACGATGCTGGTCCGGCCTGCCTGATCAACATCTTCGCCGGCATCCCAGCGCCGACGAAGCACGAGATCGATCTCGATACGTATATCGAGCGGCATTGCTATATGTTTGGCACTAGCGGGTCGACCATCCAGGACATGAAGATCGTTCTGGACAAGGTGCAGACCGGCCAACTCAATACCGACTGTTCGGTTGATGCGGTGTCGGGTATGGCCGGCGCCAAAGACGGTATCGCGGCCGTCGAGAATCGTACGCTAGCCGGCAAGATCATCGTCTACCCGCAACTGCACGAGATGCCGCTAACTCCGCTGGCGGAGCTGGCAAAGAGCTATCCCACCGTGGCTGCCAAATTGCAGGCTGGCCAGTGGACAGGGGAAGCCGAACAGGAACTGCTTCGCGTGGCGAAGTAGCGCAAGCAGAATGCCCGCCTCCTTTGCCGATTCTCGCTTGTTTGGACGGTCCCACAGGCGATAATGCAGCCGGCGCAGGGCAAACGCGCGAAAAACCATTTGACCTTGCGTTTCACAGCAAAGGACAGGAGGCAGGGCATGGGAGAGAAGCACGCGTGGAGAATGAGGCTGGTTGTGATGGGGCTTGCCTCCATCGCGGCCGTGAGCTTTGCCGGCGCTCAGACGCTGCCGACGAGACCGAGGATGCCTAGCACGATCCCGGCATCAGCACTGCCCACGTTGGGGGTAAATGCCGAGGGGCGCTGGGTTGGGCCGGACCAGCGCATCTGGTATTACCGTCAGTTCCTCAAGCCGATTCATCTCGAGGAAGTGAAACAGGAGATCGTGGAGCAGTTCGCCCGGCAAGAGCCTATCTTAACGCGCTCGAGCGTGGCGCTCTTTGAGCCGCAGGGGCGAGTGTGGTTTACAGCGCAGGTGCTGGCGGAACCAAAGGGGAGAGAGCCATTTCAGGGAATGCTGCTGGGGTATGACGGGAAGAACTGGATTGAGCATCGGACCGACTATCCCGTGCCCGACCGGCCGGACTGGTCGGTCGGCGGGGCGGGCAACAATGTATTGGTGAACGGCCGGGCGTTCTTCGCGATGGCCAATGAGATCCATGAGTTTGACGGCCTGGCCTGGCGGGCGCATGTCGTGCTGGAGGTCGACCCGTTTCTGCGCAGAAACGTGACAATGCTGTTGATGCCTGAACCGGATGGCAAGGGACTGCTCGTTACCACCGGCCAACGTCAGCAGCGACGCCTCCTGCGATGGAATGGAACGGAATTCAGGGAACTGCCTCTGCCACCTGTGCAGACGCCAATCCTCAATGTCGCCGCCGGGGCCAAGGGCGTGTGGCTGATGACGCAGGCGTCCTTGATGCTGCTTCCGTATGACGGTGGGGCGCCCGTCGTCCAGGCGATGCAGGGCGTTCGGCTAGGTGAGTATTCGGCGATCCGCCTGGTGCAGATGCACAGCGACTACACGGGTCGGACCTATTTCCTGCTGGCAGGCATGGGCCGCGGAGGCGAAGGCACGAACGGCATCCTGATGGAAGATCGCGATGGGCAGTTCCTGCCCCTGCGCCATCCGGCCGCCAGTGCGCGCTGCGTTCCGACGAGCTATGTGAATCCGAATGCGGTCATACCCGTGGCGGGAACGGGCGGGGAACTGGTCTGGCTGCCGGGGAATGGTACAACCGTAGGCCCACTGCTGCTGGATACCCGTCGGGGACAGGTTCTGCATGAGTGCCCGGATACCAGCGCGATCCTTTTGTTGGGGGCCACGCGAGATGGGCTATTGTTGGGCGGCGGGCCGCCGTATTCGATAATGGCAAAACCGCTACCACAACGGCCGGCGGGACTGCTGCCGGAAGGCTCTGGATGGGCGACCATAACTACCTCCGGGCAGTTGGTTGCGAATGTGGCGGGCAAGCTGTCCATCCTAGAGAACGGGCAGTGGCGGACGCTGCTCGCGGAGCCTGGGTTGAACATGAGCTATTGCCGCGGGGAAGGCGATGCGCTGCTCCTGATGTACGCGCGAAATGGAGATCCGATACTGGGTCCCCCGCGGGTGGCAATGGTCGCGGATGGCAAAGCGGTGGAGGCCAGTTCGCTTCCCGAACTGCTGGAGGCGAATGGGGCGATGTTCGCGAAATGGTTTGGCAACCGCCTGCTTATGGGGGAAGGCCTGCGCGGGGGCTTGCTTACCATGTGCGTCAACGGAGCAGGAGATGTGTTCCAGGCGGCAGCGCCGGAATATCGCCTGCGTATTTTGCACCAGGGGAAGTGGATCGATCCGGGAGACGATCTGCGGAAGATCGGGATGCCGGCGGTGGGGATCAAGGTCCTTGCGCCGGTGGGCGATGGCTCGGCTGTGTACGTAAGCGCCTGGGATGGTGACATGATGGGCGGATCATCTGCGTGGGCGCGATGGAAGGATGGCAAAGTTGTTTTTGAAGCTGCCCCGCCGATCATGGGTGGTAGGATCGCGCTGGACGGGATTAGCCAACTGCGCGATGCGCAGGGAGGACTATGGATGATGCGGGGCGACATGGTCATCGACAACGTGGCATCGTTCCCGTGCATCGTGCGGATGACCCAGAGCGGCGTTACGGAGTATCCGAAGATCGTGGCAGGTGAACCGCTTCTGGTGGATTCGCATCAATGTCTCCTGATGAGTACCGAAGAACATGGAACGTCGGGGGTTTATGTTGCCAGGGAAGGGAAGATGACTACGCCAGCGATGCCCATTGCGCGGGCGGGCGGCATTTCGCGCAAGGCACTGGAGGTGCGCCCGGGATTGATCTGGATCGCAGCGGGGGTGGGGATCTACGAATTGCAGGAGGTGGAGGCCGGCAGCGGGCGATACACACTTCGTGAGTTGTTCCGGCCGGCGCTGGATGTGTGGACGCCGCAGAGCATGACGCTGTTGAGTGATGGACGGATTGCGATCCGCGGCATGAAAGATCGGCTCAGCGGAGAGTGGCGGTTGTACGCGCTACCTGCGCCGGGGCGGTAGGTGATGGAGCAGCAGCGATCTTGCGGGCGCCGGTCCTTGGCGCTTGAGCTCGATTCAGTATCCTGACACGTCAGAAAGCGAGATAACGACTATGATCAGTGCTACAAATCCGATCCGTGTGGGAATCGTTGGTCAGGGACGCAGCGGTTTTGGCATTCATGGCGCCAATATGCCTCGATTGCCGGAGAAGTACCGCATTGTCGCGGTGGCGGATGTAATTCCCCAGCGGGTGGCCGAATCGGCAGCGCAGCTTAAGGCCAAGGCATGCAACTCGATTGAGCAGCTCTTGGCCGAGAAGGATGTGGAACTGGTGGTGGTGTCCTCGCCGAATTACCTGCACGTGGACCATTCCCTGATGGCATTGAATGCCGGCAAGCATGTGCTGTGTGAGAAACCGTTCGGGATGAAGGTTGCGGACGTGGATCGCATGATCGCTGCGGCGGCCAAGGCGGGCAAAGTGCTGCAGCCGTTCCAGCAGCGCCGCTATGAGCAGGACCTGAAGAAGGTCAAGGAGATCATGGCCAGCGGCATCCTTGGCGAGATCAAGTTCATCCGTCTCGGCTGGCACGGCTTCAAGCGGCGATGGGACTGGCAGACGCTTACGCGCTTCTCGGGCGGGGACTTGAACAACAACGGCCCGCATCTGATCGATTATGCGATGGAACTGTACGGCGAGGGGCCCGAGCCTGAAGTGTGGTGTGACCTGCAGCGCTGCCTCTGCAGCGGCGATGCGGAGGATCACATCAAGATCATTATTCGCGGCCCGGGGAAGCCAACGATCGAAATGGAACTCAGTTCGGTGGTCGCCTACGGCCAGGACAACTGGCTTGTCTGCGGAACATCGGGTGGACTGCGCGGCGGGACCACGAAGCTGGAGTGGAAATGGGTGGACTGGTCGAAGATGCCGCCGCGGCCGGTCAGCGACCAGCCTACTCCGGATCGAAGCTACAACAGCGAACAGCTCACCTGGCAGAGCGACCGCTGGGATGCATCCGGCCCGGCCGATGGCGGCGCAGGGGCGGTCCCGGCGATGGGGCCGGCGCTGGCTTTGTACTGTGACCTCTACGAGTCGATCCGTAACGGCAAGCCACAGTTCATCACGCCCCAGAGCGTTCGGCGCCGGGTCGCGGTGATCGAGAAGTGTCACCAGCTCTGCCCGACGGCGCGGTAAGTGCCCGACCGCAGAGGAATCTGAGTATTAACCGCAAAGAGAAGACGGCCGGTGGGGTCACCGGCCCTACAAGCCGTATTCCTTCCAGCGTTTCGTGACCAGGTCGCGAGTGGCTTGGTCCATTGACAGCTCGCTGGGCCAGACGCGGACTTTGCCTTCGGCGGGAAGCTTGGCGGTGGCGTCGAAGCCGATCTTGGAGCCTGCGCCAAAATCCGGGGCGGCGTGGTCGAGTATGTCCATCGGGCCGTAGGCTACTTCCATATCGCGGGCAGGGTCGCAGTTGGAGAAGAGATGGAAGAGGACCTGCTGCTCATCGTGTACGTCGACATGGTCGTCGACGACGATGATGAACTTGGTCAGCGCCATCTGGCCGGCGCCCCAAATGGCATGCATGACCCGGCGGGCCTGGAAGGGGTATTCCTTCTTGATCTTAACGTAAGCGCAGTTGTGGAAGACGGAGGAGATGGGGAGGTCGTAGTCAAGGATGTCGGGGATGAGCATCTTCAATAGCGGCAGGAAGATGCGTTCGGTGGCTTTGCCGAGGTAGTAATCTTCCATGGGGGGCTTGCCGACGATCGTAGCGGGATAGATGGCGTTCTTGCGGTGGGTGATGGCGGTGACGTGCATGGCGGGAAAATAGTGCGCGAGGGAGTAGAAGCCCGTGTGGTCGCCGAAGGGGCCTTCCATGAGCTGCTCATGCGGGTCGACGTAGCCTTCGATAATGATCTCGGCGTTGGCCGGGACTTCCATGTCGACGGTCTTGCACTTGACGAAGGGGATGGGGCCGTGGTTGAGGAAGCCGGCGAAGAGGGCTTCATCCATGCCCGGAGGTAGCGGGGCGGTGGCGGCGTAGGGGAGGACGGATTCGCCGCCGAGGGCGATGGCGACGGGCATCTTCTGGCCGCGCTTTTGCCAAAGGCGGAAGTGGCGGGCGCCGTCGTGGTGCATATGCCAGTGCATGGCGGCGAGGCGGGGGCCGAAAAGCTGGACGCGATACATGCCGATGTTGCGCTCGCCGGTCTCGGGGTTCTTGGTGTAGATGCCGCCGAGGGTGATATAGCGGCCGGTGCCGCGGGTCTGGACGGAGGGGAGTAGGGAGGGATCGTTCATCAGGCCGGAGTCGAGGTTCCCATCAAGCGGCCAGCATTGGATGATGGGCAGGCGCGTAAGGTCGACCTGATCACCTTCGAGGATGGCTTCCTGGCAGATGCCCGACGAGACGAGCTTGGGGGGGTAAGATCCGAGTTCGAGGAGCTTAGGGAGCTGTTTGAGTTTGTCGAAGAAGCTGGCGGGAATGTCAGGTTTGACCAGACTGGCGATGCGTTCGGCGACTTCCTGGAGGCTGTGAATGCCGAGGGCCTGGTAGATGCGGTGGTAGGAGCCGAACAGGTTCATGGCGAGGGGGAATTCGGAGCCTTCCACGGATTCGAAGAGCAGGGCTCGGCCACCCAGATCGCGGGCGTGAGAGCGGTCCGGCTCGTGGTTGGGATGGGGGGAAGGAGATTTGCTCATGCGGTCGGCGATCTCGGAGACTTCGAGGATGGGGGAGACGGTGGTGCGGATGCGGGCCAGTTCGCCCTGGGCGTCGAGGGAGGCAATGAAGTCGCAGAGTGTGGCGTTGGCCATGGTTAGGAGATGGTAAGGCGCGGGACTGGGTGCGGCAAACGGAGGTAGACCCAGAAAAACCCATCGAGGGGCCATGGGTTTTCCAGACAGGGCCTAAGCATCGGGATCGGGAGATCCAAGCATCAGGTCGGCCTGTTCGGCGGGGAGTTCCTGGACTTGCTTGAGTTTCCGGCCGACCGCGCGGGCGCGGAGAGCGGCATCGTCGATAGTGTTGCTCGCTTCCTGCAGCTTCTTCTGGACGCGGGCGAGCACCTCGCCGTAGCGGCTCCATTCGGTCTTGACGGCGGAGAGGAGTTCCCAGACCTCGCTGGAGCGTTTCTGAATGGCCAGCGTGCGGAAACCCAGTTGCAGGCTATTGAGGATGGACCAGAGGGTGGTTGGGCCGGCGATAACGACGCGGCATTCACGTTGGACGAATTCGCTGAGGCCGGGGCGGCGGATGACTTCGGCGAAGAGGCCTTCGGTGGGGAGAAAGAGGATGCCGAAATCGGTGGTGAATGGTGGGGCGATGTACTTCTGGCAGATGTCGGCAGCGCAGGCGCGGATGCGAAGATCGAGCTGTTTGGAGGCATCATCGGCGGCGGAGACGTCGGCCTTTTCCTGGGCGTCGATAAGACGCTGGTAGTCCTCAACGGGGAACTTCGCGTCGATGGGGAGCCAGACGATCTGGTCGTCGGATTCGCCGCGACCGGGGAGCTTTACAGCGAATTCGACTCGCTGAGCTCCATCTTTGACGGCAACGTTGGTGGCATACTGGTCGGGGGTGAGCACCTGTTCGAGCATGGCGCCGAGCTGGACTTCGCCCCAGGTGCCGCGGGTTTTGACGTTGGTAAGAACCTTCTTGAGGTCGCCGACGCCAGTGGCGAGAGTCTGCATCTCACCCAGGCCTCGGGACACGGCTTCCAGACGCTCGGAGACCTGCTTGAAGGCAGCGCCGAGGCGGTTTTCGAGCGTGCCCTGGAGTTTCTCGTCAACGGTGGCACGCATCTGGTCGAGTTGTTTGGCGTTGTCGACTTGGATCTGCTGGAGCTTCTGTTCGATGGTGAGGCGGATGACGTCGAGGCGTTTTTCGTTCGATTCGGCGACGCGGGTGAGCTGTTCGACGACCGAGGTGAGTTGGGTGCGCTGGGCGTGACCGATGTCGGTGATGGATGAAAGGTTCATCTCGCCGAAGGTCTTGAGGGTGGTGGCAAGCTGCTGGTTGAGCGAATCGCCGACGGACTTGAGAGAGGTAGCGATCTCGACGCGGTTACGGGAAATCTCATCGCGGAGCGAGCGCTCGAGACGCTGGCTTTCGGTGATCATGGGAGCCAGGTCGAGCGCGGGTTTGCGCCCGAGGGCGATGATCTGCAGGAGGATGCAGGTCACCAGCAGGGCGGCACAGAGGACTAGGATGGTTTCGATCATGGGGTTGTCTCGAACCGTATGCTAACCGCAGTGGGGTGTGCAATTCCATCTTGCTTTGATGACGTCGAAGGGTAGAGGGCTATGATTGGGGCAATTATGGCAACCAAGCCTATCCTTATTGTCGTGGGTACGAACCGGCCGGGTGCGAATGCACTGAGGATTGGGAAGATCATCCAGGGCATGTACCAGAAGGCGGGCGAGGCGGTGGACCTGTACGGCTTGGATCAGATGCCGCGCGAGATCTTCGACTCATCGTCGTATGCGACCAAGCCAGCGGCGTGGGTGGAGGTGCAGCAGCGGGTGGTGGATGCCAAGGGGCTGCATATCGTCACGCCGGAGTATAACGGCGGCTTCCCGGGAGTGATGAAGTACTTTATCGATATGCTGAAGTTTCCAGAGAGCTTTGAGCGCAAGCCGGTGGCGTTTGTCGGAGAGGCGGCGGGGATTTGGGGGGCACTGCGGCCGGTGGAGCAGCTTGCGCAGATATTCTGTTACCGCAATGCCTATCTCTATCCGGAGCGAGTGTTTATCCCGCGGGTGGGGACGGTGCTGGATGCTGAGGGAAATCTGACCGATGCGAAGATTCTGGAGATGCTGGAACGACAGGTGAAGGGGTTTACGCTGTTTGCCGGGAGGGTGGGAGCGGGTTGAAGAAAGGTGGAAAGCCGAAGAAGGGATTTGAACC
>CAIQIQ010000020.1 GCA_903871935.1 uncultured Phycisphaerales bacterium
CCGGCCGGCGCCCGTCGCAATCCCGCCCCCGGCACGCTGCGTCACATGGCCGACGAGGCCGGCTGTGCATGGGGCACCATCCTGCGCGCCAAGAGCGCCCTGCACATCACCAGCCACTTCGAGCCAGAGCAGAAACACTGGACCTGGCACCTCCCCGCCACCATCCCAACTCCTCCCTCCGTGCCTTCGTGCCTTGGTGCCTTCGTACCTTCTAAGGAAACCTGCGCACCTCCTCCCCCAACCGAAGCGCAACCTCCGCTCCCACCACAAGATACGTCATCCCACCCCACCCCCGCGAGAACTTGCGCACCTGTACCCGAAACCGTGGCGCAGTCGTCCCCGACTGCGGTGCCCGCACCCGTCCCCGGGTGCAGGGAGGACGGCCCATCAGCCACCCCAACCCCACAGCCCTGTCCGCCCCCCGATTCCTCATCGGCTCCTTCGTCATTGAATCGTGATTCCGACCTCGTCATTCGGGTGTCTCAGCCGCTACATAGCACCCAATCCCCAACTGCGCCCGAAGCCGTGACGCATTCAAAACTACCCGGAATCACCGCACGACAATGAATAAACACTTACCCCACCCGCGTCTGTATCATTGAGAGCATTGTGGATGACAACGGACAAGACCAGCCTCTGGAAGCGATCTACCGGCAATACCGCCAGGGGCTTTTCAGTCTGGCCATGGCGATCACCAGCAACGCCATGCAGGCCGAGGATGCCGTCCACGATGCCTTCACCCGGATGTGCCGCGCAGGAAGGTTCTTTCCGGTCGCGTATGTCTTCGCCGCGGTACGCAATGCCGCTCGCGATCAGCTTCGCCTGCGCAGGAACACATCCGAGTTGAACGAGTCGATCTATGACAACCAGCCGACGCCGGAGCGAGCGGTCCTCACCGACGAGACATGCCAGATCGTCCGTCAGGAAATCGCCGCTCTGGACGATGACCAGCGTGAGGTGGTGGTCATGAAGGTCTACGGTGAACTGACCTTCGACCAGATCGCCCAGACGTTGGGCGAGCCCTTGCAGACGGTGGCGTCAAGATACCGCCGGGCAATGCAGAAACTCAAAGAGCAACTGGGAACACGCGTATGAACGAGCAACACGGTGAATTCGATGACCTGGAGCAAGCCTTGCGGCAAATGCCGTTGCGGGCTCCCTCGCCCCAACTGGACCGGCGAATCATCCAGACGATCCAGCGTCGGCCGGCAACGCGATGGATGATCGGACTGGCCGCTGCAACGCTGGCCGCCGCGGCCGCCCTGCTGCTGATAATGCGAGCATCCGGCAACTCATCCCAGACACCGTCTCTTAAGCCAACTCCGACGATGGTCGCCTTCGTGCCATCCACGCAGAAGGCCTCGCTAACACAACTTGTCGAGACAGATGCTCAGTGGAGTGAAGATGGAATCGTGGACGTGCAGGCGGATGGGCCCATCCGTCAGTATCGCCTGATCACGACCCATCAGATCACCGAAGTCGAGAACGGGAAGTTGGCAACCATGACTTTCCCACAAGAGGAAGTCTACCAGTTTGTTTCCGAGGCGTTCTGAACAATCTAGAAACGCCCTCAGCCCCAAGCAAAGGAGAATCACTATGTTCAAGCGAAGCATTACAGCACCGATGACACTGGCAGGATTGGCATGTCTTATGATCGGCGTCGCCAATGCCCAACCCGCAAACGATGCCCCACCACCACGCCCGGATGGCGTGCAGCAGGCGCCGCAGGGAGATGGTGGCGATCGACCCGGCCGGCCGGGAATGCGACAAGGCGGTGATGGACCGCGCCAGCAGCGTGGCGATTTCAGCGGTGGCCCGATAGGTAATCCGCGAATGATGCCCCCCGGCGGCATGCCCGGAATGGACAACATCCAGATGCAGGATGCCACCTATCTTGGCGTCGAGGTCTCCCCTATCGACCCGGCCATGAAGTCACAGCTCAAGCTGACCAAGACCGATTCCGGACTGATGGTCAACTTCGTCGCTGCCGAAAGCCCGGCCAAAGCTGCAGGCCTGCAGCAATACGATGTATTGACCAAGGTGGACGACCAGATCCTCTTCAACCCACCCCAACTCCAATCCTTGGTGCGCATCCACAAAGCCGCTGATGAAATCAAGATCACGTACATCCGTGAAGGCACAACCAATACCACCTCCGCAAAACTGATCACCAAGGAGCAGATGGTAGCGCCGATGTTCGGCGGTGGTTGGGGCGGCGGCGGAGGAGGGGGCGGAATGATGGGCGGACCAACCGCGGAAATGCAGGAGAGAATGCGCCAGATGACATCCGAGTCTACAGGCAGCAACCGGACCGTAACTTACGAGGCCGAAGACATGTCTCTGACTCTGCAGGTAGAGAATGGAAAACCCATCCTGACGGCCAAGGACAAGACTGGCAAGGAGCTCTTCAACGGTGCGATCGAAACGCCCGAACAGCGCGCAGCCATCCCCGCTGAGGTGCGCAAAGGCCTGGACAAAGTTGCCGTGAACTATCTCATCACTTCGCTGTCCCGGACGGGTCGGCCGATGGGATACGGTGGCGGATCCGGTCAAGGTCGTGGTGGCATGGGCGGCGGCGGAATGGGCCGCGGAGGCATGGGTGGCGGAGCCATGGGACCTAACCGTGGTCCTGGCCAAGGCCCGGTGCCCGATCGCCAGGCCGGTGGTCCAGATCGCTAGAATTCATGACCGAGCCCGGCGGGCGCCAATCACGTCCGCCGGGTTTTGTCGTTGTACAATCACTGGTACTTAACTTGCTGAATGAGACAATACGGCCATGGCCGAAGATCAAGAGGATCGCCCTTGGACCGAGCAGCAGTGGGATGATTTCCTGCGCAACGCCGATCTCCGCGCTGCACGCTATGGCGAACTGATGGAAACTCTTATCGATGATCCCGATCGCGAGGAGATCATCGATCACGAGATGGGCTGGGATCGCAAGCGTAGCACTGTCGATGAACAGTGGTTGCAGGAGGTCTCCGAAGCAGCAGCCCAAGCCCAGGAGGACCTGGAGAACTCGAACGGCGCGCCGGCCGAGGATCCGGTCGATGTCCAGCAGATGGATGAAGTCGATCAACACCGCGACCGTGAACTTGATGCCATTCCCGCCTACGCCGCCTGCGAGGCGGCTTCCAACGCCATCGACCGCGCTCTTGTCCCGCTGATGCGCGATTCAATCGACGAAGAAGCCGATGAGGACGTCGCCCAGGCATACATCCAGATCAAGATTGCCGGCGCAAAGATCGCCGGCGGCCATGGCATGGGCTACAAGGACGAGGTCTTGGGTGGCAACGTTGTGAACTGCAAACGCGCCCTCGCGGCCGTCGAAGAATGCCAGATCGCCCTGAAGTTAGTCGAGAAGAAGCAATTGATCCCCGCCACCGCCATGCCGCCTCTCCTCGAATACGTTGCCAGATCACACAAGGCGATCTGCGACCGCATCATCGAGCTGCGCGCCAGAATGTGGTGGCAGAAATAGCGACGTGGCGACCTTGCCGGCCGATGATGATCGCCATGTAACCAATGGCTCTGGCTGGATGATTGGGGCTCTGAGATCGTGTCTCAGATATATAAAGTCTTTTATAACAGTTGCTTACGAATCGTAGGCGGTAATTGGGGATTGCCAAAGAGGCCAGCCGGCATTGACCTGTCGAGCTATTTGTGAAATAATTCACCAGCGATGCTTGACCAAGCCATCGGCCATACCATCAGACAAGATTCTAGAATGTTCCGACCGGTCAAAGCCGACTGCATGTCGGCCCCGCTGCTTTCTGGTAAGGAGTGTGTGCTTTTATGTCTGCGAACCTCGGAATCCTGGCTTCTGCCAGCGACCTCGCAACTAGTCAACCCGCCACTTCGCCCGCATGGCTCAGCGGCATGATGCAATCTCTGCCGGCATGGATGACCGAATTGGTGCTCAAGCCCAGCGTCGGTCACGTTGTCATGGTCCTCTGCATCGTGTCCTTTCTGGGTCTGGCTCTGGGCCATATCAAGATCAAAGGCATCGGTCTGGGCATCGGAGGCGTGCTCTTCTCCGGCATCGCCGTGGCGCATTATCTGACCCTGTGGAATCTCCCCCTGCTCGATGCGGGAAAGCGTGCCGACTGGCACGTCCTGCACTTCATACGTGACTTCGGGTTGATCCTGTTCGTCTATACCATCGGCGTCCACGTCGGACCCAGCTTCTTCTCCTCTCTCCGCCGAGATGGTCTAAAGCTCAATCTCATGGCCACCGCCATCGTGACTCTGGGCGCGATCATTGCCATCATGCTTTTCTGGTTTGCCGATGTGCCCCTGGCGGCCGCTGTCGGCCTCTTCTCCGGCGCCACGACCAATACGCCCTCGCTAGCGGCGGGCGCTGAAGCCCTGCGCCAGGTCGGGGAAGGCGGCCGAATCGGCAACGCCTCCATGCAAAGCTCGGCCTATGCCATGGCCTATCCGTTCGGCATTATGGGCATCATCCTGACCATGCTGTCAATCCGCGCCCTCTACAAGATCAGCCTGCCCAGAGAGCAGGAAGACATCAACAAAGCCGTCGCCGCCAGACGCGAACCTCTTGTCAACATGAACGTCGAGATCAAGAGCTTCGCGGCCAAGCCGATACAACTCCGCAAGATCGCCATCGCCCGCGAATGCAATGTCACCATCAGCCGCATCCTGCAGGATGGACAGGTTGTACTGGGCCTGCCAACCACGATGCTTAGGATGGGCGATATCGTCCACGTGGTCGGGCCGCGCACCGGTGTGGAAAGATTCCGTGATGCCGTCGGCCAGGAATCAAAGGTCGATGTGCGCTCCGTACACAGCGAACTGACCTACCAGAAAGTGCTCGTCACCAAAGAGGAATACGTCGGCAAGGAGATTTCCGAACTTCAGCTTCGCGAACGCTTCGGCGTCACCGCCACCCGCATCATCCGCGGAGATATCGTGCTAAGCCCCTACTCCGGCGCCAAGATCCTCTATGGCGACACGCTGGGCATCGTTGGCGAAGAGGATGACCTGAGTAACGCCGCCGCCGAATTGGGCAACAGTGTCAAGGCGCTGAACTATCCACAGGTCATGCCGGTGTTTTTCGCGATCGCCCTGGGCGTGATCGCCGGCAGCATCGCCATCCCCCTGCCCGGGTTGCCTGCTCCGCTGAAACTCGGGCTCGCAGGCGGCCCGCTGGTCGTCGCGATTATCCTGAGCCGCATGGGCAGAATCGGGCACATGATCTACTACCTGCCCTACAGTGCCAACCTGGCTTTGCGTGAACTGGGCATCGTCCTCTTCCTGGCATGCGTCGGCCTTGATTGCGGCGGCGACTTCGTCGCAACGCTGACCAAAGGCGATGGCCTTAAATGGATGGCATACGCCACCCTGATCACCTTCGTACCTCTCGCCATCGTGGGCTTCTTCGCCCGCTCGGTCTTGAAGATGAACTTCATGACTGTCTGTGGTCTCTTGTCAGGCTCCATGACCGATCCGCCGGCCCTGGCTTTCGCCGGTCAGGTAACCGGCTCGGATGCTCCATCCGTGGCCTATTCGACTGTCTATCCCCTGACCATGCTCCTGCGAATCTTCTTTGGCCAAGCCATTGTGCTGATGCTGGCCAGATATGCGTCCGGAGTCTAAATCGAAGCGGCCGCCCGAAACAATCCGGGCGGCCGCACTGGTTACGTGGTTAACACATGCACCTATACAACCTTCAGCGGCTCCTCAGTGCTGCGTCCATCCGTAATCGGATCGTAACCCGCCTCACGGCTCAGGCGCAGCAACGCCATTACCGCATCGCGATTGCTCTGCGATGCCAGCCAGCCGCTGCGGCGGCAGATATCGATCAACTCGCCCATGCTAAACCTTTGCCAGAGATACTTCCAATGCTCCGCCATGAGGGTCGCATCGAGCACCCACACTGAATCGAAACTCTCCACCAAAGAGGGCGGGCGACCAACCTCCTGCATTATGCTTGTTGTCCCGCTCATACTTCATCTTCCTATACCTGCGACGATCCATCGCCGCCTCAATGCACTCACCACAAAAGAAAAACCCCGGAGAACCGACTTTTATCTGTTCTCCGGGGCCTTATTCCATTTGCTTTTCAGCTTTACCCCGGAGAACGTCCAGCCAGCATTGGCATAACGCATACGATGCCATGGAGGGTGGCAAACGCCGCATCGCGCCTGAGGCTGTTGGCCTCAAATGCACATACCGGCGAAGTTTTGCACAGTCGCGTTGCCATCTCTAGCTTCCTTCTGCGTCTTATTTGCCTTTATTCCTCGGATGACCATCACCCGATCAGGCCGCTAACACTTTATTCGATCGCGACACCAACGTCAAGTGCACGAATGACCTTTTGTTGTCCGATACAGGCGCATCTATTGCTCCTGAAGCAGCTTACGCACGATAGCGCACCCGACATTTTCTCGGTTGGCCTCGGCCAGGCGAGGGGCCGCGCCACATCTGCCCCAGCGATCAGACCGCGTCGCGTTGCCCTTCGACCCTCTTCTCATACAATCTGTCTCCATGATCTACCGGATTGATGTTTTGCCGGCCCAGACGGCCACTACTGTTGACCATTCGGGCGAGTCTGTTCGCCGTCAAATCGCGGAGTTTGGCATTCACGTTGGGAAAGTCTCCACCCGCCGGGCATTCCTCATCGATACCGACGCCTCGCCCGAGCAGGTGAAGGCTATTGCCGCCAAACTGGTATCCGATCCGGTCGTGGAATCGGCCCAGGTAATCCAGTCGGCACCCGCCGACACCGGTTCCTCGCGGATAGAGATTCACCTCAAGCCCGGCGTGATGGATCCAGTCGCCGCATCAACCGAGATGGCGATCCGCGATATGGGCCTGCCGGTGAAGGAGGTCCGCACCGGCCGCGTTTACCTCTTTGACGCCAAACTCGAGAAGCCCATACTCGACCAGATCGCGACGCGAATCCTAGCCAACGGGGTGATCGAGTCGATCCACTTCGACACTTTTCTGCCGAAACAATTCACGCAGGGCCATCCCTACACCTTCAAGCTCACGCACATCCCGCTGCGCGACCTGAGCGATGACCAGCTCAAGGTTTTCTCCCGCGAAAAGCACCTCTTCCTCTCACTTGATGAGATGAAGGCGATTCAGAACTACTTCCGCAATGCCGGCCGGGAACCGACCGATATCGAACTCGAGACGATCGCGCAGACTTGGAGTGAGCACTGCGTCCACAAGACGCTTAAGAGTTCGGTCGACATCGAAGTTCAGGATGAGACGGGTAAGAAGCTCGGAACCCGTTCCTACAAGAACCTGATCAAGGACACCATCTTCAAGAGCACCCAGGAATTGATCGCACAGGGCAAGAAGGACTTCTGCCTCTCCGTCTTCAAAGACAACGCCGGCGTAATCGCTTTCGACGACGCCGATGCCGTCTGCTTCAAGGTGGAGACGCATAATCACCCCTCAGCCATTGAGCCCTACGGCGGCTCGGCCACCGGCTCCGGCGGCGTCATCCGCGATGTGTTGGGCACCGGTTTGGCCGCCAAGCCGATCGCCAATACCGACGTCTTCTGCGTCGCCTATCCCGAGAAGGAGCAGTTGCCCAAGGGCGTCATCCACCCCCGCCGCATCCTGCAGCAGATCGTGGCCGGCGTCCGCGACTACGGCAACCGCATGGGCATCCCAACCCTCAACGGCGCCGTCTATTTCGATGACCGCTATCTGGGCAATCCACTGGTCTTCTGCGGCTGCGTGGGCATGATCCCGCGCAACAAGATCGAGAAGCAGGCCAAAGCCGGCGATGCGATCGTGGTGATGGGCGGCAGGACCGGCCGCGATGGCATTCATGGGGCCACGTTCTCCTCGGCCGAACTGACCGACACGCACGCCGACGAGTTCAGCCATGCCGTGCAGATCGGCAACGCCATCACCGAGAAGAAGGTGACCGACGTCCTGCTGGTGGCCCGCGACCGCGGGCTCTTCACCGCCGTCACCGACTGCGGCGCTGGCGGGTTGTCGTCGGCCGTTGGCGAAATGGGCGAGAAGATCGGGGCGGCCGTCGATCTGGAAAAAGTGCCGCTGAAATACGCCGGCCTGAAGCATGATGAGATCTGGATCTCCGAAGCCCAGGAGCGCATGACGCTCTCGGTGCCGCAGGCGAAGGTGGCGGAACTACTGAAACTGGCCGCGTCAGAAGATGTCGAGGCGACGGTCATCGGCACCTTTGGTACCCCCAAAGCGGAACTGGTCCTGAAGTACCAGGGCACCGAGGTCGGCCGGCTTTCGATGGAGTTCCTGCACAACGGCATTCCGATGCCCACGCGAAAGGCCGTGGTCATCGAGAAGAGCTACGAGGCACGCAAGGCGCAGAAGCCGAAGATGAGCACGGACAATTGGCCGGCTTTTGCGGATGCCTTGAGTCCGCGCCAGAAGCTGCTGGGTGCTCTCTCGCACCCCAATATCGCCAGCAAACATTGGGTGATCCGCCAATATGATCACGAGGTGCAGGGCGGCAGCGCCATCAAGCCACTGATCGGGCCGCGGCAAGTTGGACCATCCGATGCCGCGGTCATTCGCCCGAAACTTGGCGGGCACAGAGGCGTAGCAATCGCCTGCGGCATGGCGCCGCATATCACCGATCCCTACGAGATGGCGATCGCCTCGATCGATGAGGCGGTGCGAAACATCGTCGCGGTCGGCGCTGATCCCGCCCAGACTGCTATCCTAGACAACTTCTGCTGGCCCAGCGTTGCCACGCCCGAGACCATGGGCGAACTGGTCCGGACCTGCGAAGCCTGCTATGACGCGGCCCGCGCCTATGGGATTCCGTTTGTCAGCGGCAAGGACTCGTTGCACAACCAGTTCACCAATTCCGAGACTGGCGAGGTGATCCGCATCCCCAATACGCTGTTGATCTCGGCCATCTCCATCGTCGACGATGTGCGCAACTGTGTGACGATGGACTTTAAGAGCCACCGCAACGCTGTTGCCATGATCGCCGCTCGCAACTGCCGCGACTTGGCATACCTGTCACAAACACACAAGCTGATGGCCGAAGCGATCCGGCGGAAGCTGGTGGTTTCCGTGCACGACATCTCCGATGGCGGCATGCTGACGGCGGCGGCCGAAATGTGCATCGCCTCGGGTATCGGCCTGACGATGGGCGAAGAGGCCTTTGACTATCAGTCGGCCTTCGCCGAGAAGCCTGGGCAATACCTGGTCGAACTGCACGACCCGGCCAAACTGCAGGAGCTGCGCAAGCTCGTCGACAGCGTCGCGGATATCGTCAATGTTGGCGTGGTACAGCATCTGCCGCGCCTGCAGGTGATCCGTGCCGGCAAGGTTGTCTGGGATCTGACGATCGATGATCTAACCAAAGCCTGGCGCAGCACACTGGATTGGTAGAATCGAGTCATTGACCATGGCGCATCGGTCATTGCTCTGGATTGCGTTCGCGCTCTTGTCCTCGCTTGCGTGGGCGCAGGAGCACGCGCCGGGAACCATCCGCGCATTTGCAGGGGTTGCCGCCCACCCCGAGAAACCCGGATATCATCAGCTTATCTACGACTATCGTGACGGTGATGCTCAGCGGTCGATGCCGTTCCTGTTGTGCCTGCCACAGGGATACGACCAGCAGAAACAGACATGGCCATTGATCGTCTGCCTCTCGGGCATTGGCGAGCGGGGGCAGGATCCGCGCATGCTCTATATGTGGGGGATCGCTCATGACCTGCTGGAGAAGCCGGACCTGCAAGCGAAGATGCCATTCGCGATCCTGATGCCGCAGTGTCCCACGGATGGGACATGGAAAACGCCACAGGTGGCAAAGGCGGTCGATCGGTTGGTACAGCAGGTCACAGCGCAATGGTCGATTGATGAGATGCGGGTATATCTGACAGGCCTGTCACTGGGTGGTGGCGGCTGCTGGCCGGTGGCGCGGCTCTCGCCACAACGCTATGCGACCATAGTCTCCATCTCCGGTGGCGCCAATGAGCCGGAGGCTACAGCCGCAGCCCTGAAACAAAGCGGCGTCACCTGCCTGATTATCTCAGGTGAGGCCGATCTCAAGAGCGTCCCCGGCTCGGCCACAATGGCCCAAGCATTGCGGTCGGCTGAACTTGATGTCATCGAGGTCGTCGTACCTGCGGGGCCACACATCCTCTGGCCGGCCTATTACGGGGACCAGCGGTTTTACGACTGGCTGCTGTCACACCGGCGTGGCGCTGCGCCACCGGGTGATCGGATGACGGCCGGACAACTCGCGGAGATGGGCACCATCCTTGGCAAACCAGACCCAACCCGCCAACGGCTTGATGATGAATTGCAGACAGTCGCCAAGTATTGGTTGGTAGACAACTGGGGTAATCAGGTCGCACCCGGGCTGCGGAAGAACTTGGTCGGACAAAACAATGTGTATGTCACCCCTCCCAAGAGCTCAGAGATCCCCTGCCGCCTGCAGACAACGATCAAGCTGCCCTCACCCAGACCGCTGCTGCACCTCGAGGTCGGCCATCATCCGCAGGGCAACTGGACACTGCTTGTGCAGGTGAACGAGAAAGTTGTGCGTGAACAGCAGGTCGGTCCGCAGTTCACACATGATGGCTGGATGACGCTGGACATCGATCTCTCGGCATACGCCGCCCAAGAAGTGCGACTGCAGCTTGTCGTTTTGCCCTCTGGCCAGGTGCATCAAGAAGCCTACTGGAGCAAGGTCGAGATCACCGGGTGGTAGGCCGCTCGGTGAGTGCCGAGATGTTTTGACTCTGGCCAAAAGCAGGGAAGAATCAGAGAATGAAACAGCAAACCATGCCGGTCGTCTTCATCTCGCACGGTGCCCCATTCGTCGCCACTGAGGATGGTGAGTACCAGCAAGCATTGCGTACGTTCGCCTCACAATGGCACCCAAGGGCAGTGCTGGTGGTCTCCGCACATTGGGAGACAGATCTGCCGCCGCAGATCACATTCGGGCCCACGCATTCCCTGATCTATGACTTCACCGGATTTGACGAAGCGCTCTACAGCATCAAGTATCCTGCCCCGGGCCAACCCGAAGTTGCGAACGAGGTCGAGATGCTCCTGAACAAAGCCGGCTGGGCGCCAAAGCGTACCACCATTCGCGGGCTGGACCACGGGGCATGGGTTCCGCTGCTTCTCATGTACCCGGCCGCCGACATCCCCGTTGTGCAACTGTCGCTACCGCGCCCCCTCGATCCGCGCAAACTGTATGCCATGGGCGAGGCCCTTTGCCCACTTGCCGACGATGGCATCATGCTCCTGGCTTCCGGCGGTTTGGTCCACAATCTCAGGCGCATCCACCCCGATGCTCGTCATCGCCTAATGGACACCTGGGCCGAGGAATTCGACGACTGGGTCTGGCAGCGCGTGCAAGCCCACGATCATGAAGCCCTCCTGCAGTATCGCGCGCAGGATGCGGCCGCGCTCGCCGTGCCCAGTCAATGGACTGAGCATTTCGACGTGCTATTCCCCGCTCTGGGCGCCGCCGGGAACGGCCGCCCCGCATCGCCTATCTTCCAAGGATTTGACCTCGGCAACCTGTCGATGCGAAGCTTCTATTGGAGCTAGGTTGCGAACCAACGGCCAGGGTTTATTCGGCCTCCACGACCACACGGAAGACCATCAGCCCTTCTTCGTTGTCGCCATTCTCGTCGCACGCACCGTGCAGGTTCAGATGCGTGTCCTCGTAAAAGGCTCCACCCTTGCTTCTGCGAAGAGGGCCGTTCCCATGATCGGCAGCGGCCTCGCGTGAAGGCCCCTTCGGGTCGATCTGCTTCTCCCGGACATTGTCGAGCTTATAGTCGCTGACCAGTTCCCACCCCGACTTGACCATATCGTACAATCCCCAGGCATTGGGCTTTCGGCTCTTGACCGATGTGCAGCGGCCTTGGGTGTCGCCGACATAACTCCGCTGCTCCATATATTTCTCGTGGAAACATGGGCTGGAGGTGCCGACGCGAGCGGCATATTCCCATTCCGCCTCGGTAGGCAAACGCACCTTCTTCACGTTTCTCTCTGAAAGAGCCCGGCAGAACTTATTGATGTCGATCATCGCCGCGTTCTCTACCGCGAAATTCAGACCGTCATCCGGCGTCTTGTGCCGGAATCGTTGATTGAATCCAGTGGGTGTGAGCTTGCTGGGGTTCGTACCGGTAACCGCCTCGAACATCTCCTGGGTAACCGGAATCTCGGCGATGTAGAACGACTTGGTCAAGACTACTTCATGTGGAAACTCATCCTGCCAGCGCGGGTACTCATACAATGGCGAACCGCGCAGATACCGCCCAGACGGCAACTTGATGCAGTTGAGACTCAGTGTATCAGTTACCTTGAGGACGAGCGTGTCTCTGTCGGGCGCGACAAACGGCTTGTCGGGGGCGAGCATCCTGGACGGATAAGCCACCTTTGCCGGTTCAATCCTGCTGGGGACGATCCACTTCACGCCATCCCGCTCCAACAGCGTGCCGGTTACCCGGACCACGCGGCTTGGGTAGTCCAGATCGATATGGCAGTGATTGGCCAGCGCCCCCGGAACGATGTGATACTTCAGCCGCTGGTCGAACACCTCCTGCAGTTTGATCGCCTGATCGCAGTTCAGACCCATCTCCGGGTAAAACTCATTCATGACGCGGTCAAATTCGGCCTTGATTGCAGGCGAACCATCGATGGCGAACATAACCACATCGTGATCCACGTCGTCCGGCAGGGGCGCGCACGCCCTGGCACACATTGCTGGTCCCACAATCGTAATCTGCGGGCCATCCGCCGCGACTATGGGGCTCATCACGTCCCCCGGCTTGTCTTTGCGGGCATAGACGACGAATTTCTCCACCTGGAGCGTGCATCCCCGGCCGGACAATCCCACCAGGTCCATCGCAGGAACGTTCAGGGGCTTGTCATCCTTGACGGAGAACACCTGCACACCGTTCACTGACAGGCTGATCTGGCCTTCATCCTGTTCGGCGACGAGTTGAAAACTCGTATCCACCTTCAGTCGCACAGTGTTGTTGTCCGTTCCCGTGAGGTTCTTTTCATCACGCATCGCCAGGCAGCAGGTGTTGCCCCTGGCCCCCAGGCGGAACCGATAGTTCTTCTCGGAATTCGTGCCAACAGGGACGTTGTCATTGATACGCAGATCAAAGCTCACGTTTTCGGGCTTCTTGGGAGCCGTTACCGAGGCGGTCATCTCAACACGCACGCTCCCGCGCAGACGAGGAGTGAACAGAAAGGCTTCCCAATTGCCGCGTTTCCCCGGCGTTAGCGAGAGCTTCCCTTCGCGCACCTTCACATCGCCAGCGGCGTTCCACCATTCATTCTCGCCGCTCTTCTCATTCTGCAGATTGGCGGAATATGCCACGACCCATTGCGAAGTCGATGCCGACTCCGCCGCGGACGCAAATGTTGTCCAGCCAATTGCCATACCTGCCATCCACACGGCCATCGCGATCTTCGATATCACAGCGTCGCTCCTTCACTCCCCTGCCGGCAAATCATACAATTGTCTGTTTGGATACTGCCCCCAGCATGGCCACCAATTCATCCACCAGCATCCTGATACCTTCGGGCGCAAGATAGCATACCTGGCTTACTTCGTACCCCCCCTCGTCGAATGCCTCTCGGGTAGGAAGGTACCCGATCCAGTCGTTGACATACGTGACCACGAACGTGGGCTGATGCGGCGAGCGTCTCTTGATCTCCGAACCAAGCTCGTTAAACAACTCCCCCGGTACACAAACCCATGCCAGTCCGCCGATACGGCAAGCCTGCAGGTGCGCCTTAACTGGTGGCGGCACCAGCGCCGGGTTGGTCCAACTATCGCGAAGATTCACCAGCCGCTTGACATCATTCTCCAACCACGTGAGCAGGCCAGGCGTCGTCTTGGGGTTCCTGCGGCCCGCCTCCAGATCCTGCTGAGCTTCCAGACGCTTCTGCTCCGCCTGTTCCCGGGAAAGGCAGCGGAATGACGGAAACTCCACATCGCGTGAAATGATGTTGATGTCTTCACCCGGAAGTGGCAGGGCCGACTCCCAGACCTTGGCGGCTTCCTGGGCGAGCCGGGTACCCCGCGAATGGACATTCGCGTAATCGGTCTCGGCCTTAAGGATATTGATGTTTCCGCACGCACCTTGCCAGAACATGCATGGAGCCCCGGTCGTCTGCTCCATCGACCGCCGGAGGGCCCCGACGTAGTCAGCAGAGATCTTGCGAACCTGCACATCCTGCCCCACGGGATGAGTGGCGAAGTTCACCACGGTAACCAGAGGTGTGCCTTCAGGAGTATCGATCCGACACACGCCTACCGACCGGTCGATCGCCCCGGAGGGATTCTCTCCAAGGATGATCTTCCCGTCCGCGGTCTTCTCCCGCCGATTGATGCCGATATCGCTCTGCCCAAGACCCCAGCGCATCTGCGCCGGCTTCAGATTGGCTTTCGCCTCATAGATCAGGCCGGCCAGTTGGTAAACCAGCCACTCACGGTAAGCCTGCTCATAGCTTTGCACGCCGTTCGTGGCGGCCGACGCAATCCTCGGACCATAATGCGTGTGAGTGCACGTGATCATGATGTTCGCAGGAGGAACACCCGCCAGGCGACCAGCCTTTTCGCGCAGCGCCGCCGTAAAGTCGGCCGATACAAACACCAGATCGCAGTCAACCACCGCAACGATAGTCCGGCCATCATCAGCTACCAGCACTGTGGCATAGAGAGGATCATTAACTCCCAGCGATGGCTGGATGCGTTTGCCAAACCCAGCCATCTCAATCCCGGCATGCGAGGTGATGTCTGCTCTGGCTACTCCAACTTTCAGCATGATTTGAACTCCTATCGATCTTATTTGGCTTCAACGACCACTCGGAAAATGCCCACCCAGTAGTTTCCATTGCCACCATCCAGACCATCTTCCGAGTAGCGATCGTGCATGTTGGGACGATCCCAGTCCGCGCCGGCAACGCCCTTATGGACGGCCGGGTATTTCCCTTTCATCATCATGCCTTCGACCGGTTTGTCCACTTTCTGTACCGACACAATGGCGTGATCAGAGTAGACCCATGGTGAGTCAAACGGCTCGCCCTGCGGATCCACCTGCTTGTCCGGCCGATTCGGCGCCTTCCAGTCGCTGACTGCAGTCAGGCCCCACGCAGGCAGATCGTAGATGCCCCAAACATTGGCCGGCCTGGTCTTAACCGGCACCGGATTCTTCTGACTGCCGACATCGGTGCGTTGCGACTGATACTTGGGTGCGAAGCATGGGCTGGAATTCCCCAGCCTTCCGACATACTCCACCTCGGCGGCGGTCGGCACTCGAACCTTTCGGCCGTTCTTCTGCGACACAATCCGGCAGAATTCGCGAATCTCGGGAAATGGCGCATTCTCCACGGCCAGTTGTGGTCCCTTGGTTCGGCTGCGGTTCTTCGCCTTGCCAACAACGGCATCAAACATCTCCTGCGTCACGGGTATTTCCGAGAGGTAGAACATCCTGGTCAGGGTGACTTCATGCGGACATTCATCCTGGTAGCGCGGCATCTGGTAAAAGGGAGAGCCCATGATGAACGTGCCCGGCGGGATCGGCACGCACCTGAGCGTTATGCCCTCGGCAATCGCCAGGTCGACTGCCGCCTCCTTGGGCATAGCAAAAGCCTTGTCCGGCTGGAGCATGCAGTCGGGCGGATACTTGAAGCTGGGTCTGTCGCGTCGCTCAACCTGGACCTTGGCGTTAACGACCCATTTCTTGCCATCTCTTTCCTGCAGCGTACCCATGACCGACGCCGGATTGACTCCCCAGGTGTGTCCCATCAGAAGCTTATCCTGCTGGTCCTTGTCACCTGTGTCGATGTAATACCTGAGCTTCTGGTCAAACTGCTCCTGAAGCTTCGTGGCATCGTCGGCGTTCATCCCTCCCTGCGGACAAAACCTGGCGAGTGTGTCAGCCACCGTCTTCTGCACCTCGGGTGGACCATCAAACACATACAAAACCAGGTCGAACTTGTCTTTACTTGCCTTGGGACTCTGATTGGCAGGCATCTCGTGCCTGTAATAATTCCAACTGCTCAGCAGAATGCCCTTGATCGTGATCTCGCCGGCCGACCGAGCCGTGGCAGGTGCCTGCCCGCACGCATGGCAGACAACGCACAGCACAAGCAGGAGAAGTGTCGGGGCTCTCATGGCGTACTTCCTATGCTTCGGATTCTACCGGGCAGATGCGTCTGCACAAACCGTTTTGAAAGTCAGTCTTTGCGAGCTGGTCGCGTTGTTGCCCGAGATACCGCGCTGGAGCCCAGCGGTGTGGTCATCGGGCCGATGGGGCCAACCTTAGCCATGTCCGGCGCCATTAGCACATTTACCAGTGGCTCCAGCCAGCCGCTGGACCATTCATGGGCCGGCCGAACGGAGTCATCGTAGTAGTGTGGAATTCCAAGGTTTTGCATCAGCGCATGAGCAGGTGGTGTACCGCCAAACCCGAAGCCAATGATGGCGATGCACGCGGGTTGCCTGCGTAGCGTGTCGGCCTGCCTCGCCAGGAGCCCGGGGATGTAGTAGTTCTCCATGAAGTACTCCTGCGGGCCGTAGTACTCGGGCCGGGTGTGATCTTCCGTCAGAGGAGCATCCCATGAGCCGGCCCGGCCGAATACTTCCGGATGGCGCAGAAGTTCCGAGACGGCGCCGACTCCCGACTTGCTGAAACCCACGAGGATGCGACCCTCCGGCGCGGTGATAGTGGGATAGGTCTTGTCGATCCATGGCACCACGACTTCCGGCAGGTAACTGTCGTAGAGCATCCCAGGTCTTTCAGGATTGTCGGCGTACCAGCACATATCAACGTAATCAGGCCCAACGCAGATCACGTCATACTTATTGGCGAGGTTCAGCTTCCGGGCCTCCAGGATGCCGTCATTGCTTGGTCCCCACGCCGGCAGAACATACAGCACCTTGTAGCGTTTCGCCGGATCAAGTCGGTCGGGCAGCAGCACATACAGCGAGGCCGGACTCGCCTGGTAGTCGCTGTCGATGTGATAGACGTCCAAGCCGCCCTTCCTCTCCGGGCCCTTGATCTCGCGCACAATCGGACGCCGTGCCGCAGTGCTCTGCGCCTGAGCCTGCGGAATGCCGGCCCCCAGCAGCCACGCCGCGATGCCTGCCAGGATCCAAGCGTTTCGCATGACCCCGCCGAAGATGGATGGTTTGATTCTCACAGGCACACACACCTTATTCCAGATGCCGCCACTGTACCGGTCCTGATGCGTTGGAGTAAAGGATTCCCTTCGGACTCGATTGATCTGCAGCATTTCAGCGCCATCCCGAGTGTGCTATGCTCTAGTCCCACTTTGGAAGCCAAACGATCTGTAAATCTGCAAAGGATGCGATGATGATCAAACCGGGATTCTCGGTCGCCGTGAACAAACTATCCACCTCGCTGGATGCTGGTGAGCTTGCGGCTATCAGCCGGTCCTCCATTCAGATATTGGAGCTGCAGGCCCGCATGCTGGATGATGATCCACAGGGCACGAAGAAAGCCGCCCTGCAACATATGGCTCGCGGCAAGGGGCCACGAGTCAACTCCCTGCATGCCGGCGATCGTGACATCAGCGCAATCGACGAAGCAGCACGGCGCCTCGCTGTCGAGGAGACGCTGCAGGGAATCGCCTTGGCACACGAACTGGGCGCCAGCCTTATCGTGATTCACCCCAGCGACGAACCTGTCAAACCAGAATACCGCTCTGGGCGCTTGGTGCAGGCAGGTCGAAGCTTGGTCGAAGTCGCCGACGCTGCCCGCCGCAATGGCATCAAACTGGCCGTGGAGATGCTGCCGCGAACCTGCCTGTGTAACACGGCAGAGGAACTGGAGCGACTTGTTGCGCCTCTGCCGCGGGATGTCTTTGGAGTCTGCATCGACACAAATCACCTCATGTCCAACTATCGCAATCTGTGCGACACAATCATTCGCTTCCAAGATCGCCTGCTGGAGGTCCACTGCTCCGACTATGACGGAATTGACGAGAAACACGCCATGCCCGGCACCGGCGTGGTCGACTGGCCAGGAGTGATGCAGACGCTGCGCCGCATCGGCTTCAGCGGGCCGCTGAACTATGAGGTCGTGTTCAGGACTTCGCCACCTTTGGCGGAGCGAATCAGATCGCTTGAAGAGAATTTCGACTGGTTATCCAACTTGACGAAATAGGTGCCTGTAAAAGGAGGCCATCATGTCAGATATCCGACGTGCCGTGTTGGCGATCTCGATTCCGGTGATGCTCTCTTCAGCGGCCTTCGCGCAAAACGATCTCTCCGCGCAAGCCCCGGCTGCCAGGCCGCTCTTTACCGACGTCACCCAGGAATCGGGGATAGCCGATGTGGTTCGGCAACATAAACAGTTCATGGCTGAGGCCCTCGCCAAGCGTGGCGATCCTGAGTACCGCGAATGGTGGTTGAGCGGCTTCACATTGCTCGACCTCGATGGCGATGGCAGCCTTGACCTTCACCTGGGCGGCCACGGACAATACGCGACCTTCGCCTATAACGACGGCAAGGGCCACTTTACACGCGTCGACGGAAAGTACGACGTGAAGCGCGGGTCTCAGAAGCCAGACCAAGCCGCAAACCCGGACATCCCCTTCCCCGGCGGCGAGATCCGCCTGGTCTACGACTTGAACGAAGATGGAAAGCTTGACCTCCTGACCTCATATGGCGACAGCGCAGGGCAGGTATACCTGAATGACTCGAAGCCCGGCAATCCGCCTGTTTTCAACTGCAAGCCCTATGACGCGGGATTCGACGCCTTTAGCCGCGGGACGGCCATGGTTGACCTGAACCGCGACGGCATCGTCGACTATATGTGCACCGGCGACCAGGGCCGGCGCAGTGAGTTCAACACCCTCAACGTGAGCCTTGGCAAAGGCGATGGCAAATGGGAGGGCGGCCCCAAAATCACCGTGCCAAAGGAGGCGGGTGCCATTCCCGTCGACATCAATGGCGACGGGCTGCTGGACCTGCTCGCCAGCCAGCGCGGGTACAACCCATCCCGGCGCTGGATACTGCTCAACGACCCGAGAGCCGCCGCTACCATGCCCAGCACGGTCCCTGCCAGCCATCGTCTGGCGTTCACCCGCTCCCTCGATAGTGGCTTGAGCGAGAATGGAACGATCCAGGGAGTCGGCGACCTGAATCAGGATGGCAACCTTGACCTGATCTGCATCGATGAAGTCCCGGTGGACGCTGCAAGCGCTGCTACCACCCGCCCAGTCACCAAACTGCAACTCGCTGTGTACTTCAATGACGGCAAGGGCCATTTCACGCGGCAATTGGTCGAAGGTCTGCGAACGCCCAAGATGGCAAACTGGGGCGGAGCCGTCGTCGCCGATTTCGACAATGACGGCATCGCCGACTTTGTCGTCAACGGCCGGAATTTCCTGTACTTCTTCCGCGGCACCAGCCAGGGCAAATTCGAGCTCGCCAATGCCCAGTGGGGTCTGCCCGACTCTATCGGCCCCGCCGTGGATGAGGGTCTCTGCTTCGGCGATATCGATGGCGATGGCGACCTCGACGTCGTCACCTATGCCCCGAATCAGAACCGTGGCGTTGCTGTATATCGCAACGACACGCCCACGAAACACTGGCTCAACGTCGAACTTGTAGGCAAGAAAGGCAACCAGGGGGCGGCCGGTTCGATCATCCGTATCCTGGAGCCCAACACGGGCAAGCTCCTATGGCATGAGCAGGTCGCGATCTGGGGCCGTCAGAGTTTCCACAGCTACTACTTCGCAGCGAATACGCAGCGGCATTTCGGTCTGGGCGACCGCCAGAGCGTGGATGCTGAAGTGATCTTCTACCCTTCGGGCAAGAAGGTCCAGAACAAGGCCATCACAGCCGACAAGACTATTACCATGCGAGAGGATTAAGGTCCGATGAGAGAGCCACAACGGTTCATCGTGCTCCTGGCCGGTATTTGTGCCATGGCCTTGTCGCAGACCACCCCGGCCGCTCAGATCAGCGCCGCGCCGGCCGAAACGCAAGGCGACATCACGATTTCACAGCAGCATCCGCGGGTCTATCTCAATGCCACCAATAGAGATCGCCTCAAGAAAACCTTGGCCGCCTCCGCCCCGGAGGCACTGCGTTTCAAGAAGGTCGTCGACTCGGCCGTATCGGGCGCAAACATCTACGGCTTCTCGGCCCACTTCGCCGCATTGATGTACCAGTTGACCGGCGAGGAGCCCTACGCCCGCCTCGCCATCGAGATGGTCGATAAGGATGTAGCGGCCGCCGAGAAAGCCATCGCCGCCGGTCAGAAGCCCGCCATCAGCGGCGACAGCTACCTTTATGTTGGCCCCGGTATCCGTGCCCTGTCGCTCACATACGACTGGTGCTACGACCGCCTGACCGACCAGCAGAAGCAGCGCTGGCTCAACTACGCGAATCAGGCCGTCTGGAATGTGTGGCATCACCCACAGGCCCACTGGGGCAACGTCCAGGCGCCCTGGAGTGGCTGGTCAGTCAACAATCCCGGCAACAATTACTATTACTCGTTCCTCACCGCGACCGTCACACTCGGCCTGGCCAGCCAGGGCGAGAATCCGCAGGCGGCGGACTGGCTGGCTCTGTTCCGGGACAAAATCGCCAATCAGGTGCTGCCATACTTTAGAGACCTCGAGGGCGGTGGATCGCGAGAGGGCACCGGCTACGGTGTTGCACAACGCGAACTGTTCGCGATCTTCGACATGTGGAAGGCCAGCACCGGCCAGAACATCGCCCCCGCCCTCGCGCACCCACGCGACTCGATCTTTTGCATGATTTACTCGACGGTCCCCACGATGGATCGCATCGCCCCGGTCGGCGATCACGCTCGCGAAAGCACGGCGGCGCTCTTTGACTATCATCGCGGCTATCTCCTCGTGGCGGCCCGTCTGGCGGGCGATCCCCAAGCCACCGGCATCACGCGATACTTCCTCGACCATTGCTCCGTGCCGCCGATGCGGAACGATTTCATGTGCATCGACGACTTCGCCTATGGACTTGGCGATGTTCAGCCGCTGCCGCTTTCGCAACTGAACCCGATCTACTATGCCAGCGGTATCGGTCAGTGTTACGCCCGCTCGTCATGGCAGTCCGACGCCACCTGGCTGCACTTGATCTGCGGCCCCTACGTCGAGAGTCACGCCCACCATGATCAGGGCTCGTTCCTGCTCTACAAGCGGCAGTGGCTGGCCTTCGATGAGAACATCCTCACACACAGCGGCATCGAGCAAGGCGAGATGCACCACAACCTCGTGCGCTTCGAAAAGGACGGCCAGATCGTCAAGATGGCCATCGGCTCACAGTCCAAACTGCTGGCACTACAGAGCGAAGATAGCTTCCTCTACTTAGCCGGCAACACCAGCGATGCCTATAAGGGCTCCGACAAGCGCTTAGACAACTCCGACAAGATCAAGAGCGTTGTCCGCCAGATGGTCTTCATCAAACCCGATTGCCTCGTCGTATTCGACCGCGGCCAGACCGCTGCAGGCATCGAGCGAATATGGCAATTGAACACGCCGATCAAACCCACCACAGCCGTCGGCGGCAAGGGTCCGATCACGCTGGCCGACAAGACAAAGCTGACGCTCGTGCCACTGGATGAAAGCGCCTCGGCCAGGCTCGTCGATTGGTCGGCGATAGACTCCAAGGAGTACCACGGCGGCTGGCGTGTCGAGTTGGCCGATCGCGGCCCCAGTGAGTTCTATTCGATGCTCAACGTGATATACCTTGACGATGCCGCCGATAGCGTTGAGCCAGTGGCGGACGGGACGCAACGCGGCACGCAGATCAAGCTTAAGGACGGGCGATTGGTGAAGATCCTATTCAGCACTACCGGCCCGATCGGTGGGTCCATCAAGATCAAGCGCAACGGAAAGAACGTGTTTGACGGAACTCTCTCCGGCGAAGTACCCGAGCTGCCGTTGTTCAATCAATAGGCTCGGAGTCGGGGACATCTGCACGTCAAGCAGGCTTGCTCGCCGCAGGCTGCTCCCATTCCTGGATCTGCTGGATAGCTTCTTCAGAGCTCTTTACCTTGGCCAGCCGGCGGCGCAGATCCTGATTCTGCAGCATTCGGCTTGCCTTGGCCAGCAACTGCAGATGTGTGGTGCCATCGGTCGGCGTCAGCAGCATGAACACCACATCGACAGGTTTCTCTGATGGGCTGTCCATCACGCCGCCGTGCGTCAGGCCAATGGCGATGTGCGGCAACGTCAGACCGGCGATCCGCGCGTGTGGCAGAGCCACACCTTCATTGAGGAATGTCGAGCCGCCGGCCTCACGCTCACGCAGCTTGCTGACCAGCTCTTCTGTCGCGGGCATTCCAGGACCCGCAAACGTGGTCGCGAGCTGGCAGAAGATGTCGTCGCGGCTCACCGGATCCTCCCAGATCAGCACTCGTTGCAGCCTCAGCAGCGATCCGATCGTCCCAACCTGGCTCGCCTTGGATGTCATCGTGGCCGGCATGCTGTCGAGTGGCATTTCGGCTCCGGCTGACTGCTCGGTTGTCGCATCCACGACGATCACGGTGACCCCGGTCGCCCGCAGAATGAGCTGCTCGGCGATGCTCTTGTATCCCATGAGCCGGCGCCACCAGGGTGTGCGGTGCGGCTGGCCAATGATGACGTTGCCCACGCGATATTCACGGGCAAAGCGCAGGATGGTATCGGCGATATCCTGCCCCCTGAAGGTGAATACAGTCGCGCCCAGTTGATTGGCCAGCGTCAGGCTGTCAGCCAGCAGTCGTTGTACCCGGGCGTCGATAAGAGTGGGATCCTCCTTCGGCGTCTGTACATATACCGCATACCAGTTGCGATTGAGCCGACCGGCCAGACGGGAACCATAACGCAGCAGCCGGGCACTGTTTGGCCCGCCCGAGGACAGACACACCATCACCTGGTCCGACCCGCCGGCTTGTCTGGCATCGGGGGCGGCCGCCGCCGTTTCCCGCCTGCGGAAATCCAGTTGTGATGCAACCTCGCGGAACGCCAGCTCGCGCAACTGTTCGAGATTGGATTGCGTGAAGAAATTCTCTAGCGCCCTCGTCGATCGGTCCTTGGGATAGACTTTCCCCTCGCGCAGCCGCCGCTGCAGGTCTTCGGCCGCCAGGTCCACGTTCACCACCACATCCGCCTCGGCCAGAACCGAATCCGGTATGCGTTCGCGAACTTTCACACCCAAGAGGTTCTCCACCGTGTTATAGAGACTCTCCAGGTGCTGCACGTTGAGCGTGGAGATGACGTGAATGCCCGCCGCCAGCAATTCGTGCACATCCTGGTACCGCTTCTCGTTACGACTGTCCGGAGCGTTGGTGTGGGCCAACTCATCCACCAGCGCCACCTTCGGCTTGCGCGCGAGAATGGCATCGACATCCATCTCCTCGATCGTCATTCCGCGGTAATCGACGCGCCGACGCGGAACGACTTCCAGACCCTCAATCAATGTTGCCGTCTCCGGCCGGCCATGCGTCTCGACAAGCCCCACCACCACGTCGATGCCATCGCTCTTAAGTCGATGCGCCTCGGTGAGCATCTGATACGTCTTCCCGACACCGGGACCATAGCCCAGATAGACCTTCAGCCGGCCATGCTGGGCACGGCGAATGAGCTGTAGGAAGGATGCCGCACGATCCTGGGTCACTGCTTCATATCCTCCAAAGCCAGGTTGATATCCAGTACATTGACACCGGCTTCACCCAGTATGCCAAGGTCCGGCCCCTGTGTGTATCTGTCGATCAGCGTCCTTAGCTGTTCCTGGCTCATGTTGCGAGCCCTCGCGATGCGCGGAACCTGCAGCAGCGCATTGGCCACACTGATATGCGGGTCGAGTCCAGAGGCGGAGCGGGTAACAGCATCGGCAGGAATCCTTGTCACAGCATCCAGTCCATTCTCGCGTCGGTACGCCGCAACAAGATCCTTAACGCCATCAAAGCTGGACGGATCATCCTTGCCGTCGGGCATCTTCTTGTGGATGCCATTGATCAGTTTGTCGCTTGTAGGACCGAGGTTCGTGCCGCCGGAGGCCATTGGGTCATAGCCGCTGCCGGCGGCCGACGGGCGCGGATGGAAGAACCTGGGATCGGTGAATCTCTGCCCGATGAGCGCTGAACCGACGATCTTCCCATCTTTGTCTTTCAGCAGCGAACCATTCGCCTGATTCGGGAAGATCATCTGCGCTAATCCCCATACGATCAGCGGGTATACACCGCTGACCAACACCGCCAGTGCGATCGTGGCAACGATGCTCATCCAGAAGTGCCTAATAATCCCATCGGAAGCTTGCGCCAGTGCGACCTCCGTGTGTTGCTTCGCTCGTTGTTCCTGTATCTTACTCATAGCGACTTTTCCTATTACGCCAAATGCATCAGGTTGACGATGATGTCGATGGCCTTGATGCCGATGAACGGGATAGTCACCCCGCCAAGACCGTAGATCAGCAGGTTCCGTCGCAGGATCACCGCCGCCCCCAGCGGACGGAACTTCACGCCGCGCAAGGCCAGTGGGATCAGGATAATGATGATCAGCGCGTTGAAGATCACCGCGCTCAGGATGGCGCTATGCGGAGACTGCAGGCCCATGATGTTCAGCGGCTTGATCACCGGGAACGTCGCCACCATTATCGCCGGGATGATGGCGAAGTACTTGGCGACATCATTGGCGATGCTGAAGGTTGTCAACGCGCCGCGGGTCATAAGCAGTTGCTTGCCGATCTCCACCACCTCGATCAGCTTGGTGGGGTTGGAGTCCAAGTCAACCATGTTGCCGGCTTCCTTGGCGGCCTGCGTGCCGGTGTTCATCGCCACGCCGACATCGGCCTGAGCCAGCGCCGGGGCGTCGTTCGTGCCATCGCCGGTCATGGCCACCAGGTGACCGGCCGCCTGCTCCTTGCGGATCAGGGCCAGCTTGTTCTCGGGGGTGGCCTGAGCCAGGAAATCGTCGACTCCCGCTTCAGCGGCGATCGACGCCGCGGTCAAACGGTTGTCGCCAGTAATCATGACCGTCTTGATCCCCATGGCCCGGAACCGCCTGAAGCGATCGGGCAAGCCCGCCTTGACGATATCCTTCAGATGGATGGTGCCCAGCACGCGCTGGTTGCTGGCGACGACCAGCGGCGTGCCGCCGCTGCGGGCGATCTTGTCGACCGCCTTGTTCACCTCGTCCGGAAACTTGCTTCCGACGAATGTGGCGATCGAGTCGGCCGCCCCCTTGCGGATCTGCGTGCCGTTGATGTTCACCCCGCTCATGCGCGTCTGTGCCGTGAACGGAACGAACGTGGCGTGGGGCAACTCATGCAACTCGCGGCCACGCAGGCCAAACTGCTCCTTGGCCAGCACCACAATGCTTCTGCCCTCCGGTGTCTCATCCGCCAAGCTGGAAAGCTGGGCGGCGTCGGCCAATTCGCGAGGATCAACGCCTGGTGCGGGGACAAATTCGGTAGCCTGGCGATTGCCCAGCGTGATTGTGCCGGTCTTGTCCAGCAGCAGTACGTCCACATCGCCGGCCGCCTCGACGGCTCGGCCGCTCATGGCCAGCACGTTGTGCTGCACCATGCGGTCAATCCCGGCGATGCCAATAGCGCTAAGCAGGCCGCCGATCGTCGTCGGGATCAGGCAGACCAATAGCGCCACAAGAATCGTGATCGATATCGACGATGGCAGCAGGCCGGAGTAGATGCCAAAAGGCTTGAGAGTCATGATGACGATCAGGAAGATGATGGTCAGCGCTGCCAGCAGGATATTCAGGGCAATCTCGTTGGGCGTCTTCTGACGTTTGGCGCCTTCGATGAGGCCGATCATGCGGTCCATAAAGCTCTCGCCGGGGTCGGCGGTAACGCGAACGATGATGCGGTCGGACAGGACGGTCGTGCCGCCGGTCACGGCCGAGCGATCGCCGCCGGCCTCGCGGATAACCGGAGCGGATTCGCCGGTGATGGCCGACTCATTCACCGTCGCAGCGCCTTCGATGATCTCTCCGTCGGCCGGTATCACGTCATTAGCCGTGCATACGAAGGTATCGCCTTTGCGCAGAGTCTCCGCCGGCACCAGGGTCTCAATGCCATTGACGTCAATCTTGCGGGCACTGGCCTTGGTGCGGCTGCGCCGCAGCCCATCAGCCTGGGCTTTCCCACGCCCCTCGGCCATGGCTTCGGCGAGATTGGCGAACAAGACGGTAAACCACAGCCACAATGCAATCTGCAGGACGAAGCCCAGCGGCTCGCTATGGGTCCTGGCAAAGAACAGCTCGACGGTGGTCACCGCCGCCCCGACCTCGGTCACGAACATAACGGGGTTCTTGACCATCAGCAGCGGATTGAGCTTGGCAAGACTCGCCTTGATCGCCGGACCGACGATCTCCATATCAAACAGCGAGCGCTGCTGCGCCTTGGCGCGACTGCCAGATGACAGCTCCGTGTGTGTCGATGAACGTCGTGATGTTTGTGTCACAGTAGCCATAACCGGTATCTCGTTGGCTGGACCGCCACTTGCTTCTCCTAGAACAACTGCGTCGTATTGGTCATCAGGAAATGCTCCACAATCGGTCCAAGGGCCAGCGCTGGCAGGAATGTCAGCGCCCCCGCGATCAGGATCGTGCCCACCAGCAACACCACGAATGTCACACCCGACACCGGGAAACTGCCCGCGCTCTGCGGGATTCGCTTCTTGCCCGCCAGGCTCCCCGCCAGCGCGATGATCGGCACGATCATGAGGAATCGTCCGAACAGCATCGCCAGCGCCATGGTCGTATTCCACCATGGCGTGTTTGTGTTCAGGCCGGCAAAGGCGCTTCCGTTATTGCCCGCAGCCGAGCTGTACGCATAGAGCATCTCGCTGAAGCCGTGCGGCCCGTTGTTGTTCAGGCCCGCCCTGCCCCAGTCGCTGATGCACGCCCATGCCGTGAAGATCAGGATGCTGTGCGTCAGGATGAGAATCGCCAGTGATGCGGTCTTCACGTCATAGGCTTCGATCTTCTTGCCCAAATATTCCGGGGTCCGCCCCACCATCAACCCGGCGATGAAGATCGTCACCACCACGAACACCAGCATGCCATACAGCCCCGCGCCCACGCCGCCGAAGATGATCTCGCCAAGCTGAATGTTGAGCATCGGCATCATCCCGCCCAGCGGTGTGTAGGAGTCGTGCATCGAGTTCACCGCGCCGCAGGAGGCATCGGTCGTGATATTTGCGAATAGCGCCGAGTTGAAGATCCCGAATCGGACCTCCTTGCCCTCCATATTGCCACCAGTCTGGACCACGCCCAGTTCCGCGAAGTGCGGATTGCCGCGACTCTCCGCCCACCAGCAGACCGTCGTTGCGCCAATAAACAGCACCGCCATCGAAGCCCACACCGCCCAGCCGTGCTTCTGGCTCTTGACGGTCCTTCCCAGGTAATACGTCAACCCGCTGGGGATCAGAAAGATCGAGAGCATCTGGATGAAGTTCGACAACGGCGTCGGGTTCTCAAACGGATGCGCGGCGTTGGCGTTGGCATATCCGCCGCCATTCGTGCCCAGCATCTTGATTGCCACCTGCGATGCCATCGGCCCCATCTGCAGCGTCTGCACGGCCGGCTGCGTCGTCGCTGGAGCCTGTTCCAGTACTGTTATATCGGTATAGGGCCTGAAGTTCTGGATCATCCCCTGCGATACCAGGAACAGGGCGTAGACAATACAAACCGGAATCAGGACGTACAGGTTGATGCGCACCAGATCCACCCAGAAGTTGCCGATCGTCTTCGCCTTGTCGCGTGCAATGGCGCGAACCAGGGCGGCCGCGATAGCGATGCCGGTCGCGGCGGAGAAGAAGTTGTGCGAGGCCAGCCCCACCATCTGCGAGAAGTACGACATCGTGTTCTCGCCGCCGTAGCTCTGCCAGTTGGTGTTCGTTGTGAAGCTCACAGCGGTATTGAACGCCAAATCGGGCGTCATGACGGTGCTCAGGTGTCCTTGCGCGGCGCCATACCATGGCAGACACGCCTGCAGCCGCAGGATCGCGTATGTGAAGATGCAGCTCACCAGGCTGAAAAGCAGCATGGCCACGGCGTATTGTTTCCAGTTGTACTCCGTCTGTGGATCCACCCCCAGGATCCGATACATCAGCCTTTCCACGGGCTTGATTACCGGATCTAGAAACGTTCTGCCCCTCGCATCGAGCACCTTCACTAGAAACAGCCCCATGGGCTTGGTCAGCAATGCCAGGATTCCGACGTACAGCGCGAGTTGTATCCACCCAGACGCGGTCATATGGCTCTACCCTTTCGAGCATTGCACTCCGATGCCCTAGAACCTTTCCGGCCGCAGCATCGCTGCGAACAGATACACCAGCAGTCCAACCGCGACGATTCCGACAATGATGTTTTCCATGATTTAAAGCCTCCCGCATGCGTAGACGTAAACGATCGCCACTCCGAAGAACCCGAC
>CAIQIQ010000021.1 GCA_903871935.1 uncultured Phycisphaerales bacterium
ATTGCGATCGGAAACGGCGGCCTGGCATGAGCACAGCAATGCCAGGCAGCGCGGGGTTGACTGGCAATTCCGAGTTGACGACGCCAGAATCAAACTGAAGTCGGTCTACCCGAAACCCGTAGTGTGACAAAGCACTAGGCTTTGACCTGAAATAGGCTTTGCATGAGCGAGCTGTTTACAGCCCTGACGCGAGCCATCGAGGGCACGCCGAGCGTTGCGGTTGCCGCGGCGTTCATCTGGGGCATCCTGAGCATTCTGCTAAGCCCTTGTCACCTCGCGAGCATCCCTCTGATTGTCGGCTTCATTGACAAGCAGGGGCAAATGCCGGCCCGGCGCGCACTCCTCATCTCCGCTCTTTTTGCCGGCGGCATTCTGCTGACGATCGCGGTCATTGGCGCTGCAACCGCCGCCGCCGGTAGAATGATGGGCGACGTTGGAGCCTGGGGCAATTGGTTCGTCGCGATCATCTTCTTCCTCGTGGGCCTGCACCTCCTAGACGTGATTCCGATGCCGTTTGGCGGCATCGGGCAGGTAGGCATGAAGCGCAAGGGAGCACTGGCCGCCCTGATCCTCGGTTTGGTATTCGGCATCGCACTGGGGCCATGCACGTTTGCCTACATGGCGCCGATGCTGGGCGTGACGTTCAAGCTGGGGGCGTCCCGTCTACTCTACGGCATCGTGCTGCTGCTGGCATATGGCGTAGGCCACTGCTCGGTCATCGTGGCAGCAGGCACATCGACGAGCCTGGTGCAGCGGTATCTGAGCTGGTCGGAACAATCCAAGGGCGCGATCGTCGTCAGAAAGGTCTGCGGTATACTCGTGCTCATCGGAGGGCTCTATCTTGTCTATGTATCGCCTTGACATGTGCATTGCTGCCCTGATGCATGTAACCGACCCCGGCTGTGGAGCATCTGGAATAGTGTCTCGCCATGGCCACGGCCACTCTCAATAAGGAAGACCATGAACACAATTGTCGAAGTCGATGCCGGAATCTGCGGGTTCCATACGAACGTTCGCACCAACAGCGAAGACGGACAGAACGTCACGTTTGGAATCGCCAGCGAATGCGAGAAGATTCGCGGCCTGGCTGATGCCCTGAAGGCCAAAGGCCCGGTGGATGCATATCAGGAGATCAGTGCCGAAGGCCAGAGCGTGATCATGACTACCGCGCGCGAGTGCCTCAAAGGCTGCTGCGCCGGGTGCGCCGTGCCGGTGGGAATCTTCAAAGGGATGCAGGTAGCGGCGGGACTGGCTCTGCCCAAGGACATCAGCATCAAGATCAGTTGCGCATAACCGACTGGGCGAAGTGGAGACGCGATGAGTGATGAGCAAAAGAGTTCCGGCGCGGCCATGCGGCTGCTGCGGCGAGTGATCTCAATCGGCTGGAAGCTCGTAATCCTCGCGGCGATTGTGGCGTTCGTCGTCTATCGCATGCGATTTGCACCGATTCCAGTAGAGTCCCGTATCGTCACGACTGGCCCGATCGTCCAAGAGGTGATGGGGACCGGCACGCTCGAATCGCGCGTCTCGGCGACCATTGGTCCCAGGGTCTCAGGACTGATCACGCAGGTACTGGCGGACCAGGGCGACCGCGTCACTAAGAGACAGCTTCTGGCAACACTCTATGATGGCGACCTGCGCCAGCAGGTGGAAATGGCCAAGGCAGACCTGGCAGCCAGCAAAGCCGGAGTGGACCGCGCGGCTGCGGACATCGCCGCCGCCGAAGCCACGGCCGTGCAGGCGCGGGCCTCGTATTCCCGTAATTCCCAACTGGTGGCACAGAAGCTCATCAGCCCTGATGAATTCGACAAAGCCACGCAGCAGCGAGATGTGGCCGAGGCCCTGCTGAAACGGGCGCAACTCGCCAAAGTCGAGATCGAGCGACAAGTCATCAAGGCGGAAGAAACGCTTCGCTACTATCAGGAGCGTCTTGTAGACACCAAGATCACCAGCCCCCTCGATGGACTGGTGATCCGCCGCAGCCGTGAGCCGGGCGATGTGGTGGTTCCGGGCAGTGAGATCCTGCAGATCATCTCCACGGACCAAATGTGGGTATCGGCCTGGGTGGACGAAACCGCGATGGCCTCACTGGCGGTGGGGCAGCCGGCCCGCGTGACCTTCCGGTCCGACCCGGACAGGCCCTACAGTGGCACCGTAACCCGCATGGCCCCCCTGGCGGACCGGGAGACCCGCGAATTCCTGGTCGACGTCACTGTGAAGGATTTGCCCAAGACCTGGGCGCTCGGCCAGCGTGCCGAGGTCTACATCCAGACGGCAAAGAAGGATCAGGCGCTGCTGGTGCCTGGGTCGGCCATCCTCTGGCAAAAGGGCAAGCCCGGGCTGTTTGTCAGCACGGGGGGATACGCCGCATGGCGGGACATCACGTTGGGCCTGCGCGGAACACAGAACGTCGAGGTCAGCGAAGGATTGTCCGCCGGCAACCTGGTCATCTGGTCGCGTGATCCGAAGGACAACTCCCTGACCGAGGGCCGGGCGGTTGCGCCGGTGAGCGCGCCATGAACCTCGCCGGCCGCGATATTCGCCACAATTTCGGCCGCTTCGTGCTCACCACGATTGGCCTGGGCTTGCTTCTCATGCTGGTGATGGGCATGGGCGGCATCTACCGGGGCTTGGTACAGGAAGCCACGCTGCTGGTGGACCGCATCGACGCGGATCTGTGGGTGGTTCAGAAAGACACGCGCGGGCCGTTTGCGGAAGTTTCTCGCATCCCAGGCAATCTGGAGGACCGCGTCCGCGCTGTCCCCGGCGTCCTGAGCAGCCGGGCCTTCGTCTCCACCACCATCCAGCGCGAGCGCAACCGCCAACCACTGCGGATCACCGTGCAGGGCCTTTCCTGGCCGGAAGACAGGGGCCAGTGGCTGCCTCTGGTCGCGGGGCGAGCCCTGGGGCAGGACCATTACGAGATGATCGCCGATGAGTCTCTCAAGCTGCCGCTCGGAGCGAAGGTCGAACTGGCCAAAGATACCTACACCGTGGTTGGCCTCACTCGGGGCATGAGTTCACCCTCCGGCGACTCGATGGCTTTCTTCACCCTACGTGATTCCCAAGCCATCCAGTTTGACCTTTCCGGTGAAGCCGTGCGCCTAGAGCGTGCAGCACGGTACGGCCGAGCCAGCCAGATCGACCTCGGCCGCTCACAGCCCCAGGTCATCGAACGCAGCCGCGGCTTATCGTCGGCAATTCCCGCCCTCGGCCCACCGGCGATCAGCGCCGTCCTGGTCAAGGTGCGCCCCGACGTCGATCCAGGTCAGGTGCAGTTGCTCATTGGCAAATGGCCGGATGTCTCTGTCTATTCATCGGACGGCCAGCGAGACTTGCTGGTCAGCGGAATCGTTGACCGCTCTCGTCGGCAGCTTGGCCTGTTCCGCATGCTGCTCATCATCGTCTCGGGCATCATCATGGCGTTGATCCTCTATACCCTGACGCTCGACAAGCTTCACGACATCGCCATGCTCAAGCTGATGGGGGCGCGCAACAGTGTCATCCTAGGGCTGATTCTGCAGCAGGCCCTATTGCTGGGGGCGCTGGGGTACGTGATCGCGTACTACATCGGGCAGTGGGTCTTCCCGGCGTTTCCCCGCCGCGTGGTGATCATCCCCGAAGACCTGTGGCAGTTGGCCGGCATCGTTGCTGGCATCTCGGTCATGGCGAGTCTGCTTGGCATCATCAAGGCACTGCGCGTCGAACCCAGCGAGGTGCTGGCATGACCGCCAACTCGGGTGACCACAGCGCCGTCCTGGAAGCATCGTCACTGACCAAGGTTTACGGCAGTGGCCACACCGAAGTGGTCGCCGTACAGGATGCCACGCTGACTGTCGCACGCGGCGAGGTGGTGGCTCTGCTGGGTCCTAGTGGCGCGGGCAAGTCCACGCTGCTTACGATGATCGGATTGATCCTGCCTCCCACCGCCGGCCGCATTGTCATCGGCGGCGTCACCGTGTTCGATGCGCATCGCACGCGAGTCAACGTCCGCCGTTTCCGGCGTCAGCATATGGGCTTTGTATTCCAGAAAGCCAACCTGATCCCATTCCTCACGGCCGCGGAGAATGTGCGATTGGCGATGGAGATCAATGACATGGGCCGCCGCGCCGCCAGACGCCGGGCTGCCGAACTATTGGACTACCTGGGCGTCGGCGAACGTGCCGACCATCTCCCCGCCAAACTCTCCGGCGGCGAGCAGCAGCGGGTGGCCGTGGCTCGTGCCTTGGCCAATCGCCCTGGCCTGATCCTGGCCGACGAGCCCACAGCCGCTCTGGACAGCGTGCGCGGCCGGCAGGTCATGGAACTCTTCCGTAAGGTCGCCCACGAACAGCAATCCGGCGTCATCGTCGTCACGCACGACCATCGCGCCCTGGATGTCTTTGATCGCACTCTGGAAATGGAAGACGGCGAACTGCGGGAGTCACGAACCGTCAGTCAAGCTCAATAGCTATATTGGGAACCCCTGAATCTAGATCTCATAGTCATCAACATGAGGGTGCCGCTGGCGGGCGCGATAGTGGCGTCCCCAGTGGCTGTGCGAGCCGGCCCAGTGGTTGCCCAGCATCCTCATGAGCGCGTAAGTCAGGGCAAACCCGACAACAAGGACGCTCGTTTCCATCGCCGCCATGGCCCGGCCACCGGGGCGGAACAGCATCCGCCCCGCGACGTACACGAGCAACAGCGCAAAGGTCACGCGTAGCGCCGTAGGGTTGATCCAATGGTTGGTAATAATAAAGGATCCACCGTACGCGCCGACCGCGAAACCCGCCGCCATGAGCATCGCAATCCGCCAGTCCACATTGCCGACCCGTGCGTAATTGAGCACTGCAAACAGGCCAATCGGCGGCAGCATCATCGCCAGCGTGGTGCCGTTCGCCTGGGCTTGCGTGAAACCCAGAAGGAACATCATGGCGGGGATGGCGAGAATTCCACCGCCAATCCCCACCATGCCGCTGAACGTGCCGATGATGAGGCCAAGCAGAACCACAAAAAGGTTTTGTCCCATATCCGGTCTACTCCTGAACAGTGATGCACTATAGCGGTGTCATCCCGCCATGGATAGGCGGCAAACACCCGGACGGAGCTTCGCCGAATGCCTCGCCGGAACGTCCAGTTGCCATTCGCCGCCAACGTTGCTATACTTCGCCATATGGCGAATTATACACAAGCCCTTGGCGCTGTGGCATCCGTGGGGCTGGCGATCTCCGACCCCGGGCGGCTGCGGGTCCTGACTGCATTGACGGGACGGTCACTGTGTGTGTGCCAGCTCACCGCGCTGCTGGGCCTGGCGCCCTCGACCGTTTCCAAGCACCTGTCCGTACTGAAACAGGCAGGGCTGGTGATCGAGAAGAAGGCGGGCCGCTGGGTGTTCCACACGCTCTGTGACTGTGACTGTTCCTGCCGGCCGGTCATTGACTGGATACAGGAACAACTCAAGCGCGACGGGCAAGTCGCCGCCGATCGCCTTCGCCTCAAGGAGATCCTCAAACTCGATCCGGAGGAGTTATGTCGGAAATGAGGAAGCTCAAGGTGATGTTCCTATGCACCGGGAACTCCTGCCGAAGCCAGATGGCCGAGGGGTGGACGCGCAAGCTCAAAGGCGATGTCATCGAGCCTTACTCGGCCGGTATCGAGAAGCATGGTATGAACCCACGAGCGATGAAGGTAATGGCCGAGGCCGCAGTGCCCATCGACAAGCATTACTCCAAGACCATCGCGGAACTGCCGACGATGGACTTCGACTATGTCGTCACCGTCTGCGGCCACGCCAACGAATCCTGCCCCGTATTTCCCGGCAAGACGAAGGTCATCCACGTCGGCTTCGACGATCCACCGAAGCTCGCCATGGATGCCAAAACAGAAGAAGACGCGCTGAAGCACTACCGCCGCGTGCGCGATGAAATTCGCGCGTTTGTTGAAACTCTGCCCGATTCATTAACAAAGTGAGGTTACCATGGCCTGTTGCGACTCGAATAAGACAACCAAGACATCCTGCTGCACGGAATCCCCCGTTCTCGATCTCCGCGAGGTGGTGCGTGATGGCTACACGAAGATCGCAGAACAGGGAACTCTGACGGCCGTCACCAAGGGCGGCTGCTGCGGGCCAGGCTGGAAGGCGGACGACTTGGCTTCCAAGCTCGGCTACTCGACTGCACAACTCCAAGCCCTGCCCGAAGGCACCAACATGGGGCTTTCCTGCGGCAATCCCACCGCCATCGCCAATCTCAAGCCCGGCCAAGTTGTCCTCGACCTTGGCTCTGGCGGCGGCTTTGACGTGTTCCTCGCCGGCCCAAAGGTCGGTCCCACCGGCCGGGTGATTGGCGTGGATATGACTCCCGCCATGCTCAGCAAGGCTCGCACCAACACCGTTCATTACCGCCGCACCACCAAGCTCGACAATGTCGAGTTCCGCCTCGGGGAAATCGAGCACCTGCCCGTCGCGGATAGCACGGTTGACGTGGTCATCAGCAACTGCGTGATCAATCTCTCTCCCGATAAGCCGCAGGTCTGGCGCGAGATCGCCCGTGTTCTTCGCCCCGGCGGCACCGTCGCCGTCTCCGACATGGCGCTGCTTCGACCCCTTCCGCCTCTCCTGAAACAGAGGATGGAAGCCCTCGTTGGCTGCATTGCCGGCGCGGTGCTTGTCGATGAATACCGCGCGATGATTCACCACGCCGGCCTGACCGACATCGAACTGTGCACCAAGCCCGACTACGTGGCCGCCCTGATCAGTCTGGACGATCCGCTCTACAAGGAACTCGCCACGCTCCTGCCTCCCGGCACCACCGGGAGCGATTTCGTAACCAGCCTGGATGTAACTGCCAGGAGAGCATAGATGTCCACCATCACGAAGAAACTCTCGTTCCTCGACCGTTATCTCACCTGCTGGATCTTCCTGGCTATGGCCGCCGGCCTGCTCTTGGGCAAGTTCGTTCCACAGACCCGCGAACTGATCAACACCTGGAGCATCGGCACCACCAGCATCCCCATCGCCATCGGCCTGATCCTGATGATGTATCCGCCTCTGGCAAAGGTGCGCTACGAGGAATTGGGCGATGTCTTCCGCAATACAAAGATCCTCAGCCTTTCGCTGCTGCAGAACTGGATCATCGGCCCCGTGCTGATGTTCGGACTGGCCGTGATCTTCCTGCACAACCAACCCGAGTATCTCGTCGGGCTGATCCTGATCGGCCTTGCCCGCTGCATCGCGATGGTGATCGTCTGGAACGAGCTGGCCAAGGGCGACAGCGAATACGCGGCCGGCCTGGTCGCCTTCAACAGCATCTTCCAAGTGCTCTTCTACAGTGTCTACGCGTGGCTGTTCATCAAAGTCATTCCGCCCCTCATCGGGCTGCACCTCGGCGATGTTGATCTATCCGGCGTCACCATGGGCAGCATCGCGAAGAGCGTCTTCATCTACCTGGGCATCCCGTTCATCGCCGGCGCTCTCACACGTCTGGTGCTTGTCAAGACCAAGGGCAAGCAGTGGTATCACCAGAGCTTCATTCCCAGAATCAGCCCGCTGACCTTGACCGCACTGCTGTTCACCATCATCGCGATGTTTGTGATCCAGGGCGGGAAGATTCTCTCCCGACCGGGCGAAGTTGCGCTGATCGCCATTCCGCTGCTGGTCTATTTCGTCGTGATGTTCCTGGTGAGTTTCTGGATGGGCGCCAAGGCCGGCGCCGGCTACGCGAAAACCGCCACGCTCTCTTTCACTGCCGCCAGCAACAACTTCGAGTTGGCCATCGCCGTGGCCGTGGGCATCTTCGGCATCAACCACGGTGCGGCTTTCGCCGCCGTCATCGGCCCGCTTGTCGAGGTCCCGGTCATGATCGGACTGGTCAACGTGTCGTTCGCCCTGCAGCGCCGTTGGTTTGCTACCTCACCTGTAGCAGTGACAACCGGCGAACAGCAGCCACAAAGAACGTAACACCGCTATCGTCGCGCAACCGGACAACGCCTCATTGCCGTTCTGGTGCCTGCCGCGCAATCTCCCGATACAGCGTATCGCGTTCCACCGGCACAAACCCCGCCTCGCGGATTACCCGGTGCATCTGCTCCACCGTCATCTCCTGGTGGGTCCCCTTTCCCTCGTTTCCCCCACGCTTCGTGATGTCGTACCACACCACGGTCCCATCCAGGTCATCGCATCCCCACGACAGCGCCACCTGCGAGAGCCCGATTCCCTGCATGATCCAGAACGCCTTGATGTGGGGCACGTTATCCAGCATCAGCCGGCTGATCGCCAGGGTCCGCAGATCCGACAGCCCCGTCGGTCCGGGCAACGCCCCCAACTCGCTCTGCTCAGGTATGAACGACAACGGCACAAGACAGTTGAACGATGCCCCGCCTTCGCGCGCCAGCGACTCATCCTGCAACTCGCGCAGCTTGATCAGATGCCCCAATCGCTCCTGCGGCGTTTCCACATGCCCGTAGAGCATCGTCGCATTCGAGTAGATCCCCAGCGCATGCGCCATCCGGTGCACCTCGAACCACTTGTCTTCCCGCACCTTGCCTTTGAATACCTCATCGTGCACCCGGTCATCAAATATCTCCGCCCCGCCACCCGGAAGCGATCCCAGCCCCGCCTCGCGTAGCGCCACCAGCACCTCACGGATGCTCAGCCGCGCGATCCGCGACAGGTGGACGATCTCCACCGCCGTGAACGCCTTGATATGCACGTCCGGGCATGCCGCGCGAATCCCCGCGAGCATCGACGTGTAATAGTCGAACTTCTGCCACGGATGCAGCCCGCCGACGATATGCACCTCGGTTGCCCCCTGCTCGCGGGCCCTCTTCGCCACCTCGATCACCTGCTCCACCGGCATCTCATAGGCCCCCTCCTCGCCGCGCTTGCGATAGAACGAACAGAATTTGCAGGAGAGCGCACAGACGTTCGTATAGTTGATGTGGCGATTGCGGTTGTAGTAGACCTTCTGCCCATGCAATCGCGTGCGCACCAGATGCGCCAGACGGCCGATCGCATGAATATCCCGGCTCGCCAGCAATGTGAGGCCATCCTCATACGTGAGGCGCACGCCAGCCTGAACCTTCTCAGCCACCCCGGCTAGTGCATGACCACTTGTCTCTTGGTATGTCATCATCAGATAGTCTAGTGTAGGGAACTGGCCAAACTATTGCATGCACGGCCATGCCGATTGCTCAGTAACCATAGCAACCCAGGACGCATTTGCGGGTACTACCTGCGATGAAACGGCATTCGATGCACCATTTCCTAACGTTCCTTTGCACTGCAGTCCTGGCTGGCGACGCCTTCGCCCAGAGCGGTGAGTTATACGACCCAGCCACCCCCAGCGTTCCCCGCATCGTCCATTTGGGCGTCGTCACGCCCAATACCTTGTGCCTGGATATCCACGCCAAAGACATCATCTATGGCAGGCTCGAACCTTACACCCCGCAGCCTGGCGAAACGCTGGAGAAGGACCCCAAGCACGGTCAGGCATACGTAAGCCGCGATGGCAAAATCGTCGGTGCGATGGCCGGACCCAAGCGGCAACTCTTGTGGACCTTCGACCGAATCGTGGGCGATGATCTGGACCTGAAGAAGGCCATGATCGCTGGGAACTACACGCTAAGTAGCGTCGATGATCCTGCCTATCGCACTGGCACCACCCCCCTTAGCGTCTATCGCAAGAGCAAGCCTCGCGGCATGGCCAGAGTGGCCCCATGGCGCTTCGAGTGTTCGCTGGACCACAAGCTGTACCTCCGATTCGCCACGCCGCTGGTTCCCGGCAAGACATACCAGCTTGACCTGTCCTCCTTCAATCTGCCCAGCCAGACGTTCAAGTTCGATCCGGCCGCCCTTCGCAGTGAAGCCGTTCATGTCAATCAGAGCGGCTTCCGGCCCGATGACCCGGCCAAACGCGCCTACGTGTCTCTCTGGATGGGTGATGGCGGACCGGCCGATTTTTCGTCCGTCAAAATGTTCCGCGTGGTCGATGATGAAACCGGCAAGACCGTGTATACCGGCCAACCCATGCTCGGCGTCAAGAAGGAGGCCTTCGAGGGTGCCTACCAGCGAAACCACACCCACGCCGATGTATGGTGGCTCGATTTCGCCGATCTGAAGCAGAGCGGCACGTACCGCGTCGTGCTGGATGGCATCGGTTGCAGCTACCCCTTCGCCATCAAGCCAGATCTCTACGACGGCGTGTTCTATGTCTCGGCCCGTGGTCTGTACCACCAGCGGTCGGGTATCGAACTCAAGCCGCCATACACCACCTTCACCCGTCCGCGCCCGTTCCATCCGGATGATGGCGTCGTGGTCTATCAGAGCCGCTGCTCGCTCATGGACTCGGGCAATGGGCTAAACGCGAAGGGCACAGACAAGGATAACTTTGGCAATCTCGTCAAGGGGGCCACCAGCGAGGTCGTTGCCGGAGCATGGGGCGGCTACTTCGATGCTGGTGACTGGGACCGCCGCATTCAGCACCTGACCAGCACCCGCTATCTGCTGGAACTGATGGAGATGTTCCCCGAGCACTTTGAAAAGATGAAGCTCAATATCCCGGAGACCGGCAACGGCTTACCCGATCTGGTCAATGAGGCACTCTGGGGACTGGAGATCTACCGTCGGCTGCAATTGCCTGATGGTGGCATTCGCGGCGGCATCGAACAGTCCGAACACCCGTGGACGGGTGAGACAAGCTGGCTGGAGAGCAAACCCTCTTACACCTACGCACCCGATGAATGGTGCAGCTATGTCTATGCCGGCGATGCCGCACGCGCTGCACTGGTTCTGCGCAAGTACAACCGTCCGCTGGCCGACCAGTGGCAACAGTCGGCCGTCAAGGCCTTCGAGTATGGCGAGACGCAAACCGGAGCCGGCGCAAACTACGCCCATTTCGAGGTGCGCGACACTCGCTGCAACGCATCATTGGAACTCTGGCGCCTGACCGGCGATTCCCGCTACCACGATATCTTCCTCAAGACCACGATCATCACCGGCCCGAGCGTCGCCCCTTGGGTCTGGCAACAACAGAACCAGCTCGATGCCACGTTCCTCTACGCGCGGCTGGACCTGCCTGGCGAGGATGCCACGCTCAAGGCTAACTGCCGCGCTGCGTTCCTGAACTATGCCAAAGGCCAACCGGTCGACCAGCAGGGCTACAACTGGACCAAGCTCAATATCTGGGCCCCCGCCACCTGGGGCACCATGACCACGCCGCGGCCTGAGCTGGTGCGTGCCCATTGGCTCAGCGGCGACCCATGGTATCTGCGCAGTGCCATCCTGAACTGCCAGAGCCCACTGGGCGCCAATCCGATGAACCTCTGTTACACCATTGGCCTGGGCCACGACTGGCCCAAGAACCCCATGATCTGTGATGCACGTATCGGCAGTTTGCCCCCATTTCCGGGCATCACCGTCTGTGGACCGGCCGACCCCATCGCCACGAAGGATGATTTCGGGCAGAAGCTCTGCTCCGCGTCCATCTATCCAAACATTGAGACCTGGCCTATGGGGGATGCTTACCTGGATGTGTTCATGTTCCCGGCAACGAACGAATTCACAGTCGACGGCAATATCGCACCGCACTTCTTCGTCACCGGTTACCTCGCCGCGCACAAGTGAGCCCAAGCAGCGGACTCTGGTATAGCGTTAGCCCCACGGTACAATCTCGCGCTCCCTTGGAGTCGTGGCGCGCGCGTTTGCTGTGTCGGCAAATGCTTGTGCTGCTCCTGGGCTATTGAGGACAACATGGATACGAAGATTGATGCTATCGGCGAATCGAAACAGAAGAAGACCAAGACGCTGCGCGTCGGTTTCATCGGCATGGGCGGCATCGCCAACCTCCACGCCAACATGTACAAGAAGATCGGCGGCGTTGATCTGGTCTGCGGTTGTGATATCCGCCAGGCCGCCTTGGATCACTTCCAGAAAAACCACGGCATCCAGAATCTCTATCTGGACTTCAACAAGATGCTCAAGGAGTTCAAGGATGTCGACGCGATCGATGTCTGCACTCCCAATGGCGTGCACTGCGCGGCCGCCGTGGCCGCCGCCGATGCCGGCAAGAATGTCTTCTGCGAAAAGCCCATGGCCATGAGCGTCAAGGAAGCGAAAATGATGGCGGATGCCGCCAAACGCAACAAGGTCCAGTTCGTCATGGGCTTCCAGCACCGCTATGAGCCCAAGAGCTTTGCCATTCGCGAGCAGGTCGAGTCCGGCCGATTCGGCAAGATCCTCTACGTCCGCGCCCAGGCGCTGCGCCGTCGCGGCATCCCCAACTGGGGCGTTTTCGGCCAGAAAAAACTCCAAGGCGGCGGGCCGATGATCGATATCGGCGTCCATATCCTGGACACCGCCTACTCGATGATCGGCTACCCGAACCCCATTAGCGCCACCGGCAACACCTTCACGTACATGGGCAACAAGAAGAGCAAGGTGAAGAGCGGCTGGCCAAACTGGGACTACAAGACCTATACCGTCGAGGATCTCGCCGTGGGCATGATCCGCTTCGATAACGGCTGCATGCTCACCATCGAGTCGAGCTTTGTCGCCCACATTGAGCAGGATGTCTTCACCGTCCAGATCATGGGCGAAAAGGGTGGCGCGGAGTGGAGCAGCGCCAACATGTTCTTTGACCAGGGCACCTACATGATGAATGCCAAGCCCAGCTACCTGGGCAACTGGGACATCTGGGACTACAAGATGCGCCATGCGATTGAGGTGTTCCGCGATGGCCGCAAGAACGAATGCCCGGCCGAGCACGGCATCGCGGTGCAGAAGATGCTCGATGGCGTCTACGCCTCCGCCGCCGCCGGCAAGGAAGTCGCCATCGACTAGTCCCGGCCGCTGAGTCTCACAAACCAACAAAGGACCCCGGATGCTTTCATCCGGGGTCCTTTGCTTTGGTGGCCTGTCCCAAGGTCACGCCTTTATGTCGCGTCGGAATTTGACGCTATCGGCGCGGCCTCGGGTGATTTCTCTTTCGGAACGGCAATCGCATCAAAGTACAGATGCTTCGTGCCATCCTCTTCGGTCTTCATGGAAATGCGAATCAGGTCTTTGCCTTTGAAGTTGCCGCGAAGGATCTCTTCCGAGAGCGGGTCCTCGACGTTCTGCTCGATCGCACGCCGCAATGGGCGAGCGCCAAAGTCGGAACTGGTGCCCTTCTCGATCAGGAACTCCTTGGCCTCGGGGGCTATCTCGATCTGCAGCCCATGTTCCACCAGCCGCTTGGTCACCTTGCGCAGCTCCAGCTCGACGATATTCTCCAGGTTCTGCCGGTTCAGCGGCTTGAACACGATCACATCGTCCAGGCGGCCGATGAATTCGGGACGGAAATACCGCTCGATTTCCTTCATCAGCAGATCCTTCATCTTGTCGTAGGACTGCTCTTCCTTGGTTGCCGCTTTGCCCTTTCCCGACAGGCCAAACGGCTGCACGCCGCCCTTGATCAGCTCAGCGCCGATATTGCTGGTCATGACCAGCACCACGTTGCGGAAGTCCACATGCCGGCCGAAGGAATCGGTCAGACGACCCTCTTCCATGATCTGCAGCAGCATGTTGAACACATCGGGATGCGCCTTCTCGACCTCATCCAGCAGCACCACAGAGTACGACCGGCGGCGGATACGCTCAGTGAGCTGGCCACCTTCTTCATAACCCACGTAGCCTGGCGGCGCGCCGATCAACCGGCTGACATTGTGCTTCTCCATGTATTCGCTCATGTCGATCTGAATGAGCGCATCCTCATTGCCGAACATGAACTCCGCCAGCGCCTTGGAGAGCAGCGTCTTGCCGACGCCAGAAGGCCCCAGGAACAGGAACGAGCCCATCGGCCGATGCGGATCCTTCAGACCCGACCGTGCCCGGCGGATGGTCTTGCTGATCGCCTTGATCGCCTCATCCTGGCTGACCACGCGCTTGTGCAGCTCATTCTCAAGCTCCAGCAACCGCGTCGCCTCTTCCTTCTCCAGCCGCGTAAGCGGAACGCCCGTCATCTTGGAGACGACCTCGGCGATGACCTCTTCATCGACCACGCCGTCCACTTCCTTGGAGCGTTCCTTCCACTGCTTTTGCATCTCCTCTTTCTTCTTGCGGAGCTGCTCAGCCTGGTCGCGCATCCGCGCGGCCTCTTCGTATTCGGCATTCTTGACGGCCTCATCCTTCTGGATGCACAGCCGCTCGATCTGCTCTTCGATATCCGCGAGATTCGGCGGCTTGGTCATGCTGCGCAGGCGGATGCGGGCTCCGGCCTCGTCCAGCACGTCGATCGCCTTATCCGGCAGGCAGCGCCCGCTGATATAGCGATCGGACATCTCGACCGCGGCGATCAGCGCCTCATCCAGGATCTGCACCCGATGATGCGCTTCGTAGCGGTCGCGCAGGCCCTTAAGGATCTCCACCGCATCTTGCTTGCTCGGCGGCTCCACATGGATCGGCTGGAATCGCCGGGCCAGTGCGGCATCCTTCTCGATGTACTTGCGATACTCATCGAAGGTCGTCGCGCCGATGCACTGGATCTCTCCGCGTGAGAGCGCCGGCTTGAGCACGTTCGATGCGTCGATGGCGCCCTCAGCGCCGCCCGCGCCAACCAGGGTATGCAGTTCGTCAATGAACAAGATGACATTTTTGGCGCGGCGAACTTCGTTCATCACCGCCTTGATGCGCTCTTCAAACTGCCCGCGATATTTCGTCCCGGCTACCATCATCGCCAGGTCCAGCACCACGATCCGCCGCTCGTGCAGGATCTCCGGCACGGTATTGCCGATGATCATCTGCGCCAGACCTTCCACAATCGCGGTCTTGCCAACGCCGGCTTCACCCAGCAGCACCGGGTTGTTCTTTTGCCGGCGGCAGAGGATCTGGATCACACGTTCAATCTCATTCTGCCGACCGATCACCGGATCCAGCTCGCCACTGCGGGCCAGCTCGGTCAGATCGCGACCGAATGAATCCAGCGCCGGCGTCTTGCTCTTGCCTTTGCCCTGCGGAGCGCTGCTCTGCTTCTCACCGGGCGCCTGCGGCGCAGATGAGCCTTCCTCGCTCTCCACCCCGGCGCCCAGCAGATTGAGTACTTCTTCGCGCACTTCTTCCAGTTTCAAACCCAGGTTCATCAACACCTGTGCCGCCACGCCATCCTGCTCGCGCAACAACCCCAACAGCAGATGCTCGGTGCCGACGTAGTTGTGGTTGAGATTGCGGGCCTCTTCGATCGCGTATTCGATGACTTTCTTCGCGCGCGGTGTCTGTGGAAGCCGTCCCATCGTTACCATGTCCGGGCCGCTCTTAACGAGCTTCTCCACCTCCAGCCGCACCTTGCGGAGGTCAACGTCCAGGTTCTTCAACACATTCGCACCCACCCCGCTGCCTTCTTTTACCAGGCCCAGCAGGATGTGCTCGGTTCCGATGTATTCGTGGTTGAAGCGCTGCGCCTCTTGATTGGCCAGCGCCATCACCTTGCGAGCACGATCGGTAAAGCGTTCAAACATGTCCATCTCCGTAAACCGACTGTTAACTATTGCGTCGGCCCCTCGCCGAGGCAGTTGGTCCCGTGGAAGCAGTCCGTGCTTCTCCCTTTAACACGCGACCCGCTTACCTCACCCGATTCTAGACAACAAAACACATGCCGACAAACTCATGGGCCGAACCGCGGCACGTAAGTCCTATCAAACCAGAGGCTAACGCCTGGAAAAAGGCGTCCGCTGGACCACAAACGCCGCCCAATGCTGCTACGTTGGCCGGAAGAGGAGAGTTTCTGTGGTCTTGATCGCAGAATATGCCCGTGTCCGCATTGGCGGCGGCCGGAGACCTCGTTTCCGCGTGCATACACTCCCTGCCTCAATGGCAGGAATGCCGAGTGATACTGCCATATGCACCCCGCTTTACCCTCGTCGCTCCACTATGTTTGCCCTAATCCGTTCCGCGGTTATCCTTCGGGGCAGAATCCTTTGCCAGCCTGGTCTGACTTCCGGAGTACAATTCGATGGAGTTCTTTCGCCGCCTCGTTGATACGCTGATTCACTTGAGCCCCGACAAGCTCAACGACTTCATCTCATATGTGGGCGTCGAACGTCTATACATGGTGGTCTTCGCGATCGTCTTCATGGAAACGGGGTTCGTTGTCACCCCATTTCTCCCCGGCGATTCGCTGCTGTTCACCCTGGGAGCAGTGGCGGCGTCACCCGACTCGCCGCTGAAGCTTCCGCTGGTGATGCTCATCCTGTGCGCTGCCGCCAACTCCGGCGACCTGGTGAACTACACGCTGGGAAAGCACCTTGGTCCCAAAGTCTTTGCCGCCGAAAGCTCACGGCTGCTCAACAAGAAGCACCTGATCAGCGCCCAGAAGTTCTACGAAAAGCACGGCCGCAAGACGATCATCATGGCCCGCTTTGTGCCCGTGATCCGCACCTTTGCCCCATTCGTGGCCGGGATCGGGCGCATGAATTTCTTCCGTTTCGCATCATTCAGCGTTGTCGGCGGGATGGTTTGGGTCAGTTCCTTAACTCTCGTCGGCTACTGGTTCGGCAGCCAGGAAACGATCAAGCGCAACTTTCACCTGGTCATTGTCGCGATCATCGTCATATCGGTGATGCCCATCGCAATCGAGTTCTTCAGAGCTCGCCGACACAGCAAGAAGAGCACCCAGGAGCATTCGCCGCAGCCCGTCGATCGCCAATAGCATGGCGCCATCGCCGTGAATCCTCTCTGCCTCGCGCTTTGTACCGCCGCTTGTGTTACTTTTTCTGTGCTTCCTGCCGCAATCCCGCCATCAATGTCTGCGCCTCTGCCACGATCTTCTGCAGCCCCTGCACGCTGATTCGCCCAAACCCGCCACTCTGCGGGTAATAGGGACTTGGCGGCAGATACACATACGCGGTCGGTGCCCATTCACCCCCGGTTGCCGTCCCGAAATGCACCATGTACCCGATTGATGCTCCCGAGAGCGCCCGATACTCCACCCGCACATAATTCGCGCTCTCATTCAGGGCCGTCATGTTCGCCAGGATGTACTGCATCGAGTCGTTCAGGTCCGCCATCTCCTCCTCGCTTATCACCGCCGCCCCTCGATCCTCGGACAGACCAAGCTGCAGCGCCAGGACCACCTCATGCGCTGTCACATCCTCCAGCCGCACCACGCTGGCGACGATCCTGTCTGCCTCCGCCACCACTATCGGCTGTTCCGTCCGCTTCTGCAGCGATCCGGTCTTCATTGCCAGCTTTTCGAACTTGCTCTGCCTGGGTGTCGGCTGCACCACCACCGCCGCCGCCGGCGCCTGTGCCCATGCCACCTCCGCCGCACCCGCGAATCCCAGAACCAACGCCGCCGCCAGCAAACTGCGATGCACCATGGCATTCTCCAATAAGATTCTCTCTTCTCCGAACTCCTTCGTACCCGATACGCAAACGCCTTCCTGCTGAGTCCGCACCCGGTCCCACCGCGAGCCGGACATGCACCTCACGCACTCTTGCTCAGGTGGGATATGCGAAAAGCATCTTCAAGATCGGCAACGAAATCGCGCACATCCTCCTCGCGCGTATCCCATGCGCACATCAGCCGACAACCGCCCTGCCCTATAAACGTATAAAAACGCCAGCCGCGGCCGTGAAGATCATCAACAACCGGTTGCGGCAGCTCCGCGAAAACGGCATTGGCCTGCCGCGGAAACAGAATACGCACGTCATCAAGATCACGGATCTCCATCTCCAGCAAACTCGCCATCTCATTGGCATGACGGGCATGGCGCAGCCACGCACCCTCACGCAGCATCCCCACCCACGGAGCCGCCATAAACCGCATCTTCGACGCCAACTGGCCCGCCTGCTTGCAGCGATAGTCGAACTCCATCGCCAACTCGCGATTGAAGAAGATCACCGCCTCACCCACGCCCGAGCCGTTCTTCGTCGCCCCCATTGATAGCACATCCACTCCCGCCCGCCAGGTGATCTCGCTGGGGGCAACGCCCAGTTCCGCCACCGCATTGGCAAAACGGGCACCATCCATATGCGTTCGCAGACCCAGTTTCCGCGCCACTTCCGTAATCGCACGAATCTCTTCCGGCCGGTATACCGTGCCCAGCTCTGTCGCCTGCGTCAGCGATACCACCTTCGGCTTGGGAAAGTGAATATCGGCCCGGCGCGTGGCGGCATTTTCCAAGGCAGCCGGTTCGATCTTCCCGTTATTGCCCGCCACGCTCAGAATCTTGGTCCCGTTGGAAAAGAACTCCGGTGCCCCGCATTCGTCCGTCTCCACATGTGCTGTCTCATGGCACAAGACGCTGTGATAGCTCTGGCACAACGACGCCAGCGCCAGCGAATTGGCGGCCGTCCCATTGAAGACGAAGAACACCTCGCACTGCGTCTCAAAAACATTCCGGATCAGATCGGCCGCCTGAGCCGTCCACGGATCATCACCATAAGGAACCGCGTGTCCCTGATTCGCCTCGGCCATCGCTGCCCATGCTTCGGGGCATATCCCCGCGTAGTTATCTGAGCCAAACTGGCGAATCCGAGATTGCATTATCCTTCCTTCCAGCCGCACTATGCGGCGACAGCCATCATATCACCAGCTTCAGGCGTTTGCCCCTCCGCCCCACCCGCCTCACAACCTGCTCGCCCAACGGCCTTCATGGATACGGAGCTGCCTTCGGCTGATCGCCTGGCATCTGCAGTGTGCCAACAAGATCGCTTAGCCGATCGATCTTCATCTTAATCAGGTACTCGCTTAGCCCTTCACAGATCCGGTTCGGCGTCGCCGGGTCGACGAATAGCGCTGTCCCCACCGCCACCGCCGAAGCACCGGCCAGGACAAACTCCACCGCATCCTGCCAGTATTGCACCCCGCCCATCCCGATAATGGGCACCTTCGCCGGCTTGGCGACCGTTCGGTACACCCGGCTGACCAGATGCAACGCGATCGGCTTGATGGCCGGTCCGGAAAGCCCGCCGGTCACATTCGCCAACCTCGGCCGGCGCTTATACACATCGATCGCCATCGCCGTGAACGTATTAACCAGCGACAGCACATCCGCGCCGCCTTCAATGGCCGCCTTCGCGGTAACTGTGATGTCCTCAACGTTGGGCGAGAGTTTCACGATCAGCGGCTTATGCGGGATGGCTTTCTTCACCTCTGCCGTCAGTTCCTTCAGCCGGCCCGGGTGCGTGCCAAAGGTCAAGCCATCCTTCACGTTCGGGCATGACACATTCAGTTCGATCGCCGCCACACAGTCCAGCCCCTGCACCGCCGCCACCGTCTCCACGTAATCGTCAAAACTGTGCCCTGCGACGTTCACAATCACCGGGCACGGCATCTTTCTCAGATCCGGCACCTTCTCATCGAGAAAGCGCTTCAGCCCGACATTCGCCAGCCCAATAGCATTGAGCATGCCCGCCCGCACCTCCACAATGCGCGAGGGCTCGTTGCCCGGCCGATATTCGCGGGTGATCGACTTGGTTACAAACGCCCCCAGCTTGCTCATGTCCATGAAGTCGGCATACTCAAACGCGTAGCCGCACGTTCCGGAGCACGTCATCGTGGGGTTGCTCAGTCGCAATCCCGCCAGGTCAACGCTCAAATCAGGCATGGTTTGGCTCTTCGTGTAATCTATCTCTTCGCGCCCTCGCCGCACCCGGCCCCGGGGCGTGGCAAAGCATAGCAGAAACCGCAGTGGATGAAACCGCCTTCCCGCCCTTCTCATGCCTCTTCAGGCATCCGGCCCTCGCCCGCGAAGAGTTGCTGCACATCAGCCCGTAGCGGCTGGTCGGTGAAACCCGGAACCACCTTCAGCGCTGCCACCGTACGCTCCAACTGGTCCTCCGGATCGGCATCCTTATCGACGACCAGGAGCCGCTTGCCGCGCATCATGGCCAGTCCGCCAGCATCACCGCCCAACGATGCATGCCGGACCTCAATCCCCGCCCGTTGGGCGCAGCGGAGCAGTTCTTCAAAGGTAGAGCGATTCATTTGCATGCTTCTTATGCGACAGCGGGTCCCGAAGGTCAAGAAAACTGCAACACAGGAAGAAAGGGGTCGGGAGTCTTTTTAAAAGACTCCCGACCCCTTTATTCATCTTTCATGGTTTCGGAAGGCGCGCCATCGTCATCCTTACCGATCCCAACCATGCGTAGCGGCTGCATCATCGCCGCAAACAGATTGTTATAGATATTCGAGGTCATGTAGCGTAAAGCTTCTACAGTCGGCCGGGCTTCCGGCTCGTGCATCGCCGGCAGGAAGACCACAACCGCCAGCAGCCTCAGTACCGCACTGGCCAGGAACAGGACATGGAAGAAAGTAAACTTCCCCATCAGCGGCACCGAAAGGTTCAGATCCTTCATCCAGTCCGCCAATGCGCCAAAGGTCAGGCCACCGAACATTCCGGCGATACTCACAATCACCGAGTTGGCCGCCGCGTACGCAGTCCCGCCGCGAGTTCCGTTTCTCGCGGCCGATCCGGAGAACTCCAGGACGATATTGAAGTTCGCAATATCCACGCCAGCCCAGAGCACACCGCCCAACGCCGAGACCACGTATCCCAGCCAAATCGCCTCGCGCGTTACAAAGCACCATCCAATGGCCACAGGCACGAGACCCAGGCCGGCCAAAATCAGCACCGGCCGTTTGCCCATGCGGTCCAGGGCCTTGCCCCAGATACCCAGGAACGGAAGTTGCGCGGCCGCCGGGGCAACGATCAGCATCAATTGGGTGATCTGGTTCGAGCCCGCGGCCTTTCCATCGGTGCCGAGCTGGTTGAGAATGAATAGCGTGGCAAACTGCCCCATGGGCGCCACCGCAAACACATACGCAGCCGTAAATCCCGCAAACCAGAGAAAGTTCCGGTTCCGCAGCGGCTCAGTCCACGATCGCATCAGTTCATTTCCCTTCTTGGGAGGCGTAACAATATCAGGGACCCAAAGGAAAATGACGATGTCGAGCACTCCAAAGAAACATGCCCCCAGGAAGACGATCGAACACCACTTCAGCAGCACATCCGAGTTGCTGGTGAGAGCAAAGTGATCAAGCAGCCATCCAGCGCCCCACGCCGCCGGAATCGAGGAAAGCAGGCTCCACTGCCGTCTGCGGCTGAAGTAGGAACCCCGGATGCCAGGGGGCACGAGATCCGACATCCATCCGATGAACCCCATCCCGCCAAACGACTGCCCGCACTGCATCAGGAAGATCAGGGCAAGAAATGCATTGGCAGCCAACGCCTTACCGGCATTGCCCTGTGTTTTGTAGATCCAAAGAGGAACCAGCGCGATCGGGATCCACATCAGCCGCTGAAAGAACAGACTGATAAAGAAGATCAGCCGGCGCTTGCCCGTCGCTTCCATCAGGAGCGTACCGGGAATAGTCAGGAACGATGCGATAAACGGCAAGGCCGACAGCACCCCGAACTGGAAGTTCGAAGCGCCCAGCGCCTTTGCATAGTTCGTTGGAGGAGTGCCCGATGTGGCGCTCATCCAGATCGCGCCGAAGAACCACGCCAGGGTCACGGTGGACATTGCCCGGCGCAACGGCGGACCACGCAGTTCATGCGGCTTCAGCGCTGTTGTGGATTCCCCGGCTGATTGCATACGGCTCCAATGCACCTCAACTACTGCAAAGCTCCGTATTCTATGGGTCGCCTGCCATAGCACAATCAGCAGGTCTCCGCAGCAGTAATGCCTCTCTGGAGTGGGCGAGCTTACAATTAGAGCGATGGACAGCAATGGCGATCACAACTCGGCATCCGAACGGCCAGTCTATCGCGGGGAGGTCGTCTACATCTTCGCATACGACCTGGCGTATGAGATGAAACGGCACGCGATCCCGAGCCTGCTGGGCCAGCCTCTGTCGCAATTCACCGTAGATGCATCCAAGCGCAGCCCGCGCAGCGGCTTCTTCTACCGCTCGCAGACCGCGCGCCTGCCCGAGGTCCAGAGGGTAAGCCCGCATGGCGCATTGCGTCTGCAGCGCAGCGTAAAGATCCTGCCCGTGGGCGCCATCAGTATCACCGTTCGGCTGCCGTTGGAGTGCTCAACCCTCGAAGAGATGGTTTCTTACCATGACCTGAGATTCACCGACGGCAGATCGCTTAGCGAAGATGTGCGGCAGCTCGCCAATGAGCTGCGCAACGAGTTGCAGCCTTACCTGGTTAAGCCCAACGCCGAGTTGAACGAAGATGAGGCCTACACGGTCTTCTGCATCGACGCGCCCTTGCACGCCGCTGATGGCAAGACCCTGAGCGGCGAGGACTGGTTGCGCGATAACCGACGCAGCGTTGCCGCAGTCCTGACTGAAGAGGCAGCGCCCGAGAGCCTGTCTGACCAGGAGGCCGATGAGAGCACCGGAAGGTACCTCAGCTATTACGACCAGGACCTGGTTGTGGTCGACTGGGATGCCGCGCTGATTGTGGATGAACCGCGGTACCGTGATGAGGTCATTTACATCATGGAACTTGCCAACCTCCAGCTTGCCGAACTGGAAGCCTACGACCGCATCCTCGATAGCGCAGTCGAGCAATCCTATCGCGATGTGACCGCTCGGCGGTTCCACCACATCATCAGCCCGGTTGCCCAGTTCCAGGAACTCCGGGTGGATATGGCGCGAATCACCGACGAACTCTCCAACACCACCAAGTTCTTCGGCGATTGGCATCTGGCTCGGACCTACCAGTTGCTCTCTTCCCGCTTCCATCTGGGCGAGTGGCACAGAGCCGTTGAAGACAAGCTCAAGACTCTCGACGAGATCTATCAGTTACTCAAATCGCAGCAGACCAACCGGTGGATGCTGGTGCTGGAGGTGACCATCGTGCTGCTGTTTGTCCTCGATCTCGTCCTGCTGTTCTGGAAATAAAGTTCAATCGCAGGCCATCGGAATCGAACTGTGTGCACTTACCGCCGGGGTATCGCACTGGGTGCCGACCGCTGCGGGGGCATTGGCTTCACGATTCCAGGGGTGGACGGCTGGATGTAGAAAGATTCGCGCGCTGCCGAGCGCACCGCGGTCATCGCCGGCACGAGTGATCCCAGGCAAATGCAGGCGCCGGCCGATAGTACTCCGGCAAACATCAGCGGAGCGGTTCGCATGTGCGACGGCGCGCAGACAGTGCCGACTGCGACGGCGTGAGTTTCAGACGATGCCTCGAGTCCGGTATCCGGAGGCGGCTCTTTGAGGAACATCGCGCTGATAATGCGAAGGTAATATCCGGCCGAAACAGCGGCATTCAGCACCATGATAATCACCAGCCCTATGTAAGAGACCTCTAGCGCCGGACGAGCCAGCAGCACCTTGCCCATGAATCCAACTGTCAACGGGATGCCGATCAGGCTCAGGCAACAGATGGCCATGATCATGCCCAAACCAGGATCACGACGACCTGCCCCGGCAATGTCGGCCAAGGTCTCAGCCGATGTGGCTGGAGCGATCTTGCCATCATTGGTAAATGGGTCCGGCCGCGCCGGCAACATCATCAGCACCGCAAACACGCCGACGTTCATCACGCCATAGGCCACCAGGTAAAACAGCACGCCGCTGATGCCGTTTTCGCTGTACATCCCATCCGTCAGCGTAAATGCCGCGGTTACGCCCACCAGCATGTACCCGCTGTGGGCAATGGAACTGCAAGCCATCATCCGCTTGATGTTGTGCTGCATCAGCCCCAGCGTATTGCCGATAGTCATCGTCGCCACCGCCATGACCCAGAGCAGGCTGACATAGACCTGGGGAATCTCATGTGCCACCGGAGCGCCCAAGGCATTAAGGACTCGGATCAGAGCCGTGAACCCCGTGATCTTGGGGATGAACGATAGAAACGCCGTCATCGGAGTTGCTGCACCGGTATATACATCCAACGCGTAGAAGTGCAGCGGAAAAGCCGCCAGTTTGAATGCCAGCCCAAGGATCACGAGCACGCCGCCAATGAGAAGCCACCCCGAAAATACCGCATGCAATTCGGCGGACGCGACCGCATTCGAAATACCCGTAAGGTTCGTGGCACCCGTAGCGCCAAAGATGAATGTCAGACCCAACAGCGTGAGTGCGGCCGAGAACGCACCCAGGAAAAAGTACTTGACGGCGGCCTCCTGTGCCACCGCAATCGGCCGGGAGATCGACACCATCACATACGTCGGCAATGAGGCCAGCTCGATGCCCAGGAACAGCAGAATCAGGTCATTGGCCCCCGCCACCAGCAACACGCCCGCAACAGACAAGAGCATCAGACCGAAGTATTCAGGAGACTCCTGGCCAAGTTCCAGTGAACTGGTGCGCGAACCGCTGCCATCCGTCGGCCAATGCAGTAACGTGAGCAGCATCGCCACCAGCACCGTCAGTGTTTTGATGAACACGGTGAAAGCGGGCGACATCAGCGTCGCGGCGATGCTGGATGGCAGGTCATCCCCGGACGGCGCCATCATCCGGCCACCCACAAATGCAAGGGCGGCCATGGCAATCCATGGCGAGGCCCGTCGCGCAAGCAAGGAACGGGTAGCGCCCAGCAGAAACAGCACGCATGCCGCCATCACCAGAGCTACTTCAGGAACTAATGCGTGGAGAAAGTTCATCGTCGTTCCTAGTTACTCTTCACGTCCGCGGACCACAAATTCAGTCTCGCGTTCAACACCTGCGGCATGACCGGAAACTGGCCTGATGATCGCATCGTCCGCACCAGATGGTCGCAGCAGGCGCGATACCGGGGCTTCGATGGTGCGAAGTATAATATTGGGCATCACACCCAGCAGGACGACTGCCACGGCCAGAGGAACCAGGATCGCAATCTCCCGGCCGCCCAGATCGCCGGGCCGGCCATCGCCAGCATGCTCCGCATGACCGTGTCCACTCGCCCCATCATCCATCGGCGTCTTCAGCGGACCAAACAGCACGCAAGCGACCATGTGCAGCATGTACACCGCGCCAAGGATGATCCCCAACGCCGCCACAGCACCAAAGCCGATGCCAAGGTTCGTGGAGGTAAACGCGCCCAGAATAGTCAGAAATTCGCTGACAAAACCGTTGAGCCCCGGCAGGCCGATGCTCGAAAGCGTAAAGAGCACCAGAAAGAATGCCAGGATCGGCATCCGCCGCGCCAAGCCCGAGAGCTGATCGATATCACGGGTGTGATAGCGGTCATAGATCATGCCGACCACCAGGAACAGCGCCCCAGTGCTCAGACCATGGTTGATCATATACAGCACCGATCCCTGCACGCCCACGACATTCATCGCCACGAGCCCCAGGACGCAGAACCCCAGGTGCGAAACCGACGAATACGCGACCAGTTTCTTGATGTCTTTCTGCACCCACGCCACCAGAGCGCCATAGATGATGCCGACCAGGCACAACACGCCTAGGGCAGGAGCGAGGTACACAATCGCATTAGGCATTCCGATCGGGAGGGCAATGCGCAGCATGCCGTAGGTGCCCAGTTTCAGCAGAACGCCGGCAAGGATGACCGAACCCGCGGTGGGCGCTTCGGTATGCGCCAGGGGCAACCAGGTGTGCACTGGAAACAATGGTATTTTCACCGCAAATCCGGCGAGCATCGCCAGCAGCACCCAGAGCTGCTGATGGGGCGTCAAACCGTACTGCGCGTGTTGGATGACGGTGTCGAGGTCCATGCTCGGCTGAGATCCCGGAGCCGCATACATGCCGACGTACAGGATGCCGGCGAACGTGAGCACCGATGCGGAGAAGGTAAACAGGAAAAACTTCAGCGCGGCGTATTGCCGCTGGGCGCCACCCCAGATACCGATGATGAAGAACATCGGAATCAGCGTCAGTTCAAAGAAAACATAAAACAGCAGCAGGTCGCGGGCGGCAAACACTCCCAGCATCGCGAAAAGCAGCACGAGCATCCATACGTAGTACTCCGTCTGACGCTTGGCAATGCTCTCCCAGCTTGCGGCAATTGCCAGGGGCGTCAGGAATGCGGTCAAGACAATCAGCCACAGGCTGATCGAGTCAATTGCCAGATGAACCGAAAACCCAATCTCGTCGATCATGAACATCTCGGGTTCGCAGTCGAACTGGAATCTCTGGGCGTGCCCGAAATCAAACAACGCCACCAGCGCACCTGCCAGGGCCGCCGTCAGCAGGCTGACTCCCAAGGCCCAGCGGCGCGAGGCCTTCGCGCTTGGCATCGAGGTGCCAATCATGGCGCCCAGCAGCGGAACCAGCAGAAGACAGATCAACATCGCTCGCATGAGTTTCTTTCTCTCGCCAACAGTCTTCCTACGCGCACAGCACAATCCACACAATCACCACGATGCCCAACAGCATCGTTAGTGCATAGCCCTGCAACTGGCCACGCTGGGTCGTCAGCTTCACCGTGAAACCGCCGCCTTGCGGAATAAAGCCGATCAACCAGACCACGCCGTCGATGATTCTGTTGTCGAACCCAAAGAACAGCCGGCCGCTGGCCCGCAACGGCTCGACGATCGCCGCCTGATAGATCTCATCGACGTAGTACTTCCGTTCCAGCAACCGCGCCAGCAGCGGATAACGGGCAACCAGTGCATCGCCGGCTTTACGGTTGTGCAGGTGCAGCATATAAGCCAGCCCGATGCCACACAGAGCGATGAACCCGCTGATGATCATTACCCGCAGGTGAAAGAACTGTGTCGTCTCCTTCGCGCGGGCACTAAGTTCCACATGCTGGCCATAGCCCGCGGCCAGTTCCAGGCCGCCGGCGCTCTCCAACTCGTGCTGCGCCTGCAGTACACGTGCCGATGCGATAAAGCTCGGGCTCTGTCCAAGAAAACGCGCCATCCCCTCGTCATGGTTCAACCAACCACCAACCAGTGCCCCAATCGCCAGAACCACCAGCGGCAGAATCATCAACATCGGTTCATGCTTGTGTTTGCCATGCTCGACCTCTTCATGTTCATGACCGGCGTCATGCCCATGGCCGTGGCCCTGCCCGTCCGCAGGCTCCTCTGGCACCACCTCGGGCCCCTCAAAGACTCGGAAATAGAGCCGGAAGGTGTAATACGCCGTCAGGAATGCCGTCAGCAGCATCACAATCCCCAGCACTGTACTGCGCTGCAGTGCCGCCGCGACGATCTCATCCTTCGAAAAGAACCCTGAGAGCAACGGAAAGCCGGCAAGTGCAGCGCACCCGATCAGCATCAGCCAGCGCGTGATCGGCAGCACGCGCCTGATCCCGCTCATCTTCCGCATATCCAGGTTGCCCGCCATTGCATGCATCACCACACCCGATGACAGAAACAGCAGAGCCTTGAAGAAGGCGTGTGTCACCAGATGGAACACACCCGCCACCGGCGCCAGCACCCCCACGCCGACGAACATGAAGCCAAGCTGGCTGATTGTGGAATAGGCAAAGACTTTCTTCAGGTCGAACTGCCGCAAAGCAATCGTCGCCGCAAACAATGCGGTAAACGCGCCGACGATGGCGATCGTCCACATCGCCGCCTCGTTGCCGACAAACACCGTGCCGCAGCGGGCAATCATGTAGACGCCTGCCGTCACCATCGTTGCAGCATGGATCAGAGCCGACACCGGCGTCGGGCCTTCCATCGCGTCGGGCAACCAGACATATAGCGGGAACTGGGCGCTCTTGCCGAACGCACCCAGCATCAAGAGGAACGGCAACCACTTCAGGGCATTCTGCTGGAATGCGTTGAGGCTGTGGGTTGCCATGTTCAGGAACCCATCCGTCCCTTGCGTATCACCGAAAAAGCTCACGGTGCCGAACGCCAGGAACGTCAGCATGATGCCCAGCCCAAACCCGAAGTCGCCGATCCGGTTGACCAGGAACGCCTTCTTCGCCGCATCGCGGGCGGCCGGCTTCTCGTAGTAATACCCGATCAGCAGATATGAGCACAGCCCCACGCCTTCCCAGCCGAGATACAGCATCACCAGGTTCGCGCCCATCACCAGATTGGTCATCATGAAGATGAACAGCCCAAGGAACGCGAAGAAGCGCGAGTAACCCTCCTCCCCCTTCATGTACCCCGCCGAAAAGACCGTGATCAGGAAGCCAACGCCGGTGACCACACAGAGCATCACCGCCGTCAGCGGGTCAAATAAATACGACACGCCGACGTTGAATGTGTGCTGACCTCCGGGCAGCCGCACCGCCCCGGTTGTTATCCACGAATAGTAATCCTGCACATACGATAAGCCCTTCCCCTCGACGTGCGGCAGGTTCATCATGCCATACAGCAGCGAGAGCGACAAAATGGCGCTGGCGCCCACGCCGATCCAGATCGGCCAATGTGCCAGCGTCTTGCGCTCCCCGGTGCAGAAGAACCCCGCGATCACCGCCCCGATCAGGGGCAGCAGCGGGATCAGATACGCATGTTGGATCGCAAAGAGCTGTTCCATGGTGATGCGCTAGTTCTTGAGTTCCTGCCATGCCTGAGGATCCAGCGTCTGTTTCTGCCGGAACAGCAGCACTACCAGACCCAGAGCCAGCGCGGCCTCGGCAGCCGCGACAACCAGCACGAAGATCACGAACGCCTGCGAAGCAAAGAAAACCTCGGGATTCGATGTCAATCGATACCGGCCAAACGCGATCAGGTCGATCGCTATCCCCTGAAACATCAGTTCTGTTGAAAGGAACATGATGATCAAGTTGCGCCGAGCCATAAAGCCGATCACGCCGATGGCGAACATGATCGTGCCGACTGCAAGGTAATGTTCGAGAGTTAGTTCCGTCATGTGTTACCCGCCGCATTCCGCGGCGATCGGTTGTAGACTCTGTCTAAGCCTCGGGATACGCCTTCCGACGCGGATCCGTCGTTCCCGTCACCGGAATGCTGTGCGGATCGTCATCGCCGATCACGATGCCCTGCGCGCCCGTCTGATCTGATGACTGCGCCGACCAGAGCCGACGACGGGCAATAGTGATGGCGCCAACCATCGCCATGGTCAACAGAACTCCTGCTAACTCCAGGTTTACCAACTGGTTAGTGAACAGATAGTGCGCCAGCCCGCGCACCGATAGATCTTCCGTTATAGGCGTTGTCACAGGCGCCAGAGCGGCCGGAGCACGGTCAAAGATCGCATATAGCAATAGCGCCATCATTCCAAAGCCCAACGCGCAGGAAGCGACCGGTTCCCGGCTCTGCATTTCACCTTCCGAGAGTTCCCCGCCACCAGCCTGGGCTGCCAGCATGATGACAAAGACATAGGTCACCATGATCGCGCCAGCGTATATGAGCACCAGCGCTGCCGCCATAAACTCTGCCCACAACAAGACAAACAGGCCGGCCGACGCAAACACGGTCAGGATGAAATACAGCGCTGAATAGACCGGCCGGCGATGCGTAACCACCCGCAATGCACCGAAAATCGCGATAGCCCCGAAGATCCAGAAGTACAACCCCATCGGATCATTCGCTTTGGCAGTGAAGCGAACCAGCGTCGCCCCGAAGATCACCGCTGCCAGAAGCGCGACCGCCCCGCCGATCTTCCGAAACGCTGCCTCGCGCCGAGATGGCAACATTAGCACGGTCCCAACCCCGGCTACCGCGCACAGAACGACAATAAGTAAGGGGGAAATTGCCTGCGCGTCGGCCACAGCGGGAGCGAGATTCATTGCCAACTGTTCCAATACGATACCTTGCATCGCATATCCGAAAGCATTACGCCGGGGGGCAACAAAAAACAGACCATCAGCGAGCTTCCGCCGCTGCTGTTCTCCTGTCGACTGCGGTTGAGTCTAGGAGTCCGAACTCTCCTTTGCAAGCCGCAGGCAGGCATCACGATCAGTGGCGCGGTTGACCCAACCGCAGCACCTGCCGCCGGGGCGACAGCCCCGTCCTTTGCCGCCCAGAGCATTGGAGCGTCGCCGACCACCATCCTCCCGAAAAAACCGGCACCACAGTTAGTGCTTCTCGCCCCGCTCGCTTCGAGAAGGTGTCGCCATTTTCTGGAGCAACACCAATGGCACGTGCCGCCTCGGCCGTAGCGCTATCGTCGGCGAAGCCGCTTCCTTATTACTTTGCCTCAAAAGATGCCCACATCCCTTCCAGGGGGATTATCGGTTGGGTCAGTTTTCCGGCGCTCTGCGCGGGCAATCCTCACATGATCTGATAAGAGATCTGTTTCCACGGAGGCGTTCCGCGATCATCCAGGGGTGAGGGTGCCTCTTTCCCGTGGCAGAATCCCGCCATCGCAGTAAAGTGGACATTGATGAAGCGCCGCCTCGTCCACACCCTCTCGGCAATATCGCTGCTGCTGTGCGTGGCCACGATGGTATTGTGGATACTCAGCATATGGGTGGTGACGAGATGGGGCTATTGCAGTGAGCGTTGGGGGACATTCTATGTCTGGTGCGGCGATGGATGCACTGAAGTGACATATGAGCCGTTACTCCCCGGGACCGTGGTAACTGTTACTGGGTTCCATGCGTATCCCGCACACGACTCCAGCAGTTTTCGTTGGGGTTACCTCGGTTTTGAGGTACTCCAGAAGGTCAACGAGGTGCCCCTCGGGGACGTACCGCCCCTCCCCCAGATTTTCACGAATGCCTCAAGACCCTTAGGCTTTGTGATACCTGATTGGTTCATCTGTTCCATCACCGCTGTTCTTCCATGCCTTTGGTATCGGTCGTATCGCCGACATCGCCTCCGCAAACTCAAAGGGTCGTGCCTTCAATGTGGCTACGACCTGCGAGCCACCCCAGACCGTTGCCCAGAATGCGGAACACCAATCTTCGCGACTGAATCAAACGCGTGAAAAGCCATCCCCACCTTTTGTATCTATGCGTTCTATGCGATCTTTGTGGTTAACAATCTTCGGCTTTAGAAAAGGGGCCACTGGTCATTGATTCTTATGAATCTCGGGCAAAAGACCAATCATCGCTTCCTCGTAACTATTTACCGTGCCACGGCAGGATTATGACGAATCGGGCTGCGGCTTATCCGGGAAGTCAAAGGGCTGGTTGGCCCACGACGCCATCAGCATGTCCTTGTAGGTCTCCAGCAGCGGCAAGTCGTGCTGGCGGATCG
>CAIQIQ010000022.1 GCA_903871935.1 uncultured Phycisphaerales bacterium
AATGCCATGCACATCACGGCATCGGTGTTTATCAACGACAATGAGTCAGGACTGCATGAGGATTACAAGCGATGGCTGGAGCAGCTCGCGCCATACGACCCCTCGACACAGCGATACCAGCACAACCGCACCGGCGAGGACAACGGCGATGCCCACCTTAAGCGTCAGATCATGGGGCGTGAGGTCGTGATTGCGATAACCAAGGGCAAACTGGATTTCGGCCCGTGGGAACAGGCGTTCTACGGCGAATTCGACGGCCGACGGAATAAGCGCGTACTGGTGAAGATCATTGGGGAATAACGGGCCTCTGTCGTGGATTTCAGCATTAAAGGGGTCGGGAGTCTTTTCAAAAAGACTCCCGACCCCTTTAATGCCTTCGCGCTGCAGATGTTGCCTTGCATCGCTCTATGTTATATTGTTGGTTTGTCATCTTATGGAGTAGGACAACCTATGCAGAAGTTCCCGCGCACCACGGTCGGCGGCGTGTCTATTTCCCGCATGATCATCGGCACCAACTGGTTCATGGGCTATAGCCACACCACGGCTGCCAAGGACCAGTACATCAATGAGCACCACAAGAACCGCAAGGCAATGGCCGACGTTTTTGAGGTGTTTATCAAGGCAGGCGTCGACACCATCATGGGTCAGATCCAGAGCCCCCCGCTGCATGATGCCGTGCAGGAGGCCCAGCAGCGCACCGGGCAGAAGATGATTATCGTCTCCACCCCCGGGTTTCCTGTGAAGGCTGACACCCCCGAGAAGGGCTTCAGCGAGGCGGAGCTCGACAAGATCTGCGCGGATGATGCCAAATTCGGCGCCGTATTTTGCATGCCGCACCAGTCCACGACCGATGCGCTGCTTGATCGCTGCAGCCGTAAGATCCGCAAGCTGGACCAGATCACAGCAGCCATCCGGCGCCACGGCATGATCCCGGGCCTGTCGACCCACATGCCCGAATCGGTCACCTACGCGGACGAGTCGGGCGCGGATGTCGAAACCTACATCCAGATCTACAACTCGATGGGCTTTCTCATGCAAATCGAGGTGGACTGGATTCAGCGCGTGATCCTGGGCGCGAAAAAGCCGGTGATGACGATCAAGCCGTTTGCGGCCGGGCAGATTCGCCCGCTGCAGGGACTGACTTTCGTGTGGAACTCGATCCGGCCGATAGACATGGTCACCGTCGGCACGATGTCGCCGCGAGAAGCCGAGGAAGTGATCGAAATGTCGATGGGCATCCTCGAGCGCCGATCGATCCAGCTCAACCTGCAGGAAACCCGCTCCAAGGCTTCAGTGAAACCACTGGTGAAGAAGTAAATCAGGTTGCGGAGAGTTAAAGGGGTCGGGAGTCTTTTAAAAAAGACTCCCGACCCCTTTATTGCGGCGGCGCGGCATTTGCCTTGCATCCCCCTCTGTTATACTGTTGAATTGTCGCAATCATGGAGTAGTGCAACCTATGCAGAAGTTCCCGCGCACGACTGTCGGCGGCGTGTCCGTTTCGCGCATGATCATTGGCACCAACTGGATGGTGGGCTGCAGCCACACCACTGAGGCCAAGGACCAGTACATCAATGAGCACGTCAAGAATCCCAAGGCGATTGCCGACATCATTGAGGTCTTTATCAAGGCGGGCGTTGACACGTTCATGGGCCAGATCCAGAACGCCCCGCTGTTTGATGCGGTACAGGAAGCGCAGCAGCGCACCGGTCAGAAGATCATCGTCGTCTCTACTCCCGGTCTTCCCGTGAAACCTGAGACTCCTGAAAAGGGCTTCAGTGAAGGAGATCTGAACAGGATCTGCGAGGAACAGGTCAAGTGCGGCGCTACGTTCTGCATGCCGCATATGGCCGCGACTGATGCTCTGGTCGACCGCTGCAGCCGCAAGATCCGCAAGATGGATCAGGTCTGTGCGGCCATCCGCCGGCACGGAATGATCCCCGGTCTTTCCACGCACATGCCCGAATCGGTCACCTATGCGGACGAATCGGGGCTCGACGTTGAAACCTATATCCAGATCTACAATTCGATGGGTTATCTCATGCAGATCGAAGTTGACTGGATTCAACGCGTGATTCTGGGCGCGAAGAAACCAGTGATGACGATTAAGCCGTTTGCGGCCGGCCAGATTCGCCCGCTGCAGGGCCTGACCTTCGTGTGGAACTCGATCCGGCCGATCGATATGGTCACCGTCGGCACGATGTCGCCGCGAGAAGCCGAGGAAGTGATCGAGATGTCGATGGGCATCCTCGAGCGCCGATCGATCCAGCTCAACCTGCAGGAAACCCGCTCCAAGGCTTCGGTGAAGCCGGTCGCCAGGTAGAGCATCCCGGCGCGCCATGGATACGGACAGGTTTCCCGCGCAAAGAGCATGGGAGTGGCGCAGTCACTTGGTCGCAGCGATCCGTGCGCGAGACGATAGACGCCGTCAACCAGGAACCGAGCGTTCGTTACGTAATGCCTGAACCCACCCCCATCCTTCCCTACGCTGTGCCCGACCCGGCCGCTCCACACCCGGCCAAACCCTACGTGGTCGGCATCCTCATCGGTCTCTCCGCCGCGTTCCTCTTCTGCGGCTACGAACTGGTGCGCAGCCCGACCAACACCCTGTTCAAAGCCGCCTACGGCAAGGCAGCTCTCCCCTACGTGATGGCTGCCACACCGGTTGGCGTGGTCGTGCTGCTCTATATCTATGGCCGGTTGCTGACCTGGCTCGGCCCGCGCTGGACGCTGGTTGCCACCACGATTGGCTCCTGCGCCATCCTCGCCGGCTCCTATGGCGCGATTGCTGCCGGCTGGAACTTCGCAGCCGCCATCCTCTACGTTGTCCGCGAGGCTTACATCGTTCTGCTGATGGAGCAGTACTGGTCTTTCCTGAACAGCACGCTGGGTGAGGCCAACGCCCGCAGACTCAACGGACCAATCTGCGGCATCGGTTCAGGCGGATCCATCGTTGGAGGCATCCTCGTGGGCACCCTCGCCACCAAAGTCGGCAGCCCCGCCCTGCTGCTGCTGGGCGCTGCAATCACCCTCCCAACGGCGCTACTCACGTGGCTCGCCTATCAGTATGGCGGTCAGCCCCAGCCCCGTCCCGATGAGCCCCACAGTGATACCCTGGGCTCGCGCCTGCTTTTCCGCCAGCCCATCCTCGCCATTCTTCTGGGTGTGATCCTGCTGACCCAGGCCATTTCCGGCCTTACGGACCTCTCATTCCAGGGCATCCTCCAGGATGCCATTCCCGACCAGGACAAGCAGACGGCCTTCTCGGGCTGGTTCTACATGTGGCTGAACATCGCGGCCGCCTTCATGCAGTTCGGCGCCACCCCCCTGCTCCTCTGGCTCGTCCCGACCCGGCGCATCCACATTGCCATCCCCTTGATCCATGTCTGCACCTGCGCCTATCTATGGGGCAGCCCGACACTCTTGAGCGCTGGCATCGCCTACATGGTGTTCAAGGTGCTCGACTACTCGATTTTCCGCGCTGCGAAAGAGTTGCTCTACATCCCCCTCTCCTTCGACGCCCGCTATCGCGCCAAGGAACTGATCGACGTCTTCGGCTATCGCTTTGGCAAAGGGGGCATGTCGCTGGTTGTGGCTGCTCTGCAGAAACCTGGCCAGGCGGTTGCCGCGCCCATCCTCGCCCTCATCGCCGCTGGCGCCGCCGTGGCCTGGGCTGCGCTGGCGATTCCGCTGACTCGCCGGAAGGCGTGAAGTTAGTTCACGCCAAATTCGTTGCGCGTGAACCCAATTGCCTTGTAACCGGCCTGAGTCACAGCATGCATCAGGTCGTCAACGCCAACTCTGGAAGCATCAAAAAGCACCGATGCCTGCGCGGTCGGGAAATCCACCTCGACCTCGCTGACCCCCGCCAGGCGTTTGAGCGATCGCTGGATCGCCTGCTCGCATTTATGGCAATGCATCCCCTCAATACCAATAACAACGAGGTGATCGCGTGCGTGATCCTGCAACATAATACCGTCTCCTCCTGGTACGCGCAATACGGTAGAATCCCGGAATTGCGAACGCAACCCCATTTGCGCTTCAATCTTGAAGTAAAATGAAAAGCGGAAAAGAGAGGTCTATATCCATTACGAACGGCGCCATGGTCAGAATCCTGCTGAAACCAGGCAGAAGATGGCTTGATCTTGGCGGCTTGTTCGTGGATAGTCCGATATCGTCCGAGTTTTGATGAGATTTACTTGACGCAAACGTCGATTGCAGGGAGACTTACGCTTGAAATCGATCCTCGGGTGCAAGAGGGTGAATGATGCCAGTTCAGGCTTCATGTGAGCATTGCGGATTTTCCTATGTCGCCAAAGACGACATGGCAGGGAAGAGGGTGCGCTGTCGCAACTGCGGGCAGATTTTCACCATCTCCCTGGCGAGCTCTTCCCAGTCGGTATCTGGGGCTAACGCGCCGCCCACCACTGCCTCTGACCAGGCAGCGGCGTCGCCATTCCAGTCTGATCTGAAACTGCCTTCACTGGAAGATCTGCCCGATGTGCCCAGCGCACCGTCTCCCTACGAGCGCAACAGCGACATCACCCGCGTGATGCCTGCAATCGAGACCACCGAAAGCAATATGACCGGCGGCATTGGCTCGGCAAAGAGCATGATGCAGCGTACCGGAGACCCCGGGACGTTCGACGTCGCCGAAGGCGCGCCGGCCGCGGTGGTCCGCCCATTCAAACCCTTCGATTTCCCATTTGCACCGGAATTGGACAGGTTCGCACCCAAGATCGTGCTCTGGCTCATGCTGATCTGGGTGGCGTACGTTGCCTTCGCCTGGAATCCCGCGGATTCTGCTGCGATTCCTGAGCCGTACCTGCCGATGGTGAATGACACCTACCCGGCCTGGGCTGGATTGATCCCTGCGGCCGTCATGCTGGTCATCTTTGCAATCTTGTGGCTGCCGCTGTTTGCCTTGGCGCTGCACAAGCTCAGCACGGTACTTAGATTCCAGACGCCCACGGACAACAAGAGCCGAGCAGCGGCGCTGGCTGTATTTCCGTTTGCGCTGGGATCGGTCCTCTGGCTCACTGGCTGGAGCATCGGCTCATTGGTCTCGGGCGTAGTTCTGGGTATCATCATCGGGACACCGGCCGCCTGGTTCCTCTATCGCCTCAGGGAGAAGGAAATCCCCTATGCAGCGATCTTCCTGTCGGTATCCAGTGTTGTCGCAACGACTCTGAGCATCGCCCTGTACACGGGCGCCAATCAGGTTCTGAGCCATACGCTGAGCGCCTCTGGCAAAGGGAATCTGTTTGATGTCAGCCCGATGGGTCCACACCTGAACTGGCCGCAACCGCAGAATGGTCGATTGGCCACGAGCAAAACACCCGCCGGTGGCACTGGGACGACGCCTACTCGCGAGAGCCCTGCGGGTGGGAATGCCGGCGGAACGGCCGCAGTCGTCGAGGTTGCACCACAGGGCTTGCTGCGGGACCGGAAGGAGTTCAAGTTCGATCGTGACCCGCTGCGCATACTGCTTGTCCCGGGACGAGACGATGTGGTGGGCGTCGGCGTGCAGGCAAAAGACAGTACCGACCAGGAGGTCATCCGCTACAAGATCGACGACAAATCCACCAGCCCCATGCGTGACGTGCCGGCTCTCGCCCCTGGCGATGCGTGCATGTCTCCGGATGCCAATCGGATGGCCCTGCTGGTGCGCTCCATGGGCAACATACCGGTTGTGAAGGTGTGGTCCTTTGTGACCAACAAACTGGAGATGAGCTATAGCCCTCCTGAATGGCAGGCTACTGACGCGATCCAGATTCTGGGCTTCCTGAGCGATTCGCAGATTGTCTGCACACGCAGGCAGAGGGGCGCGTTCCAGCCGCTGACGCTGGACCTGCGGACCGGAGCCGCCCAGCCCTGGTATGTTGCACCCGCGGGGGCGTTGGAGGACAAGACCAGAGATGTGCACAGTCAGATGATGGCGTCAAGTACCGACCTCAAGAGCATCGCCGTGACCGCGTTCAGCCAGGATGGCAAAGGGTGGCTGCGAATCTACCACTCTGATGGTACTGTGGCCGACTGCGACCTGCGGATTCGAGACCGGGCTGTGGCCCTGAACCCGACGGGTCTGTCGTTTTCGCCCGATGGGACGAAGGTTGCGGCGTCGTTTGAACGCCCGGGCGCGATGTCGATCCTCACCTGCCCGGCCACCAGCAACGACACCGCCACACCAGCCTTTGACGGCACCGCGAGCTTTACATTGGGCATCAAGCCGCCGGAGCGCGACCCGATGAATCCTCGCGACACGAATCCCCGCGATCGCGACATGGCTTCCCGCGACACCGCCCCCCCGCCGCAGAACCAGCTCGTCTGGCTGGCAGGCGGCGACCGCTGGCTCTATGGCCGAATGATCATCGATGGTCCCACGCAGCAGAAACAGGGCACCATTGACTTGGGTCCACAGGTGCTGCAGATGACGATCACCGACGGCGAGAAGCTCTGTGCGCTGGTAACCACGGAGCGCGGCAACGTACTGGTCCGCGCAACTATTGCGACTTCGGCAACGCCGGCCGGCACGATCGATGCAACTACCTCCAGACCGTAGCAATTCCATCCATTCTTCACCGTGAATCCCGAGCGGCGTTGCGCCAGCGCGCGGGCGTGCAGCAGTATCGGCAACAGGGTATGATCGGGCATCAGTTGCAGCCGTAGCTCAGTTGGATAGAGCATCGGATTTCTAATCCGACGGTCGCTGGTTCGAGTCCAGCCGGCTGCGTTTGGGAAACACCACACGGGGTCAGTGCCGGAAACCCAGCCAGGAGTGTTCATGTCGCAATCGCAGATCACATCGCGCGAGCGAGTCCATAACGCCATGGGTCGAAAGCCCAATGATCGCGTGCCATATAACTTCCGGGCGGAGCCAGAGGTCTATGACAAGATCAGGCGATCTCGAGGGCTAAGCACCGATGAGGCCGTCCGGGTCTGGGCTCGCTCGGATATCCGGGATGCAGGAGGCATCTTTTCCGAAGGTGGTTATGGGGGATACAGCGGGTTTGGGTCCAAAGACCGGGATATTGGAAATGGCGTACAGGAGGATTTCTGGGGTGTGCGGCGCCAGCGCGTATCCTATGAAGGCGGCTCCTACATCGACATATGCCATTGGCCTCTGAAGGCAATGTCGATGGACGATATCAGGAAGTATCGATGGCCGCGGCCCCAAGACATCTTTGATTTCACCACGTTGCCGCAGCGGATAGCCAGTTTGAACCAGGGCAATGAGTACTTCTGGATGATTGAAACGGAGAGTCTGTTTGACCGCTGTTGGGCCCTGCGGGGCATGGAACAGTTCATGACCGATATGCTGGTGGAGCCGGAGCTCGCTGACTATATGTTGAGCCAGATGGCCGACTTTTTCTGTCAATACACGCAGATGATTCTGCGGGCGAGTAAGGGGGCGCTTGATGCCATAGGACTTTACAATGATCTGGGAACCCAGATCTCGATGATGATCAGTCCGGAGTTGTATCGGACGTTCATTAAGCCCCGGCAAAAGCGCCTGATAGAACTGGCACACGGACAGGGCTGCAAGGTCTTTTACCATTCCTGCGGAGGGATTCTTCCGGTGGTGGAGGATCTGATCGAAATCGGAGTTGATATTCTTGATCCGCTGCAGATGCGGGCGATGAACGTTAGTCCGGAAGATCTCTATCGTCGATTTGGCGGCCGAGTCACATTCCATGGCGGCCTCAATACCCAGCACTTTATGCCCACGGCCAAACCCTCCGAGATCGCTCAGGAGACTCGTCACCTTATCCAGGCTCTGGGCCCGGACGGAGGGTTTATTGTGGCCGGCACCCATCTGTACCAGGTGGACATTCCGGTGGAGAATATTGAAGCGGTTCACCAGGCGATTGCCGGGCAGACAGATTCGGGCGCCCAATAGACCGCTAGCCAGCGCAGCTTCGGCGATACTGCAGCGGGGGGACGCCGACGGCTTTGGTGAATTGCCGCGTGAAGAAGAAGACATCCTTGTAGGCAAGCTTCTGCGCGATCTGTTTGATGGGCCAGTCCTTCTCGGCCAGCATTCGCTGGGCTTCGGCGATGCGCTGGTGGATCTGGTACTCCTTGGGAGAATGCCCCGTCGCCGCGGCAAAGCGCCGGCGCAAGGTACGCTCCGATACGCCGGCGCGCTGCGCCAGGACGTCAATGCCCGGTGCGTTCCAATCGTCCGCTTCGTGCAAAACTCGAATTGCCCGCGACACCACAACATCCGCCTGCGTGCGTGCGCGAGCCTCCGCGAGCTCGATCAGAATGCCCTCCAGCACATTCATCGCCCGGCGCGCTCCCCATTCATCCGTCCGCCGGCTCAGGGCCAGAAGCTCATCAAACCGCCAGGAGTAATCCGCCCCAAATGCCGGCCGCTGCGGCGGCACCGGGAAGAGCCCCTCCTCTCGCCATTCGCGCAGCCGTTGCCCACGAAATGCGACGTAGTGATGATCCCAATGCGCCCCGAGCGGCCAGGCGTGAAAGCTGATTCGCGGCCCCGGATAGCAGGACCAGAAATAGCGGCCTGAGAGCAGGTGGCGCTGCGGTCCAATGAATAGCTCCACCGCGCCATCGGCCATGTACTGAAGTGTGTAATAGTCCTGAAAGACTTTGGCGACCTGATGCCGGCAATCGGCGACCGCCTGCCCGTAGAGAAAGATAAGATCGCGCTGCGCCATGTGGCCGAATAGTACAAAAGATGCCCCATCCGTCCATAGCGTCGGCTTTCGTCGGACTCTAGGATACGGCCGTCATGGAGATGCCAAAGATCACCGTCGCAGCGCTTGGGCCTGCCGTCAGCCGTGTCATCGAACTGGCCGGGCAGAAGGCCATCGCCATAGACCGTAGCTGGGATCCCGCGCGCGGTACCCCCGTTTTCACGATAAAGGGAAAGTATACCTCGCGCGGCTGGACCGAATGGACACAGGGGTTTGAGTATGGCCAGATGCTGCTGGCCTTTGATGGTTCGGGTGAGAAGAAGTTGCTTGAACTGGGCCGCAAGCGCACTCTCGAGCGCATGGCGCCGCACCTCACTCACGTCGGCGTTCACGATCATGGCTTTAATAACCTGTCCACCTATGGCAATCTCCGCCGGCTGATGCGCGAAGGGCGCATCAAGCATAATGACTGGGAACTGGCGTTCTATGAGCTGGCGATCAAAGCCAGCGGCGCAGTGCAGGGGGCGCGATGGTCAGAGGCGGCAGCTCCTGCCGGTACCAGCATGCCGCTGGGCTATGTCTACTCTTTCAATGGGCCGCACTCACTGTTCGTGGACACCATGCGGACAATTCGCATCATGGGGCTGGCGCATCAGCTTGGCCATGTGCTGATGGGCGAGGGCGATGCTCGCATCTCGCTCTTGCGTCGAGCGGTGATCCACGCCCTGACCACCCGGCGATTCAATATCTTCCCGGGCACCGGCCGGGACAGCTACGACATCCGCGGCCGAACCGCACATGAGGCGGTTTTCAACATCAACAACGGGGTCTTCCGCTGCCCCAGTTCGCAGCAGGGATACTCGCCCTTCTCCACCTGGACGCGCGGCCTGGCCTGGGCGATGCTCGGTTTCGCCGAGGAACTGGAGTTTCTGGCTACATTGGATGAGAAGCAGTTCGGGGCTGCCGGTCTGCCAAAGAAGGCGGCTGTCCTGAAGGACTTCCTCCAAACGGCCATCGACACCTGTGATTTCTATATTGACCATGCCACCGCGAGCGACGGCATTCCCTACTGGGACACCGGCGCGCCGCAACTGCATAAGCTGGGCAATTGGCAGAGTCGGCCGGCCGACCCGTTCAATGCGTATGAGCCGGTGGATTCATCGGCGGCCGCCATCGCGGCTCAGGGCCTCTTGCGACTGGGCCACTACCTCGGCCAGCGTGGCACGCGCTACACACAGGCCGGCTTGAACGTCGCCGCTACGCTGTTCGCCGAGCCCTATCTCTCCACCAGTTCAAAACACCAGGGCCTGCTGCTGCATTCAGTGTACCACCGGCCCAACGGCTGGGATCACATCCCCGCCGGTTCGCAGATTCCGCGCGGCGAATCTTCGCTCTGGGGCGACTACCACGGCATCGAACTGGCGATTTATCTGCAGCGACTGGCCGCCGGCAAACCATACCTGACGTTCTTCGCATAAAGGAAAGACAACCTGAAAGGACAACCATGACCACGCACAAGATCGGCATCATCATGAACGGCGTCACCGGACGCATGGGCACCAACCAGCATCTGCTTCGCTCCATTGCCGCGATCGTTAAGCAGGGAGGCGTGAAGGTCTCCGATGACGAGGTCATCATACCCGATCCCGTCCTCGTGGGCCGCAATGAGAACAAGCTCAAGAAGATCGCAGATCTGTCTGGGATCAACCCGCCCATCAGCACCGATCTCAAGCCCCTGCTGAAGGACTCGCGCTATCAGATCTATTTCGACGCCCAGACGACCGATCGGCGCTACGATGCCGTCAAGCAGGCCATTGCCGCCGGCAAGCACATTTACTGCGAGAAGCCGGTTGCCCTGAATACAAAGGAAGCACAGGAACTCTGGCACCTGGCGCAGAAAGCGGGCGTCAAGAACGGCGTCGTCCAGGACAAGCTGTGGCTTCCGGGCATTATGAAGCTCAAGCAGCTCATCGCCTCGGGTTTCTTCGGCGAAATTCTCTCGGTCCGCGGAGAGTTTGGCTACTGGGTCTTCGAGGGCGACACCATTCCTATCCAGCGGCCGAGCTGGAACTATCGCAAGGAGGAAGGCGGGGGCGTCATTCTTGATATGCTCTGTCACTGGCGCTACCTGGTGGACAATGTCTTCGGCAACATCAAGAGCGTTTCCTGCCTGGGCGCCACGCACATCAAGAAGCGCTGGGATGAGAGTGGCAAGCCCTACAAGTGCACTGCCGACGACTCAGCCTATGCCACGTTTGAACTGGAGAACGGCATCATCTGCCAGTTCAACAGCTCCTGGTGCGTGCGCGTGCGCCGCGATGATCTCCTGACCTTGCAGGTGGATGGCACGAAAGGCTCGGCCGTCGCCGGCTTGCGCGACTGTGTCAGCCAGCAGTACAACAACACACCCCGGCCGGTGTGGAACCCAGACATTGAGAACCCGATTGACTTCTATGGGTCATGGGCGAAGGTGCCCTCGCAGGTTGTCTATGACAATGCCTTCCGAGCTGAGTGGGAACTGTTCCTGAAACACGTGGTCAAGAACGAACCGTTCCGCTGGACCCTGCTGGAGGGGGCCAAGGGCGTGCAGCTTGCTAATCTCGGCCTGGACTCGTGGCAGAAGCGTGCGTGGGTAAATGTGCCGGAACTGAAGTGAACACCTGCAGGAGATTCAATGACTCAGAAGCTGACCGATCACTCGCGCCTCTGCCTGCACACCATCACGACTAAGCCCTGGTCGCTGCAGCAGTGCATTGACGGATACAACCGTGCCGGCATCCCCGCGATCACTGTCTGGCGGCAGGCGCTGGAGCCGCAGGGCCTCGCGGCATCGGCGAAGATGTTAAAAGGGTCGAGTCTGCGCGTGACCAGTCTGTGTCGCGGCGGCTTTTTCCCGGCTGCAACCGCCGATGGTCGCGCCAAGGCGCTCGATGACAACCGCAAGGCCATCGAAGAAGCGCATGCGATCGGCGCGCCGCTGATTGTGCTGGTCTGCGGTGCGGTTCCCGGCATCGCCTTGCCCGAGGCACGCAAGATGATCGCTGATGGCATTGCCGCTGTACTGCCCGAAGCGCAGGCGGCCGGGGTAAAACTGGCGATCGAGCCGCTGCATCCCATGTACGCCAACGATCGGTCGGCCGTGAACACCATCCGCCAGGCGAATGACCTGGTTCAGGAAATCGGCAGCCGCCAGGTCGGCGTTGCGGTGGATGTGTATCACCTGTGGTGGGATGATACTTTGGAGCAGGAGATCAGGCGGTGCGGCAAGGCGGGATCGCTAATGGCATTCCATGTGTGCGACTGGCTCACGCCCACGCGGGAGTTTCTCAACGACCGTGGATTGATGGGTGAGGGTTGCATCAACATCTCGCAGATCCGCGGCTGGGTCGAGGCGGCCGGCTTCGCTGGCGATGTCGAAGTGGAGATCTTTTCGACTGAACTATGGCAGACGGATCAGACGCAGTTTGTCGAACGGATCAAGCAGGCCTACCTGAACCACGTATAGGAGCAAAGACATGGTTGCACTGGTAACCGGTGGATCGCGCGGAATCGGCTTTGGCGTCGCCATGGCGCTGGCCAAGGCCGGCTATGACATTGTTTTCACCGGCCGGCGCGGCAGTACGGAGGTCGAGTCGGCCAGAGCTCAGCTGCAGGCCTGCGGTATGCGCGCCGAGTATGTGCAGGCTGACGTTTCCAGCAGCGCCGATCGGTCGGCATTGGTTGCCAAGATCAAAGAATCATTTGGCCGTCTGGATGTCCTGGTGAACAACGCGGGCATCGCCCCAAAAGTTCGCGCTGACATCCTTGATGCCGGGGAACAGAGCTTCGATGAGCTGATCTTCACCAACCTCAAGGGCCCTTATTTCCTCACTCAGCTTGTCGCCCGGTACATGATTCAGCAGCGCCAGGCGAACAGCGCATATCGAGGATGCATCGTCAACGTCAGTTCAGTCTCGGCCACCGTCGCTTCAGTGAATCGCGGTGATTATTGCATATCCAAGGCAGGCGTGGCGATGGCCACAAAGCTCTGGGCGGTCCGCCTGGCGGAATTCGGCACCGATGTGTACGAGGTACGTCCTGGTATCATCGCCACGGACATGACCAGCGGTGTGAAAGCAAAGTACGATGCCCTGATCGAAGGCGGTCTATTGTTGGAACGTCGCTGGGGCACACCTCAGGACATCGGCAAAGCAGTCGCCATGCTGGCACGTGGTGATCTGCCCTATGCCAGCGGTTCGGTGCTCGTGCTCGACGGCGGACTTACTCAACAACGTCTGTAGGATTTGGCGAAAGACAACGCATGAACGACATACTTGCACAGATCGGCGCGATGCACTTGGTTCCCGTGGTGGTCATCGACAAGGCGGCGGATGCCAAGCCGCTGGGCGAAGCTCTTGCGGCAGGCGGGCTGAACTGCATGGAGATCACGTTCCGAACCGCGGCGGCGGTCGAGGCAATCAGAACTGCCAGCGGGCTTCACGGCATGCTTGTCGGCGCCGGCACCGTCCTGAACGTGGATAATGTCAAACGTGCTGTCGACTCGGGGGCCAAGTTCATCGTCTCCCCGGGTCTGAACCCTAAGGTCGTTGACTACTGCGTGCAGAACCGGATTCCGGTGACTCCCGGTATAGCCACGCCGACCGAGATCGAGATGGCGCTGGATGCGGGTCTGGATGTAGTAAAATTCTTCCCGGCCGACGCACTGGGCGGGTGCAAGACCCTCAAGGCAATCGCCGCGCCCTACGGCATGATGAAGTTCATGCCTACTGGCGGGATCACGCAGCAGAACCTGGCCGATTACCTCAAGCTTCCGTGTGTCCTGGCTTGCGGAGGAAGCTGGATGGTCGCCAAAGATCTGATCGCCGCGCACAACTTCGCTGCCATTACTGAGCTGGCCAAGGCGGCTCGCGATCTGGCGTTATCTGTATGTGGCGCTGCGGCCAGGTAAAATCCATTAACCGAAAAGGAGATTCCCATGATAAGCATTGGCCTCGTTGGATGCGCACACATTCACGCTCCGGGTTTCGTCAAGAGAATCAAGACGCGTCAGGATGTAAAGATCACCAAGGCGTGGGACCCGAATCCGCTCCGTAGCGCTAAATGGGGCGGCGAAGTCGGGGCGACCGTCGTCAGTGATGTTGGCGAGATCTGGAACGACAAGGAGATCACGGCGGTGATCATCTGTTCGGAGACCAATCGCCACCAGGAATTGGTCGTGGCGGCCGCTAGGGCGAAGAAGCACATGTTCGTGGAAAAGCCTTTGGGCATGGGCGCTAAAGACAGCTATGCCATGGCCAAAGCCATCACCAAGGCCGGCGTGCTTTTCTCCACCGGCTACTTTTCGCGCGGCCGCGGGGCGTTTGTGTGGCTCAAAGAGCAGGTCGAGAAGGGCTCGTTCGGGAAGATCACCCGTATCCGCGGCTCCAATTGCCATTCCGGAGCTCTTGGCGATTGGTTCGCCGCCAAGCCTGATAACATCGCCGATGATTGGCGCTGGATGGCCGACCCGGCCGTTGCGGGCGTCGGCGCCTTCGGCGATCTCGGAACGCACTCGCTGGACATTATGCTTTGGCTGATGGGCGAAGTGGAATCGGCAACCGCCCTGCTCTCCTCCGGCACCAAGCGCTACGAGAACAGCGGCAGCTACTGCGATGAAACCGGCGAAGGGCTGATGCAGCTCAAGAACGGCGCTATCGGCACGCTGGCGGCCGCCTGGGATGATGTAGCCAACCCGGTGGATTTCCTCATCAGCGGCACCGAGGGCCATGCTGCGATCATTCAGGGCAAGCTCTACGTCAAGTGCGAGAAGCTGGGCATCAAGGATGACCAGCCCTATGAGCAGATTCCGGGCCCGGCAGCGGCCGGTCTGGATAGCTGGCTCAACGCGCTTGCGGGCGATCAGAGCGCGAAGCTGGTACCGGTCCGCGAAGCCGCGTATCGCCCGGCCGTGATGGAAGCCATGTACGAGGGCGCGAAGAAAGGGATATGGGTCAAGCCGAAGGAGATGAAGTAGGTTCGAGATACCCCATCGCCTGGCGGGCAACTTCACTGGCGGTGCTGATGTAAGGATAGAGTTCCACGGTCACCCAGCCTTGGTAACTCTGTGCCTCCAGTGCACTGAGGATCCCCTTGATGTCCATGGCGCCTTTTCCCAGGGGCAGGTGCTGGTGCACGTGGTTCTGGCCGATGTCTTCCAGATGCACGTGGGCGATGTACGGCAGGTAACGCTGCACGACACTCACCGGATCATCGCCGACACAGTAGAGATGGCCCATGTCACAGTTCATCGCGATCAGCGGCTCAGCGTCGAAGAAGCGCCGTTTGAAGTTGACGAATTCCTCGACGCTCTGGATCAGCAGGCCTGGCTCGGGCTCGATGGCGATGATGATGTTGTGCTGGCGGGCGGCCGGGAGCACCGCATCCAGACCATCGGCGAACCGTCGGATGGCCTGGTCTGTTGTCAGCCCGGTGCCGATCATCGGGCCGCCGGGCTGGATGCTGAGCGTTCGCGAGTTCAGGTCGGCCGCGAGTTGGATCGCAGCAATCGTGTGCTCGATTCGCAGGTTGCGAGCGGATTCATCCTGCTCGATCCAGGTCGGGTGGTAGGTATCACCGCGGGCAAAGAGAGTGAAGGCGTTGATGTTGCTGACCTGCAGGTTCAACTCGGTCAACATCGAGCAGAAGGCGCAGCGGTCACCGGCGGCGAACTGCGGAGGATAGGCATGAGGCACATCCGCCATGACTTCCATCCCGCGATAGCCCGCCACGGCGATCTCTCGCGCAGCCTGCGCAAGCGACGCTTTCTTGAATGCGTTGGATGAAAACGCGAAGTTCAGCATGGCATTTTACGTCTATTCCGGAGTCATCTCGACAACCAATGGCAATCGGCCTACGCAGGCCAATCGCCGCTGAAGACCTCGACGGCTGGACCGGTCATGTAGACGGTGTTCTTGGCGCGGTCCCATTCGAGTTCCAGATCGCCACCGGGCAGGTGGGCGAGGATCTTTGCATCCGTCCGGCCGGTCAGGGCACTGGCCACGCAGACGGCCGATGCGCCGGTGCCACAGGCAAGCGTGATCCCGCTGCCGCGTTCCCAGGTGCGCATCGTCACTTCGCCGCGGGAATGGACCTGCACCCAGTGGATGTTCATGCGCCGGGGGAAGGCCGGGTTGTGTTCAAGAATCGGGCCGAGCCGGGCAATATCAACGCTCTGCACATCGGGGACGAAAATCACAGCGTGCGGGTTGCCCACTGAGACAAATGTGCATTCGACGGCATCGTCGCCGCCGGTGACGCTCACGCGATAGACATGATCGGCGGCGGTCTTGGCGATCACGCTGACGTCGACCGGAATCTTCGCCAAATCGAGGATCGGGGCGTTCATATCGACGGTTACCTGGCTGACCTTGCGATCAGGGCCGAGCAAGAGTTGAAGCGCCAGCACTCCCCTGCCGGTCTCGATCCGAATCGGATTGGCGCGAGAGAGGCCGTGGTCATGGGCATACTTGGCGACGCAGCGGATCCCGTTGCCGCACATTTCGGCTTCGGAGCCATCGGCGTTGAACATGCGCATGCGGACATCGGCCTTGTCGGAGGGCATGATCAGGACCAGGCCGTCTCCGCCAACGCCAAAGTGGCGATCCGCGATCTTGATGGCGAGGTTGGCCGGGTCATCGACCTTCTCAACGAAGGCGTTGACATAGACATAGTCATTTCCGGCACCTTGCATCTTCGTGAACTTCATGGGCGTGAGATTCTATCGCCTGTGGGGCCAGGCGAGAAGGCTGTGATGCTGGCCCTTCGCTTTCCCCTACATCATGTTGATCGCCCGGCCGACGAGGATGACGATGACCATCAGGGAGATCAGCGCCTGTATCATCACCAGCACCTTGGCCCAGCGGGAAAGCACTGGCGCATCGGTGGGCGAGAGCGCCGTGCTGGTATTAAACGCCAGAAACAGGTAATCGACGAATCGCGGCGACCAGAGTCTGCCATCGCGTTCCCGCGCCAGATCCTGATGCAATGTCATCTGCGGGAAGAGGAATGCCCCTTTGGTATGCCCGGGCTGTTTTTCCCGCTGGTGCGGTCCGCCGGCGTCCAACCGCCAGTACCACGATGCGAAGACCACGACATTCGTGATCCACAGCAACGCGCCAGAACGCAGCAAGTCCACCGGCGATTCGCGATGGGCGGGCAGAGCGAGAACCAACAGGACAAGCGACCACAGCATGAAAACCGTCACGGTCCCAGCCAGCAGGTGCCCCAGCGCGAGGTATATCATGGGGTGTCCCCGACCATGAGTCAGCAGCAGAAGCGTCACCAGCACACAGACAACCACAATAGCCAGCCAGCGCGGTCCGGCCGAGAGACCTTCGGGCAAAGCCCAGAACAACACGCCCACGGCCAGGAGCGCGATCATGGCGGGCCAACGTGCCTCGGGCGCTGGCCCCGCCTCTGGCGGCGTGCTATGCGGGTGATGCTCGGCCATGGCCTCTGATCCTACCCGGCGGTTCTAGGTTCGCATATGGTCAACGTGGTCTCTTGCTCCGAACCGGCGGACTCACGTCCGCCGCTCCTCGTGGTGGCGCGGGTATGATCGCTGTGCGGCGGGGCATTACGCTAGACGGTTTCGCCCTGCTCCTTGCCTTGGGGTACCCACTGGAAGCGGTATGCTTCCTTCTTCAGCAGGCGCGTGATGTAGACGATCTCGTGCGTGTGGCCGGTGAAGTGGGCGGCGGTGTCGAAAATCGCAGAGGCCACGGTTTCGTCGAAGCCCTGGATTCGGCGTGGGACGGTGACCTGATCTGGCGGGGTGGAGGCCAGCACACGGTCCACTTCTGCCACGGCATCGGCCAGGCGTTCGAGCAGTTGGGCTTTGGAGTAGCGCGTCCGGTCGGAGAACTCCAGTTGTCGTTTGCGCACGTCCGGTGCGCCGCCGACCCCGGCGATAATCCACTGTCGCACATTCCCGCACAGGTGCAGAATCACGTTAGAGATGCTGTTCTGCCCCTCGAACGGCCGCCAGTGGAGTTCATCGTCGCAGAGCTGGTTGACGCAGTGCACGATTTTCTCATGCGAGCGGGCGAACGAGGTTCGCGCTACCTCGATCAGGAGCGCGGCCGGGTCCTGCTGCTTGGCGTAGGTCTGTGCCATGCTGTCCTCCTCGTCTCGATCCAGTATACGCTACGGATTGGGCGATTGCGCCGATGTCGGTTAAACAAGAAAAGGCACCCGGGCCGAAGCACCGGATACCTTGTCAGGGTTTAATAGATCGAGCGGTTGATCTATTACCCGAGCGGGGGCTGGTTCTGCAGGGCTGTCAGATCGGCCACGAGCTGCGCCCGGTCAGCGCTGATTCGCGCCAAGTCGGCTTCAAATGCGGCGAGACTGGCCGCGCGATCGGCGACGAACTTGGCAACGTCAGCCTTAAGTTGGTCGGTGGCGTTGGCGTCGTTCTGGGCAGCGGCCAGCAGGTTGTCCATGTCCGTCTGCAAGAGACAAACGAACCAGACACAGGGATATTGCGAGTGGCGAGGGGGCATTAAGGGCCCGTGTGTCATGTCAATGACGGAGGGGGCGGGTACGAGGTGATACTCTGTCGCTTGGCGAGGCGGCGGCGGTAGTCCTGGAGTTTGGCATTCCAGAGGGCGCGCGTGGCTTGCAGACCGGGGGTGCTGGTGTCGCCGGCGGCGAGAGATTCGAGAAGCGCGAAGGTCTCCTGCGCTGTGCCCTCGATCAGGTTCTCCGCCAGCGGCGTAATGCACGGATCCTGGCCGTGCTTCAGAGACTCGTGCACTCCGTGAATGAGCGTATCAATCGCAAGCATCTTCGTCGCCCAGGTTCCGGCGTGGGGGTAGGTTTCCATGAACGTCTGGATGATGGGCATTGCGCGCACGCCGTGGACACGCCTGCCCTTGTAGGATCGCTGATAGGTGGTCCACGGCGTGTTGCGGTGACAATCCTGACACTGCAGCATGCTGCCGTGGGTCCGTTCGCCAAGCAGCGGCTCGCCGCACTTCCAGCATAGGCGGTATGAGACTCTGCGAATGCTCTCACAGCGGACCAACAAGGTCATTCCCACTTCGTCAATCAGGTCCTGGTCGTGCAGGCCTGTGACATCGCACTCATAGAGGCGGCGCAGGAGCTGCGGAGCCAGGCGCGGGGCCCAGCGGATCGGCTCGGGGCGGCTTTGATCTGTGTGGTCTGAGGACATGGCTGGGATTGCCCTATGGTGTGATGCTTCGCGTCGATGCTGTCGCGGTGGCCTCGGTTAAATCGTCGATGACACAGCGCAAGCCTTCGATGACTTTGGCCATCTTACCGAAGTCGAGTTTGTCGGGGGTATCACCGCGGTTGTGATAGTGACGATAGCGGAAGGGGGCGGTGTCGGTGACCATCAGGGCGGAGTAGCCCACCTGCCAGAAGCTCCAGTGGTCTGACCAACCAATGCCCGGAGCCATGTCAGGAACCGCGCCGCCTTCGGAAGGGAACTGGCAGTGCTTGCGGAACGAATCGATCGCATCACGCATCAGGCCACCTGATTGGACGTTCGCAACGAAGCCGATGAAATTGCCGACGGACGGGTAGACCTTGTCGTACGGTGAGGGGTAACGCTGGGAATCCGGGGCGTCGCTGTAGTATCCGATGGTCTCCAGGCTGAACATGCCGACGATGTTTTCATTGCGGTCTTTGCAGGCTTTCGCGTAGACCATACTGCCCATGGTCTTGGTCTGGAAGCTGGGCGGCTCCTCTTCCGCGAAGGCGACGAAGCGAATCGTGCGGGCAGGTTTGGAGCCTTTGAACATGCGGGCCAGTGCCAGCACGCCGGCCACCCCGGAGGTGTTGTCGTTGGCACCGGGGCTGTCCTGGACGGTGTCGTAATGAGCGCCGATGACGAAGATCTCAGTGGCCTTGGTCGTGCCGGGAATGGTGACTTCGATGTTCGCGCACTCGACATCGCGGGCGGTGAAGGTTTGCAGTTTCGGCTCATAGCCGAGAGCACGGAACTGGTCGACGATGTAATCACGGGCCCGGGCGTAGGCTTCGGGTTTGTAGGTGCCGCGTTCGCCGATGCCCTCGGCAAGGGCAACGACGTGCCGGTGCAGCTCTGAAGAGAGATCTTCACGGCCAGGCGTGACGGCGCCGGCGAAGCTGGTTCCTGGCGTATAGAGCATCGCCCGCCAGCCTATCGCAATGAGGATGAGCAGGAGAACGGCCAGAATTCCCAGTCGCTTAAGGGCGCTCTTTGAGATAATCCTGCTTTGCCAAGACATTGGTGTTCTCCTGTAGAGCCGGTGACCCCACCGGCTGAAGGTATCACACAGGGTGGATCTGGGTTAGCTCTGCCCTCTAAAGCAATCCATATTGGCATCCTCTTTGGGGCCATCAGTATACGGCCGGTGAGGTCACCGGCCCTACTATTACGCCGACGTCACCACCGCGGTATTTCAGGCTTTCAGCGCCGTATTATACTGGACATCATGCTCTATGATCCCCGCTGGCCTGTGGCATGGTTTGACTGGGCGCAAGTTCGATGCATTCAGGGCCATCATCTTCCCCATCTGGTGCAACCTAATGCGGTCTACTTTATCACCTTCCACTTGGATGATTCGATGCCGCTGGAGGTCGCGTTGAGATGGAGGCAGGAACGCGACCAGTGGCTGAAGGATAACCCGCCGCCACATACGGAGGAGCAGGAGGAGATTCTGAAGAAGCTGTACTGGACTCGGGTGGAGCACTACCTCGATCGAGGCGTGGGAAGCTGTGTGCTGGCATCGTCGGAGGCGCAAGATGCCATCGAGTACGTTCTGCATTACTCAGACGGCAGTGACTACCGACTGGGTGACTACGCGGTCATGTCCAACCATGTGCACGCCCTCGTGCACATTCCCGATCCAGACGAGATGCTACCAACGTGTCTGCGATGGAAACGGATCTCGGCTAAGACGATCAATGCTCAGATCGACCGCGCCGGGACGCTGTGGCAAGAAGAATCGTTTGACCACATCATGCGCAGCCCCGAGCAGCTTGAGCGAAGTCGGGAGTACATCCGTCAGAATCCCCGGAACATCACGCAGGGGCGGTTTCGGTTGGGTTGCGGATCGTTGTTTGCGTAGAGCCGGTGACCGCACCGGCGGAAGCATGAGATGGCATGATAGGGGTCGAGCGGCAGGTTGCGTGGAGCGCTGCATGTCTCATTAGTTGCGCAGGTTGGCGTCATTCGTATTTCCGCCGGTGGGGTCACCGGCTCTACTGAATCGCAAATGGCAAACCCCCGCGCGTTTGATGCCGCAGGGGTTTGATGATCGCTCAGATTGTTGGTGAGGTTACTTCGCGGTCTCCGGCCGCCACGTCTGCAGGATGCGCATGTAGTTGGCGCGCTCAAAAGCACCGGGGTCTGGGCAGCGGGCGAGGCTCATGTTGCCGCGCATCTGCTGCAATGAGTTGTATTCCAGCGTCTCGACCTGCTGGGCGAGGCCGGCGTTGAGTTCCTTCAAGTACTCGGTGCCGCGCTCCAGCAGGCAGGAAACCACCTGCACGGCATGCGCGCCGGCCATGATCGACTTGATCACATCCTCGGGCGTGTGCACGCCGCCGGAACAGGCGAGGTTCGCGCCCAGCTTGCGGCTGAGGATCGCCAGCCAGCGAATGCGAAGCAGAAGCTCGGCACTGGTGGAGAGCTTGAGCGAACTCATCGCCTCGAGTTTTTCGATGTCGATGTCGGGCTGATAGAAGCGGTTGAACAGCACCAGGGCATCGACGCCCAGGTCATCAAGCTGATGGGCGAAGTTGGCCAGTGAGCTGTAGAACGGCGAGAGCTTTACGGCGATTGGGATGCTCACGGCCTGGGTGACCGCGCGGACCACTTCCAGGGTGCGCTTCTCCATCTGGTCGCCCGATTCCTGGGGATCGGTCGCCAGCGTGTAGACGTTCAATTCCAGGGCATCCGCGCCGGCTTGCTGAATGAGCTTGGCGTAGTCGGTCCAGCCGCCGACGGTCGAGCCGTTCAGCGAACCGATGACGGGGATGGCAACCGTCTGTTTGATCTTGCGAATCTGTTCGAGGTACTGCTCCGGGCCCATGCGGTATTCATCGGGCTTTGGGAAGTACGAGAGCGCCTCGGCGTAGCTGTCGGCGTACATCTCCATGTGGTAGATGCTGGCGAGGCGCTCGCCGGAGATCTGTTCTTCGAACAACGAGTGCATGACGATCGCGCTCGCGCCGGAATCTTCCAGCTTCTTGACTTCGCCCAGGTCGGTGACCAGCGGCGAAGAGCCTGCCATTAACGGACTGGAGAGCTTGAAGCCGAGGTAATTAGTTGAGAGATCCATTGTCATTCCCTTCTTTTGCGTTTTCAGTGGACAGCCCGACTTAGTGCCCGCAGGCATCACCTGCGGGCACTAATGGCTGATTGTAGTCCTCAAGCCTTCTCTGCCGCTGCCTTTTCCGCCGGTGTGGCCGATTCTTCGGCCGGGGCCTGATAGACGGCGAGCTTGCTCATTTGCTCATAGAGCATCCAGCGCTTGGCAACATCGAACTGCGCCTGACCAATGAGCTTGGCAAACGCTTCGGGGTTCGTCTGCTCCACCATGCGGTAGCGAGTTTCGTTCCTCACGTACTGCATGAGCCTCGCCTTCGGGGCGGCCGAATCGATCTGGAGCGGCTGCTTGCCCTGCGCGGCAAGACGCGGGTCGTAGCGGAAGAGCGGCCAGTGGCCGGAATCCACCGCGAGCTTCTGCTGCTCGCACCCGTACGACAGGTCATAGCCATGGGCGATGCAGTGAGCATAGGCGATGACCATCGAGGCGCCGGTGAAGCTTTCGGCTTCCTGGAAGGCCTTGACGGTCTGAGCATCCCTGGCGCCGAAGGCAACCTTGGCGACATAAATGTTGCCATAGCTCATGGCGATCATGCCCAAGTCCTTCTTGGGCGTGGTCTTGCCGGCCGAGGCGAACTTGGCGGCAGCGCCCATTGGAGTGGCCTTTGAGGCCTGGCCGCCGGTGTTGGAATACACCTCGGTGTCCATGACCAGCAGGTTCACATCGTGCCCGGTTGCCAGGACGTGATCGAGGCCGCCGTAGCCGATGTCATAGGCCCAGCCGTCACCACCGAGAATCCAGACGCTCTTGCGTACCAGGTAATCAGCGACAAAACCGAGCCGGGTGGCTTCGGGGCTGGACATGCTGGCCAACTGCTTGCGGAGTTCGACAACGCGTACGCGCTGAGCGGCGATGCCGGCTTCAGTGCTCTGGTCGGCATTGAGCAGTTCCTTTACCAGGTTCTCGCCCAGTTGACTGGAGAGCTTGGCGCTCAGTTCACGGGCAATCTCGGTCTGTTTGTTGATCGCCAGGCGATAGCCCAGGCCAAACTCAGCATTATCTTCAAACAGCGAGTTGGCCCATGCCGGGCCGCGGCCGTTGCTATCGACGCAATAGGGCGTGGTGGGCAGATTGCCGCTATAGATCGAGGAGCAGCCGGTGGCGTTGGCGACGATCAGGCGATCGCCGAAAAGCTGGGTGAGCAGCTTGACGTAAGGAGTCTCGCCGCAGCCGGCGCAGGCGCCGGAGTATTCAAACAACGGCCGCATGAACTGGCTGCCCTTGACGTCGATCCGGAGCTTGGTGCGATCCGGGTCGGGCAGAGCCAGGAAGAAGTCATAGTTCTTCTTCTCGGGTTCGCGAAGCGGCAACTGGTCGGCCATGTTGATGGCCTTGCTCTTGGGATTGCTCTTGTCCTTGGCCGGGCAGACGCTGACGCAGAGAGTGCAGCCCGTGCAATCTTCAGGGGCGATCTGGATGGTGAACTTCATGCCCTTGAAGTCAGCGCCCTTGTAGTCGACGCTCTTGAAGGTCGCCGGGGCCTTGGCCAGGAGGGCAGGCTCGTAGACCTTGGAGCGGATCGCGGCGTGCGGGCAAACCATGGCGCACTTGTTGCACTGGATGCAGATCGAGCTGTCCCAGACGGGGATTTCGGTCGCGATATTGCGCTTTTCCCACTGCGTGCTGGCCAGCGGCCAGGTGCCATCGACCGGAAAGGCGGAGACAGGCAGCAAGTCGCCCTTGTTCGCCATCATCACGGCCGAAACGCGCTTGATGAAGTCCGGAGCCTTGTCCGAAACAATCGGGGGCATGCTCTTCTTCGCGGTTACCGTCGCGGGAACGGGAATCTCGAAGAGATGCGCCAGTGTGTGATCGACGGCCGCGAAGTTCTTCTGCACGACCTCATCGCCCTTGCGGGAATAGGTCTTCTTGATCGCCTTCTTGATCTGCGCGATCGCCTCATCCTTGGGCAGGACGCCGGAGATGGCGAAGAAGCAGGTCTGCATGATGGTATTGATGCGCACGCCCATGCCGGTATCGTGACCAACCTTGTAGGCGTCGATCACATAGAACTTGATCTTCTTCTCGATCATCGCCTTCTGGAACTCGGCCGGGAGATCATCCCACACCTTTTCCCGGGGCATGGGGCTATTAAGCAGGAACGTCGCGCCAGGCGCGGCGTAATCGAGCATGTCATACTTCTCGAGGAAGCTGTACTGGTGACAGGCGACGAACTGCGCCTTGGTTACCAGGTAGGCGGAGCGGATCTGCCGCGGGCCAAAACGCAGGTGCGAGATGGTGATCGCGCCCGACTTCTTGGAGTCATAAACGAAGTAGCCCTGGGCGAAGTTGTCGGTCTCTTCGCCGATGATCTTGATGGAGTTCTTGTTCGCGCCGACAGTGCCGTCAGCCCCGAGGCCGAAGAACACGGCCCGCTTCACATCATCGGGCTCGATGGAAAGTTCGGTGTCATAGGCAATCGAGAGATGGGTGACATCATCCATGATGCCGATGGTGAACTTCGGCCGGCAGTTGGGCTTGGCCATTTCGGCGTAGACGCCCATCACCATTGCGGGGGTGAATTCCTTAGAGGAGAGTCCATACCGGCCGGCGACGACCTTGATGCCGGTTGCGCCCAGTTCAACGAGGCTGGTAACCACATCCTGGTAGAGCGGATCGCCGACGGCGCCGGGTTCCTTGGTGCGATCGAGGACGGCGAGCTTCTTGACGCTCTTGGGCAGCGCGGCCAGGAAATGCTTGCCCGACCAGGGGCGGAACAGGCGAACCTTCAGGACGCCGACCTTCTCGCCCTTCTTAAGCATGTACTCAACGGCTTCGTGAGTTACATCAGCGCCCGAGCCCATGATCACGATAACGCGCTCGGCATCGGGTGCACCGAAGTAGTCGAAGAGGTTGTATTGCCGGCCGGTGAGCTTGGCGAACTGATTCATCGCCTTCTGAACGAAGTCCGGGCAGGCATCATAGAAACCGTTGCAAGCTTCGCGGGCCTGGAAGAAGGTGTCAGGATTCTGCGCTGTGCCGCGGAGGACCGGACGATCGGGCGTCAGGCAGCGGTCGCGGTGGGCCTTGACCATGTCATCGGTTACCAACGCGGCGAGATCTTCATCATTGAGCATCTCGATCTTGGCAACTTCGTGGCTGGTGCGGAAGCCGTCGAAGAAGTGCATGAAGGGGATGCGGCTGGCGAGGGAGGCCGAGTGGGCAACGAGCGCCAGGTCATGAGCACCCTGCACGCTCTCGGAGCAGAGCATGGCGAAGCCGGTCTGGCGGCAGGCCATGACATCCGAGTGATCGCCGAAGATGGAAAGGGCATGAGTCGCCAGCGTGCGGGCCGTCACATGCATGACGAACGGCGTGAGTTCGCCGGCGATCTTATACATGTTGGGAATCATCAGCAGCAGGCCCTGGCTGGCGGTGAAGGTGGTGCTCAGAGCACCGGCCTGCAGGGCGCCGTGGACAGCACCGGCCGCGCCGCCTTCGGACTGCATCTCGGTCACCGACGGGATGGTTCCCCAGATGTTCTTCTTGCCCTTGGCGGACCATTCATCGGAGAACTCACCCATCGGGCTCGAGGGCGTGATGGGGTAGATAGCGATAACTTCGGATACACGGTGGGCAACAGAGGCGGCCGCCTCGTTACCATCCAACGTCAGCATTGTTCGTTTTGGGGTGGTCATAGAAGGGTCGATGTTACGCGCCGAAGGTTGGGGTTCAAGCATGGGACGTAAGTTTGTGCATTATTTCACCAGATGCTCATAGAGGCCCTCCATACTCGACAAATTCCATAGGAAATGCGGAAGAACAACGTCCACAAAGCCCGCAGAACATGGAGGGTCCTGTGATCATCGGGAAAGCTCTAAGCGCCGTAACATTAGCGCAAACAGGTATTTACGACGTGCGATCCTGGCGGTCCTTCGTGATGCCAGGCCTTAGCACAGATGACCTGCCCATGCTGATGCAGGGCAAAGAAGCAGCAGTCGCCCTCGATCATGGCGGGAACGATTTTGAGCACAGTACCGCCATTCCGTGAGCCACGCTACCATGTGTTGATGGTGCGGCTTGAGGCGATAGAGCGGCTGCAGCACAACACCCGGCGGGTGGTGGAGATCGTGTCGGTGCTGGTGAAGTATGGCCTGGCCGACTGGCTCCGTGCTGTGCCATTGGGTTTTGTGCAGACGTGGCTGCAAAGCGCTGAAGGCGAGAAAATCAGCGATGTCTCCTTCGAGCGCCGGGTTCGCCTGGCGATGAGCGAACTGGGGACAACCTTCATCAAGCTGGGGCAGATGCTGGGCACCCGGCCGGACCTGATCAGCCCGGAACTGGCCGAGGAACTCTCGCACCTGCACACGACCGGGCCGGCCGATCCGATCGAGATGGTGCGGCAGACGATCCGCGACGAGCTGGGCAATTGGCCGGCGGAACTCTTTGCGCAATTCGACCCGGAACCATTTGCCTGCGGGTCCATCGCCCAGGTGCATGGAGCCCGACTCAAGAGCGGCGAAGATGTCGTCGTGAAGATACAGAAGGTGGGAATACGCCAGCGGATCGAGGCCGACCTGTCCATCCTGGGCGGGCTGGCCGAACTGGCGGTGAAGTATGCCCCGCAGCTCAAGTCGTATGACCCGGTTGGCGTGATCCGACAATTTCGCCGGACGATCCTGCGCGAACTGGATTTTGCCTGCGAGCGGCGAAGCCTGATCGAGTTCGCGAAGAATTTTGAGGATGATGCCACGGTGCGATTCCCCAAGCCGCACCGCGAGTATTCTCTCCGGCGGGTGCTGACGATGGAACGCCTGCGCGGCGTCAGCGGGGCTGACGTTGACGCCCTGCACCATACGCATGCCGACCTGAACGAATTCGCCCGGCGCGGGGCGGCAATGTACCTCGAGATGATCTTCCGGGATTCGTTCTATCACGCCGATCCGCACCCGGGGAATCTATTGCTGCTCGACGGCGGCGTGGTGGGCGTGCTGGACTGCGGCATGGTCGGCCGGCTGGATGAGACCTTGCATGAGCAGATCGAATCGATGCTGCTGGCGGTTGCACATGCGGATGCCCGCTCGCTGACGGATGCGGTGTGGAATCTCAGTTCCGTGCCGCCCAAGTGTTCGCGCGAGCAGTTGGAAAGCGACCTGATGGAGTTTGTGGCCGACTACGCCGGGCGGGCGATTGTCGAGCTCGACCTGGCATCGGCGTTGAACGACCTGGCCGGCATTATCCGCCGCAGCCACATCGTACTGCCGCACGGGCTGGCGTTGCTGCTGAAAATGCTGGTGCTGCTGGAGGGAACAAGCCAGCGGCTCAGCCCCGACTTCAGCCTGGCCGAGATCATCGAGCCGCATGTGACCCAATCGGTCGGCCGGCGGCTTTCGCCCCGGCGGATTGCCAAACGGATGGGCAGGATGGTCCGCGAGTGGGATCGCGTGCTGGAGGCCCTTCCGCGTGACCTGAGTGAAGCGCTGAGGCGGATGCGCTCGGGCCAGTTCCGCGTACATCTGGATCATCATCACCTGGACCCGACCGTGAACCGCCTTGTCCTGGGGATCCTGGCCGCATCGCTATTCCTCGGTTCCTCGCTCCTCTGGAGCATGAAAGCCGCGCCGCTGCTCTTCGGCGTATCTGTGTTCGGCGCCCTGGGCTACGCCGTGGCGATCCGCCTCGGCTGGCGCGTCCTGCGCGGGATCAAGAAGTCGGGCGATGTGGCGGCGAAGGAGTGAGGGGATTGCGGCCAACAATGGACGCCGTTTGCACAGCGGGTATGGTGTGTAACCATGGCAACAAAAATCATTCTGGATACCGATATTGGCGATGATGTTGATGATGCACTGTGTCTGGGGCTGATTCTGGGATGTCCCGAGGTGGATTTACGCGGAGTGACGACAGTGTTTGCTAACGTCGATGCGCGAGCGCGACAGGCGCGGACAATATTGAGAGTGGCCGGGGAGAAGTTCGCGAAGGTGCCGGTATCGGCCGGGTGCGGCGGCTCCATGGCATCCCGGCCGGTGCACAACATCAAGGCTTATCTGGAGAATCACCTGCCGAACCAGGATGCAAGCTGTCTGCCGGAGGCGGAATTGCCCAAGGCCGATCCACGGCATGGGGTCGATTTCCTCTTGGATGAACTCAAGGGCGATGTGGCGCCGGTGACCATCGGGGCGATGACCAACCTGGCGATGGCGATTGTGAAGGACTGGCGGGTGACTAAGCGGATCCCCAAGATCCTGAGCATGGCCGCCGAGTTCCGGACACCGATGGCGGAATGGAACATCAAGTGCGATCCGGAGGCAGCGCATATCGTGTTCTCCTCGGGGATACCGATGGACATCATCCCCTGGACGATCGGGATGCAAGTGACGTTCAGGCAGGAACACCTGGACCGGCTGGACAAGTGCAAGCGGCCCCTGGCGCAGCGCCTGGCAATGGCGATCCGCTGCTGGCAGGGAGACTGGAGCGAGAGCGGGAAGAAGCCCAAGCCGATGCCCCACCTGTTCGACCCGATGACCATCGCGACGCTGGTCCGGCCGGACCTCTGCACGTGGAAACGCGGCTGGGTGAAAGTGGAACTGTCGGGGGCCAGTACCTACGGCTACACGACCTTCAAGGACGATGAGAAAGGCCCGCATCGCGTGGCGTGGGATGCGAAGGTGGATGAGTGTCTGGATTTCTGGTTTGAGAGGATTGAGAGAGTCTGAAGCAAATGACAAATGTAAAATGAAGGAGAGGCATTGCCTATGAGAGCAGCAGTTCCACATCGCTGGCACTCATGGCTTCCAGCGGGGTGTCGCTGTCGGGGGCGTTGATGATGGCGTCGGCCAGGTCGCGCTTGCGTTTTTGCAGGTCGAGGACTTTCTCCTCGACGGTGTCTTTGGCGATCAGGCGGTAGGCGAAGACTTGTTTCTCCTGGCCGATGCGGTGGGCGCGGTCGATGGCCTGGGCTTCGACGGCGGGGTTCCACCAGGGGTCAAGGAGGAAGACGTATTCGGCCGCGGTGAGGTTCAGGCCAACGCCGCCGGCCTTGAGGCTGATGAGGAAGATCGGGCACGCGGCATCGGACTGGAAGCGTTCGACGCGAGCCTGACGATCGACGGTGGAACCGTCGAGGTACTCGTAGACGATACCGCGTGCGTCGAGCTGCTTGCGAAGGATGCTGAGCATGCCGACGAATTGGGAGAAGACCAGGGCCTTGTGCCCTTCTTCGACGACCTCGGCGATCTGCTCGAGAATGGCTTCGAGTTTGGCGCTGGAATCGCCCACACGGGACTGGTGGATCAGGCCGGGGTGGCAGGCGGCCTGACGGAGGCGAAGGAGGGCCTCTAGGACTTGGAAGCGCATGCGCGAGAGGCCGTGCATGCGCACTTCGCCTAAGAGTGTGCGCTGATAGTAGTTGCGCAGCTCGTCGTATTCGTTGCGCTGGGAGCTCTCGAGCTCGACGAGCAGTGTCTGTTCGGTACGTGCGGGGAGTTCTGGGGCGACCTGCCGCTTGGTGCGGCGGAGTATAAAGGGACGGATCGCGCGGGCAAGAAGCCGGGCCGTATCGGGATCCATCGCTTTGCCAGCGACGGCATCCTCGGCGAGGCTGGTGGAGGAAAGCATGCCGGGATTGAGGAACTCGAAGAGGCTAATCAGTTCGCCCAGGTGGTTTTCCACCGGTGTGCCCGAGAGTGCCAGGCGGTGCGAGGCATCGAGCACGCGGACGGATTTGGCCGTGGCGGTGGAGGCGTTCTTAATCGCCTGGGCCTCATCGAGGATCACGCAGTCGAACTTCAGGCGAGCGAGATCGGCCGCATCGCGGCGCAGTGTGCCGTAAGTGGTGAGGACGAGATCGGCATCGTCAATCTGCTCGATGGCACGATCAGCGCCGCTGTAGTCGAGGAGGCGGAGCAGCGGGGTGAACTTCGCGGCTTCCTGCGTCCAGTTGAAGATGAGGGAACGCGGGGCGACAACCAATGAGGGCCGGCGGCCGCGGAGTTTGCCCTCGTGGCGTTGCTGGCGGCGCTCTTCGAGCATGGCAAGGACCTGGACGGTCTTGCCCAGGCCCATGTCGTCGGCGAGGCAGCCGCCGAAGTTGTGCTCGCGAAGGAAGGAGAACCAGCCGAGTGCCTCTTTCTGGTAGTGGCGCAGCTCGCCAACGAAGCCGACGGGCGGATCTAGTGGAGCGGCGATGCTCCCCTGCTGCAGCGTCTTGCGGAGGGAGTCAAAGCGATCGTCAGTCAGGGCGGAGGGGCTGGTGGAGCAGATGGCATCGACCAAGGCCGCCTGCGAGGGCGTGAATCGGAGGCTGTCCGAGTCAGATGAGCTTTGCGCGATGGCGGCGAGGGGGCGGAGCCGGTCGGTGGGGAGAAGACCCTTGCGCCCGCCGGGTAGTTCGATAAAATGATCGCCGCGGCGCAGGGCCTGGAGAAGCGCAGGAAGCTTGATGGCCTGGTCGCCGAACTGCACTTCTCCGGTGACATTAAGCCAATCGATGCCGGAGGTGATCTGCAGTTTGAGTTCGCCAGGCGGGATGTAGCGCGGGATGCCCTCACCTTCCACCTGCCAGCCTTCGGTGGCGAGGACCAGGGCGGCTTCGCGGAACTTCTCGGCCTTGAGCATCAGCTTGCGCTGGCCCGTGCTGACGAAGCGGAAACGGAATTCCAGGTCATCGAGGCGCTGGCGGAAACCGGCTTCGGCGCTCAGGCTACGCATGACAACGACGCGCCGTTTCTCGTCAAAGAAGGCGCTGGAGGGATTGGTGGCAGCGACGCGGGTCTGGCCGTAGGCGAACTCGATCTCGGCCGTGACGACATCCTCAGTGATCCACTGCGAACGCGTGCTGAGCAGAGCGCAGATGAGGATGGGGTTACAGGACGGCGTCTCGCGGGCGATGCCCAGATCGGCCGGCCAGTGCAGTTCGTGAGCGCCGGGGATCTTTGCCAGGTGCTTGAGCAGAACGGTGATCTCTTCTTTGCTGAGGTCGAGCTTGTTGCGCTGGATGAAGTCGAGGAGTCGCAGATTTACCGGGCCGCGGATGAGGCCGACCTGGGTATCGGCGATGAAGAGTGTGCCGTCAGCGAGGAGATGGAGGTGGGAAAGCGACAGGATTCCGGGGGCCGGTGCTTGAGCGGAGGTGCGTCTCAAATCCGCATTGATCGTGTAGCGATCCGTACCGGTGATCGTCAAGGCAATAGTCCAGGGCCCGGCGTCATCCCATTGCAGCGGTTGATTGGTCTCGGACCAGATGGCCCTGCCGGTGCGGCACAGTTCGGGAAGGACTTCGGCGAGGCCGGGGCGGTAGAGGGGCAGGCCTTCTTTGCGCTGTTCGTAACCGGTGAACTCGTCCATGCTGCTGGCGCCGGTGAGCAGTGTTATGATGCGGCGGTCGGCCGGATCCGGCAGGCGCAGGATATCAACCGGAGCCAGAGGGATGGTGGTCCAGGCGCCGGTTTGCGGATCGCGGATAGCGGGACGGACCTTCAGCCCAGCCTCTTCGCTGGTGGCGGGCATCTCCGAAAGGAGGTAAGAAAGCTGGCCGGCCGAACCGAGATCCAGAGGTGTCTGGTCGGTGTCGTCGAGGACGATCTGGGAGAGGCGCTGCAGTTCCAGGACCCAGGCAGCCGTGGGGGCTTCCTTGCCGCCGGCGATGAGGGTGGCCGGGAGCAGTTCGCGCGCCTCGGCCTCCATGAGCATGGCGGCGATGTGAAGGCAGCGTTTGTCAGCGCGAAAACCCTCGCAGTTGCACTCGCTGGTAGCGCGGGCCCGGTTCCATTCAACGCGGGTGAGGGAACAGAAATCGTCGGTGATCACCCTGCCGGCGAGGAATCCCGTATCGCCCCCGCGGCTACTGGAAATCCGAATGGCATTAGGCGTGGCGCGCAGCTCTTCGGCCAGCTTGAGCATTGCCGCAGGAAAGGGTTTGGTGATCGACGACGCCAGCACGATAGGGAATGATACGGGATGGGATCGGGATAGAGTAGAGCCGGTGACCTCACCGGCGGTATAGGATTGCGTGAGGAACTGTCGTGCTCTTGATCGCTCCACTCCGGCGGGGATGATCGGTCTGGCCCGTCCGATCATCGCTCAATGTCCGCCGGTGAGGTCACCGGCTCCACTGCGTGCTTGCGGCAGAAATCGGGTATGATTCCGTCTCGGCTTTTCCAGAGGAGTATTGGCAATGGTCAGTGCGCAAGATCGAGATGTACTTCGGCGGCTGGGTTCGCAGGTGGCGAAGATTGCAGCGCTGCCGGTGCAGAAAGAGAAGATCCGCCTTTGGAAGGCGCTCAACTCGCTTAAGCCTATCCGGCCGATGGTGATGATCGACCAGATGCCCTGGCACGAGATGGATGTGGATGGCGAGCTCAAGCTCCAGTGCACCGACCCATTCTGCAAAGACCTGGAGACGCAGCTTCGCCGAACCCTATATCGCTGGAAGCACATGCCCGCCGACTTTGTGGTGATGCCTTTTGTCGAAGTCTCCAAGGTCATCCGCAACAGCGGCTGGGGCATCGAGAGGCACGAACAGATCTCTGTGCTCGATCCGCAGAACGATGTGGTCGGCCACGCGTTCATCGACCAGATCACGACGGATGCGGATATCGAGAAGATCCACACGCCACAGGTGGACCTCGATGCGGCCGCAACGGCCGCCGCCGAGGAGAAGGCCCATGCAATCTTCGACGGGGTGATCGATGTGCGGATGCAGGGAATGCTGCCGTGGGTATCGCCCTGGGACATCATCACGCAGCTTCGAAACCCTGAGGCGCTGCTTTGGGATCTGGCCGACCGGCCGGAGTTTATGCATCGGCTGGTCAAGCGGTTGATGGATGCCGCGATGGGCATGCTCGATCAGCTCGAGGACAAAGGGCTTCTAGGCAGCGATATGACCTGGATTCACTGCACGGGGGCGTTTACCGATGAGCTGCCCAAGCCCGGCTTCAATCCCGCCAAGCCGCGGGCGAAGGATATCTGGACCTTCGGGATGGCGCAGATCTTCTCAACCGTTTCGCCCGCCACCCACGATGAGTTTGAGATCGCCTACTACATCCCCTGGTTCAAGCGGTTCGGCATCGTCTATTACGGCTGTTGCGAGCCGGTGGACGACCGCATCCACGTGATCCGCAAGCTGCCCAACGTGCGGAAGATCTCGATGAGCCCGTGGGTCAACCAGCAGCGCGGCGCGACGGAGATCGGCCGCGACTATGTCTTCTCGCGCAAACCCTCGCCGGCGTTTCTCGCCCCCGACGCCTTCAACCCGAAAGCCGTGGAAGAAGATCTGCGGCAGACGGTGCAGGTATGTCGCCAGCACGGCTGCCCGCTGGAACTAATCCTCAAGGACATCAGCACCGTCCGTTATGAACCCAAGCGCCTTTGGGAATGGGAAAAGATCGCGATGAAGGCGGTGGGAGCGTAGAAGTTCCCCGGATTTTGCTTGCACTGCGGCGGCGACGGCGGTAGATTCCCGCACTTCGCGCTTCCGGCCGTAGTGGCCGGGCTTTGATCCAACGAGGTGGTGTATGCTGCTTACTGCAATGCATCTTGAGAACCGCCCCGCTCGCATCGGCTGCTAGAGACACTTCCGTCCCTGCGGCCCGACCGGGCCGGGTTTCGTTTTCCATCTGGCAACTGATGTCTGGCCGATCTTGCTGCGCGCTTTGCCGCGCGCAACAAGCCCGGCCTTTCGTGGGAGATTCCCAAAACATGAAACGCCACAAGGACAAATGGGCGATGGCGGACGACCTGCGCGCCCATGTTGATGACGGTGAGTTTTCCGGCCGGCCTTCGCGCCGATGGCAGCAGGAGAACAAGCTCGGCGGGCTTTGCCGCCAGGTACAGCGCACGGTTGCGCTGTCGCTCTCGGGTGAGTGCCGTGACGAGGTTCTGCGCGATCTTCTCGTGTGGGCCGTGGTGCCGGCGCCAGATGCTTCACGACTGCTGGTGCAGGTGTACTTCGCCTCCACGCCCGCGCCGGCGCAGGCGGACGTGTCGCTGGTCGACCTGCTCGGCCGACTCGAGCGCGTCAAAGCATGGCTGCGCTGTGAGGTCGCTCGGAGCATCGTGCGCAAACGTGCGCCGGAGTTGATGTTCCAACTGATCAGCCCGCAGGGCCCGGACGGGCTGGAAGAACGGGAGGTGGATGATGCAGAGTGAGAAATGCGCTATGCACCAATGGCTCGCCGAGCCGGTGGATACCAGTATCCGCCAGGCGATCGGTTGCCTGGCGGACTGTGAGGATGTCTGTCACATCGCGGTGATGCCAGATGTGCATCTGGCGGAGAACGTCTGCGTTGGACTGGCCGTCGCGACGGCGCGGCGCATCTATCCCGACGCGGTCGGCGGCGACATCGGCTGTGGCATGGCGGCGGTGCAGCTCACGGCATCGGCTGGTGCGTTGCGCCGCCAATCTGCTGCCATGGAACTGCTCGATGCGCTGCGCCGGATGGTGCCAACGAATCGGCGCGGGCGAGAGAACGCCCGGCCACTGTCGGAGGAGTTGTCGCCGGATCTGCTGAGCGTTCCGCAGCTTCGTACGCAAGCGGATCGCAATGGGCGCGTGCAGTTTGGCACGCTTGGCGGTGGCAATCACTTCGTTGAATTCCAGGCCGATGAGCAAGACCGCTTGTGGATCATGGTCCACAGCGGTTCGCGTGCAATGGGGCCGGCGATTCGGCAGACGCATCTGGCTATGGCACAGAAGACCGGCTTCCTGCCATCGCTGGATGCAGATAGCCCGGCCGGACTGGCATATCTCAACGATGCCGCCTGGGCGGAGCGATACGCGGCCGGGAGCCGACGAGCGACGCTCGACGATGCATGCGCGACAGCGAGAAAGGTACTTGGCGCCCAGGTCGTCGAGGGATCGTTGATCGAGTGCTGCCACAACCACGTGCGCCGCGAGGTGCATTCCGGGCGCAAGCTCTGGGCACATCGCAAAGGCGCAAATCGTGCCGGGGAGAACGAAATCGGAATCATTCCCGGTTCGATGGGTGCGCCCAGTTTTCATGTGGCAGGACGAGGCGAGGTCAATTCGCTTTATTCCAGTTCGCATGGAGCGGGGCGGCGACTCAGCCGGTCGGCCGCCCGAGCGACCATCGCTGTTCGTGATCTGCAGCGGCAGATGGGAGAAGTGTGGTTCGATGCGCGTCGGGCGCACGAACTGCGCGAAGAGGCCCCGAAGGCCTATCGCGACATCCTGAAAGTGATGCGGGCGCAGTCGGAACTGGTGCGGATCGTGCGAAAGCTCCGGCCGGTGCTGAATTACAAATGAGGTGCGGCTTGCCGCGCGATTCGCTTCGCTCCTATACGGTCGGATCAAACACCTCATCAAACCCATATCCCTGGAAGTGCTTCACGTTGCGCGTGGCGAAGCGATTCACGCCGTAATGTCGAAGCGTCAGCGCCAGCCGGGCGTCGTAGATCCGTGTGCGTGCGAAGTCGTCGGCCGCCGCTCGCGCCCACAGGTTCTCCATTAAGCCGCCAGGATAGTCGAGCATGCGCCAATGCCGGTTTGAGCGCAAACGCTGAATGAACTCCACTGCTGCCTTGGCTGACATTGGATTTGTCAGCACAACTGGATTACGCAAACCGACATAGAGTTCCATCAGGACCAGCTCGCATAAAACGAAGCTCTCCTCGTTTTGTTTTGAGCGGATATACGCTGCCGCCTTGGAACTCAAAGGATCGCTGGTGTTGATGGCGTGCAGCAGAATGTTCGTATCGCAGCTTTCCATCACTTGAGGTGCCTTTCGAGCATGTCGTCCTCAAGTATCTCCGCCCACTTGTCTTCAGGGGCCAAGAGCGGCCCAAGGTCAGCCTGTGGAAGCTGCCATTCTGTCTCCGGTCTCTGCTGCCTACGCGGATACACGCTGAGCAGTAGCTCGCTGGCGCGGCGAAGTGTTTCCGCTAGCGACCATTCTCTCTCAGCAGCCAGCGAGCGAAGACGCTCGTGCAGGTCTTCCGGAAGTTGTACTTGCATCCGTACCATGACACTATTTTAGTGTATGCACTAAAATAGTGTCAACTGGCCTTCCCGTTGTGGTACTCCTGCAACGGCCGGACGGTCCATTTCTCGGCTTGCAGAGCGGGGATGGCCTTGGCGGCGGCGTTGGCGGCAGTCACCGTTGTCAGCATGCACACGCGGCTGAGCACGGCCATGGCGCGGATCTTGCCTTCGTCGGTCTGGGGACCCTTCTGCGTCGGCGTGTTGATGATCATCTGCACCTGGCCGTTCTTCACCAGGTCGCGGATGTTCGGCCGGCCTTGAGAAAGCTTGTTGATCCGCTCGCAGGGGATGTCGTTCTTCTTCAGCAGGTCATAGGTGCCACCGGTGGAGACCAGGTGGAAGCCGCAGGCGGCGAGGATTTTGGCCGGGCCGATGATGGATTTCTTGTCGCGATCGTTGACGCTGATGAAGACGGTGCCGGTCGTGGGCAGCGGGCCACCGGCGGCGATCTGGCTCTTGGCGAAGGCCAGTGCGAAGTTCTTGTCGATGCCCATCACTTCGCCGGTGGAGCGCATCTCGGGCCCCAGAATGACATCCACGCCAGGGAACTTGCTGAACGGAAAGACGACTTCCTTCACGCTGACATGCTTGGGATCGGGCAGTTCGCCGGTGATGCCAAGCTCCTTGAGGCTCTTGCCAGCCATCACCTTGGCGGCGATCTTCGCCCAGGGCATGCCGGTGGCCTTCGAGACAAACGGCACGGTGCGGCTGGCGCGGGGGTTCACCTCGATGACGTAGATGTCGTTGCCCTTGATCGCGTACTGGACATTCATCAGACCGCGAACGCGCAGAGCGCGAGCCATCGCCTTGGTCTGCTCCTTGAGCTGTTCGACGATCTTCTTGGACAGCGAATAAGGAGGCAGCGCACAGGCCGAGTCGCCGGAGTGAATGCCGGCTTCCTCGATGTGTTCCATGACGCCGCAGATCACCGCCTGGCCGGCCGAGACATCGCCGGTGGGGTCGAAATCGGCCACGCAGTCCACATCCACTTCGGTGGCGTTATCGACGAACTTATCAACGAGAATCGGAGCATCCGCGATCGTGGAGGCCTCGACGGCGTTCTGCATATAATAGTTGAGCTGGTCTTCGTCGAATACGATTTCCATCGCTCTTCCGCCCAGGACGAAACTGGGACGGACAAGCACCGGATAGCCGATGCGGAGGGCGATTTCCTTGGCCTCGCTGACGCTGCGAGCGATGCCATTTTCGGGCTGGCGGAGCTTGAGTGTCTGCACAAGCGTGCGGAATTGCTCGCGGTCGCCGGCCGCGTCGAGTGACTCGACGGTGGTGCCAAGGATGGGCACGCCGGATTCTTTGAGGCTGCGTGCGAGGTTCAGCGGCGTCTGGCCGCCGAACTGGACGATGATGCCTTTGAGCAGGTTCTTCGCACCGGGATCGCCAAACCGGCCACCGTTGAGGCGCTCGCAGATGTTCAGAACATCTTCATAGGTCAGCGGCTCGAAGAAGAGCAGATCGCTGGTGTCGTAGTCTGTGGAGACGGTTTCGGGATTGGAGTTGATCATCACACTCTCAAACCCAAGCTCATCCATCGCGAAGGCGGCATGGACGCAGCAGTAGTCAAACTCGATGCCCTGGCCAATGCGGTTGGGGCCGCCGCCGATGATGGCGACCTTGGGCTTGTCGGTGAGGCGGATTTCATCCTCCACCGATGATGTTGATCGTTGATTGTTGATTGAGACGGTCGGCGTTTCGTAGCTGCTGTAGTAGTACGGTGTGCTGGCCTCAAACTCGGCGGCGCATGTGTCGACGAGCTTATAGACAGGCTCGATGCCCAGCTTCAGGCGCAGGTCGCGCAGTTCTGTGAGTTTCAGGCCCCAGACGGTTGAAAGTTGTACGCCGGAATAGCCCCATTCTTTCGCCTTGCGGTAGGTCGCGGTGAACTCCTGTTCGGCCTTCGTATCTTTCTCGATCTTGGGCAGTAGCTTCTTCGCGTCGATGATCTCCTGCTCGAAATCGACGAGCTGCTTGAATTGAGCCAGGAACCAGCGATCAATGTTCGTCAGCTCAAAGATCTGATCCAACGTCCAGCCCATCTTCATCGCGTAGCGGATGTAGTACATCCGGCCCTGCGAGGGAACCGAGAGCTTGCGGCGGAGCTTGTTCTCGGGGATCGGCCATTCCAGGTCGAGGCTCTCGCCCTGGGTGGTCTTATCGGCCGCGAGGTCAGCTTCGATATCCTCTTCCAGCTTGTCGCTGGTGGCGACGCTCTTGACAGTCTTGCGGCCTTGGTCGGCGTTCCACCACTTGTCGTACTTATCCAAGCCAAAGCCAAAGCGCTTGACCTCCATTGAGCGGATGCCCTTCTGCAGGGCTTCCTTGAAGGTCCGGCCGATCGCCATCGCTTCGCCGACACTCTTCATCTGCGTGGTCAGCGTCTCATCGGCATCGGGAAACTTCTCAAATGTCCAGCGCGGAATCTTGATGACACAGTAATCAATCGTCGGCTCAAAACAGGCGGATGTATACAGTCGGCCATCCTTGGTGCTGGTAATGAAGTTGGGCAGCTCATCGAGTGTATAGCCAACGGCAAGTTTGGCGGCGATCTTGGCGATCGGGTAGCCGGTAGCCTTGGAGGCCAGCGCTGAGGAGCGTGATACACGCGGGTTCATCTCCACGACGACCATCCGGCCGGTCTCGGGATCGGTGGCAAACTGGATGTTCGACCCGCCGGTCTCCACGCCCACCGCGCGAATGACCTTGATCGCGGCATCGCGCATGCGCTGATATTCCTTGTCCGTCAGCGTCTGCACGGGGGCGACGGTGATCGAGTCGCCGGTGTGCACGCCCATGGCGTCCACGTTTTCGATCGAGCAGATGATGACGACGTTGTCGTTCTTGTCGCGCATCACCTCGAGTTCGTATTCCTTCCATCCGATGACTGACTGCTCGATGAGCACTTCGGTGACCGGCGAGGCATCCAGGCCGCGCTGGACGGTGTCCTCGAATTCCTCGATGTTGTAGGCGATGCCGCCGCCGGTGCCGCCGAGGGTGAAGGCCGGGCGGATGATCAGGGGCAGGCCGATATCCTTGAGGACCTTGCGAGCATCTTCGATCGTGTGGACGACGCCAGAGCGCGGCACATCCAGGCCGATGGAAAGCATGAGGTCCTTGAAGACCTGGCGATCTTCGCCGCGATAGATGGCCGCGCGATTGGCGCCGATCATCTTGACGTTGTACTTCTCGAAAATGCCCTTGTCGTAGCAGGCGACGGCGGTATTCAGGCCGGTCTGGCCACCGAGAGTGGGCAGGACGGCATCGACGGGGCTGGGGCCTTTGCTTTCACGTTCGAGGATCTTCTCAACCGCTTCCGGGGTGATCGGCTCGATGTAGGTGGCATCGGCGAACTCCGGGTCGGTCATGATGGTGGCCGGGTTGGAGTTAATCAGGACGATGCGGTAACCCTCTTCCTTGAGGGCGCGGCAGGCCTGAACGCCGGAGTAATCAAACTCACAGCCCTGGCCAATAACGATGGGGCCAGAGCCGATGATCAGGATGGTATGGATGTCAGTCCGTCGGGGCATAGTATATCTGTCTGCTAAGGGCACAGGGCAAAATCTGGCGCAGTATACGGATGGAATGTGGGAAGACAAAGAAGGGTGAAGGCGGGATGTCTGCAGGCCGCCTGGGGAGGCATATGGTGCACCTTCGAAAACTTGCCTGGCAGATACGAATGCAGGTGCGCAGGGGGAGGTGACATAGCGTAAGCTCCTTATTTGCAAAGAGTTGTGTGATAGAAAGCAGGCTCAGGCATTTGCCAGTGGCTCACGTCATGAAGCAGATGCGCCGCTCGTAAAATGGTACAGGAACACCGCCGCCGACACCGTGACATTCAGCGAGTCCGTCCCCAACTGCATCGGGATCGTGATCCTCCGCCCGCATATCTGCACCCACTGCCGCCCGAGCCCATACCCCTCGCCGCCGAACAGCAGCGCCAAACGCTCGCCGCGCCTGCAGCTCTGCAGCGCCTGTGCATCGGCATCGAGTACCGTGGCAACCAGTTCCACTCCCCACCGCTCCTGCAGTTGTTCCAAATCCGCCCGCAGATCCACGCTCCGCAGGATCGGCAGCCGAAAACACGTTCCCATCGAGACCCGGATCGGCAATCGGTAGAACGGATCAACGCTCTCCGGCCCGACGATGACCCCGCTCACCCCAAACGCCGCCGCCACCCGGATCAGCCCGCCCATGTTCTGCAGGCTCGATGTCTCCGGCAGCACCATCAGCGTGCATCGGCCGACGCACCCGCCCATCAACTGCTCCACCGTGATCGAAGGCTTCCGCCTCGCGATCGCCATCACGCCCGTGTGGAACTGAAACCCCACGATCTTGTTCACCATGGAATCCGGCACCAGGTACACCGGAACGCCTGGCCGCAGGAACGCGCGCATCTCCTCCAACTTCCGCCGGGCGATCATGACCGAATCAACCGGGAAATCGCTCACCAGCACCCGCTGCACCACGAAGTGCCCCTCGACAATGAACCGATCCCCCTGCGCTGCCAGTTCCCCATCCTTCAGGTTCCGGTACAGCGCCAGCCGCGGATCATCCAGACTGTCAATATCTGCAAACTCAATCATGCCGGCGAGCAGTATAGACGCCTCTGGTTCATCCTTCATCCCTCCGCCCTCCACCTTCCGCCTTCATCCTTCTGCTCCTATACTCGCCGACGCCATGGAACACCTGGAAGGCCAGCAGTCGATCATCGCCGCGATGCAGGCGCGTCAGCGCCGCATCGAGGTGATCCTGCTCGCCCACGGGGTCCACGATGACAAGTACACTGACCTGCTGGATCTGGCCGGGCAGTTGGGTGTGCCACTGCGGCGGGTGGATCGCAAGGAACTCGACGCCCTCGCCCACGGCTCCAGCCACGGCGGCGTCATCGCCATCTGCTCGCCCAAACCGCGCCTCACCGTCCCGCAGCTCGGCGATCTGCTCGATTCGCTGCAAGGCCCTCCGCTGATGCTGCTGATCGAGGGTGTCGAGGATGCCCGCAATCTGGGCTTCATCCTCCGCTCCGCCGAGGCAATGGGCGTTCACGCGGTGCTCATCAAAAAGCACCTCTGGGAATTCGACGCCATCGAGATCGCACGCCCGGCCTCCGGAGCCTACGAGCGCCTGCCCCTGGTGCAGATCGACGAAGTAGCCCCCCTTCGGGCGCTTCAGGCGCGTGGCCTGAAACTCTTCGGCTGCCTCGCCGGTGCCCGCTGCACGATGTACGACGTCGACCTTACCGAACCCGCCATCCTCGCCCTCGGCGGCGAAAAGCGCGGCCTCTCCGGCGCGGTCCGCGAGATCTGCGACACCTTTATCACCATCCCCAGCGTCGGCGGCCCATCCTCGCTCTCACTCTCGCACGCCGCCGCCATCGTCACCGCCGAAGCCTTCCGCCAGCGTCGCCCGCGCCCGCGTCAGCCCGTATCGGGAACCCAAACACCCGGCGAATGACCGGGAGAGGCCCAGATGTCTGTGCACCCCTGCGAACTTACTGATGAGCAACTGCTGCACGCCTGCCGCGTGGAGAACTATCGCGCCAGCGGCCCCGGCGGCCAGAAACGCAACAAAACCAGCTCCGCCGTCCGCATCACTCACCTCGCCTCGGGCATCTCCGCGATCGGCACCGAATCGCGCTCACAGCACGACAACCGCCGCAAGGCTCTCTCGCGTCTCCGCGTAGAACTTGCTCTCGCCATCCGCCGCCCGCCCAGGAAAGCCTGGCCCAAATGGTGGCCCGAGGTGACTACCGACACCGGCCACCTCCACCTCAGTCCGCGCTCGCACCACTTCGCCGCCGCCATCGCCATCGTCTTCGATGCCCTCGATGCCGCAACCGGCTCCCTCCCCGACGCCGCCGCCCTGCTGGGCACCAGCACCTCCAACCTGGTCGATACCTGCGCGAAGGCCCCCCAGGTCTGGGCTGCCCTGCAGCGGCTCCGCCAGCACCACGGTCGGCCGACACTCGTCTCGCCTCAGTAGCCGAAGCGCAAAGAGCTACTTGCCGGCCTTGGCCTCGAACGCCTTCACGTGATCGATGAACGCCTCGATCTTCGAGTAGTCGCCCACCCAGGTTGTGTAGATCACGCCCGTGACTCCCGGGAACTTCGACGCCGTCTGGAGCCAGGGAACGATCTTGGCGGGATCGGAGTCATAGTACCCGGCCAACACCTGCTGCTCGCCGCGATCCGCGAAGAACTTCAGTGACGGCTCCGAGTTGTACAGCCATGTGGCGACCCCCACATCGGATGACAGTCCATCCCACGAGCCTGCCCATGTCCCGCCGCGAGTCATGTACATGATGAACGGCTGCCCGTTCTCATCCTTCTCGCGCGCGTTGTGGTTCGGGTCGAACATGTCATTCCACACCATCACCGGCTTGCCCGGTTCGACGCGTTTGACGATCTCGACGCAGCGACGGACGCAGTCGCCCAGGATCTGCCCGCTGGTCTTGCCGGTCTTCACGCAGGAATCGTCCCATCCCTGCATGCGGATCTCGTCGTGGCTGAGCATATACGCATCGGGTTGGGCGTTCTGCTTCATCCACTGGATCTGCTTTTCGATAATGTCATAGGTCTTCGGCTCGCTCATGCACATGTTGATGTTGTTGGGCTTGCCGCAAGTGCACGTGAAGTGGTAGCTGGCCAGAACCTTGTCGCCCTCCTTCAGGCGGCTGCCGGCCGGCACAGCCACCACGGGCTGATCATGCCAGTTGGTGAAGTAGCCGGGATTGGGATCGTGACCGAGCTTGGGATCAACGACAGCCGCGAAGTCCTTGCCTTCGACGTACACCGTCTTGCCATCGGTCGAGGTGATCTTCAGCGGAAGGCTGTCGCGGCGCAGGACATTGACGAACCCGCCCGGCTCGATGCGCACATCGTCGAACCAGACCTTGCCCTTCTTCCCGTTCCAGCAGCCGATGTAAAGACCCAGCTCGGTGTTGTCGAGACTGTTGAAGGTGGCGTGGTACTGGGTCCAATCCTGCGTGGGCTTGGGGACGGGCTGCTGCCAGTTCAGGGGCTTGGTGCCGTCATAGGCGAAGATGCGCCAATCCTTGCTGGTGCAGTTCTCCGTCTTGATCCAGGCGCTAACGTGGTAGTAATGCCAGGGAAGGACGGTGACCTTCTGGATCATGCGGCCGCGGCCGGCCTTGTCACCGGCGGCGACTTCTTCCTGGCGAAGGCTGGCAGCACCACCGTGCTTGACCTGATCGTCGCGGAAGGAGATCTTGCCCGGCTCGTCGGGAGTCCAGGCAGTGGGTGTGTTATCTTTCCAGTCTTCGAAGTCGCCATTGATAAGCTTAGTGGTCTCATCGAACGGCACAAGCTGGCCACCCTGGACGATGAAGGCGGCATTGCGAACGGCCATTCCCTCGGCCAGGTTCGGATCGTTGGAGAGCATCGCGTCCGCATAGCCGAATGGCGCCACTCCGGCGACGAAGTCCATCCCTTCGTCGCGGGAAACCTGGCGGAACCGCTTAAGGTTCTCCAGGGTAGTCGGCGCAGCAAGCTGGAACTTGTCAAACTTTACATCCGACACCAGCATGCCGTTGTAGCCCGCCTTCTTGGCTCGCTGCATCAGCTCAATCAGCGAATCGATGGAGGGATTGCTGGCGAAGTTGGTCATGGCGAAAACCCACTTCCGGCCGGGCTTCAGTTTCGGCGCTGCGGCAGATGTCTCCGCCCCCTGCGCCAGAACAACGGAACTCAACATGACGGCAATCACGGCAAGTATCTTCTTCAGATGCATAGCACTAAGCTCCAATCGTTCAGACAGCCAGCTAATTAGCCAGTTCCAGCGTGATCGATTTCATCAGCGGCTTCTCGCCGCAAGTGATGGTGTAGGTCTCCTGCGGCGCTTTGGCAACGTGCACATCGCGTTTCTCGATCCCACCCTCTTCCCACAGATACGTGGTCTTAACCGGCCGGAAACCGGCATTAGGGATGGCGTAATCGGCATCGATGCGCTGATTGAAAAGCAAAGTGCCGTTGTTGGCGGCTGTGCCAACCCACTTGATCTCGGCGGCCTTAGCGCCGGCCGGAATCTCGCTGACTTCGACATAGCGCCCGAACGCCGCATAGCCGCCTTCGCACTTCGCCACACTCTTGAAGGTCTTGCCTCCGTCGAAAGATGCCTGCACATCCCAGCCGCCCCGTTTGTCGCGGGCACGATAGTGAGTCAAGATGCGCAGCCGGCTCATGGGAGCGGGCGTCTCCACATGGTACTGGATTGAACCGGTGCCTTTGGCCATATCAACCATCAGATTCTCGGCCGCGAGATCCTGCACTATGGGATGGAAGTCGCTGTACTTGAGTTGACCGCCCTTGCCGCCCGGTCCGATTCCACCTTCAATCGTGACGGTCCCCTCCTGGGGCGCAGCGCTGAAGGTGATCGTGTTGGCGCCACGATCCAGCGCTGGCAGCGGGCGCTGGCTATGCTGCACATCGTGGCGGAAACTGAGCCCGGCTAGGCGCGTCCCAGCGCCATTCAGCAGCACGCGCAAGCGGTAGTCATAGTGCCGCAGGATCGCGCTGCTCAGGTCGATGCTCTGCTTGCCGGTCTGCTCGATCTTCCCGATCTGCTTCCAATCGAGCCCGTTATTGAGGCTCAGGTATACACCGACCGATCCGCCGGCCGCCACGGTGGCATCGAGCGCAACCTCGCCCTTGAGATACACATAGCTCGTGGGATTGCGAATCTCAAGAATCCCCTGTGCATTGCCATCCTGCGCCTGCAACGTATTGCCCTCGATCTTCAGATTCTCGAAGCGCCAGGCATTGCGCGCCAGCGAGTCGTCAAGGGACACATTGTAGATCAATTCGCCATTGCCGATGCGCCCCGGGGCCAGGTCGCCGAACTTCGGCGTATACGCCATGAATCCAGCGCCCGTCTTCCCCGTCAGCGCATACGGCGCTTCGCCGGCGGTGCCGTCCATGTTGATATAGAGCCCCTTGTTGGACCAGTTGCGGATCAATCTCTCGCCTGGCCGGAGCTGAATGTTCACGCGATATCCCATCGAATACCCGGCCTCATAGGGGAAATAGGTGCTGCTATCGTACTCCTGCATCGTGGAGTACCAACCGTGCGTGTGCGCTGGCCACCAACCAGAGTCGTCGTACAGCGGAGCGTCGGCCAACAGCTTGGGTCCCCTCTTCCATCCCTGCCGGCCATTCTCATCCTGGTACGTGCGCAACTTGGCGTCGTTACCCTTGGGCTTGGCGTCGCCGGTTGCGGGGTTTAGGTACCCGGGGTTCTGCGCGTACCAGGCCTTTACCGCTGCCAGGACCTCCTCGATCGAGGCGATCTTGCCATTGGGCACTTTGTAGTTGGTCAGAGCCTTGGAGAACTTGCCGTTCACGGCGTCGGCCGGCTGGTCCTTAAAGACGAAGAAGTTGATCAGCGAGGCATCCAGCATGTGCCAGCCATCTTCCCACCAGATTTCCGGCACCACGTGACCGCTGATGGTATTGATGCGCGCCTTCAGGCCGACCTCCCGCGCCAGCGAGGTGATCTCGTTCGCCACCACGCCGCAATAGGAATAGCCATAGACGTTCATCATCTTGAAAGCATCCTGAACGGCCCCTTCGTTGTTCAAAAACTCCTGAGGTGGGCTGTCTTGGAACTGGTGGGAGACCATGCACTCCCAGATCGCCAGTGCCTTGTCGCGATCCGACATGCCTTCCTTGATATAGGCCTTCTTCCAGGCGGCCAGATCGGAGACATCCGCGACCTTGTCGGAGACGACTTTGACGTTGGCGACGACGGCCGCGGGTTGCGCGGCGCGTTGGGGCGTGGGTTCGGCCGCGACCGCAGCGGATGCACAGATTGCCAGCACGGCGGCCGCCACCGGAAGACGAGGAAGATGCATGCTTATCCCTTCGATACAGGTATCGTGTAAGATCACGCACACTTATACTCGGAGATCGAATGGCAACCAAGACTGATGAACCGCTTTCGATTGTCGCCGTAGGCGCTCACATGGATGACTGCTGGCTGGGCATGGGCGCTCTTGCGCTCAAGGCCGCGCGTCGAGGCCATCATGTGACCATGGTCCAGGCGGTCTCGCAGTACGGCAGTTGGCCCACCGTCCAAGGCCGCGGAGCAGAGGTCGAGGCGCTGACCAAGAAGGTGACATCCGACAACGGCATCGACCTTCTCAAGCTGGGCTACGACTACATGCGCATTGAGAATAGGCCCGCCACCATCGGCCGCCTCGTCGAGGTGATTAAGGATTTGCGGCCCGATCTTCTCTTCTGCCACTGGGAAGATGATTCCAATCAGGACCATGTGGCACTGGGCGCGGTCACCCGCATCGCCGCGATGCACCAGGCGTGCTTCCAGCCGCCGGAGGATGCCGATTCACTTAAAGATGTGCGCGGCCTCTTCCAGTTTGAGATCGATTTCCAGACCCACAACTTCAAGCCCGACACCTTCGTCGACATCACCGATGAGTTATACGATGCCCTGGAAATCGCCGCCCAGTTCGCCGATCTTTATGCCCGCAAGCCCGCCGGCGCCGGTCCCCGCAATGTGAGTCTCATCGATCATAACCGCGGCCAGCGCCAGGTCGGCATGGTGCCCTATACCGAAGAGAAGTACGCCCACGCAGTGTTGTACGGAATCCAGGCCGGCTGCCGCTATGCCGAGGGATTCCGCACCTATTTTTCCGGCTATGGCGGCCTCGGAGGCGCCCGGCTGCTCGGAACCATTTAGCGGATCTGAGGGGAACACAAAACAGGAGCATTTACGTGAAACCTATGCCCCGCCGTCGTGTAATGAACGTCCTAAAGGGTGAGATACCCGATCGAACCCCGTTTACTGTCTACTCAGGAAAGCTGCCTCGATGCA